>JAITLC010000030.1 GCA_031278095.1 Treponema sp.
GCGCCAAGGTCTCCGGCGCTTGACATGATCATTCCGGTGATCCCCGCGGCAAAGTCCGACCGCGCCGCTTCCCAGGAATTGTACTCTTTTCCCGGAGGAGCCTTCATACTGCCTTCGGCAATCATGGCCTTCCAGAGGGCCAGAGGTTTGGTGCCCGCTTCATTGTTGTAGCCGATGTCTGTATGATCGGCGTTCAGGATCTGCGCCCCCGACTGCATAAGAAAGGCTTCGTAGAACCAGGCGTCGATGGGCTGTTCATAACCCCAGCGTTTATCCTTGATGGAGAGTTTCCGGGCAAATTCCCTGAGTTCGGTCCAGTTCCCGGGCCCCGCGTTCGGATCGAGGCCGGCCTCTTTGAACATGTCCTTGTTGTAGTAGAACATGGGGGTGCTGCGGTTAAAGGGTATGGCGTACAGGCCTTCTCCCCAATCGCAGCTGCTCATGAGTCCGGAATAAAAGGCCTTGGTATCCAATCCCGCGTTCTTTGCCAGCCCGGTCATGTCCGTCAGTATACCGTAATCCGCGAGCATTTTGATCGACGCCATTTCGATCATGGCCAGATGCGGTGTCTCGCCGCCGGCTACCGCGGCGGTAACCTTGGCGATCATGTCGTAGTACGAGCCCTGGAATGTGGCGGTTACATGAACCTTGTTCTGGCCGGCATTGTAGTCATCAACGATTTTCTGTACTGCTTCACCGTTGATACCGCTCATGGCAGACCAGAAAACCACTTCCGTTACACCTCCGGCTCCGCCGGACGCATCCTTTTCCCCTCCGGCAAAGAGAGCCGCCGCCGTCACAAGGACCGCCAAAAGCATGAATGTCCTTTTCATAAAAACCTCCTAATCGTAAAAAATTTATTTTAAGAGTTCCTCCAGCACCCGGCCTTTGGCCTGGGGCAGGGTAAACCCTAAAATACGGGCGAAGGTGGGAGCCTCGTCGATGATTCGCTGCCGGGGGATAACCGCGTTTTCCCTGACAGCCGGCCCGGTCATCATAAAGACCGGCTGGGCTCCCTTGTGGGGAAGATGCCCATGAGAAGCCTGAGCGAATTTATAATCCGAATTATCGGGCTTTACTAAAACCGGCCCCGTGCAGGCATTGCCGAAAGAAACGGCCCGTCCGCCTTCCAGGACATATTCAAAATTGCCGGTAAGGCGCCACTCGTTTTGAGCCTCCTCTTTGGTAAAGACACTTTCCACCCCATATTCCTGCCTGCTGCGCATTCCGTAGAGAAGATCCTCCAGAACCCGGCGGGTTTCTTCGTCAAAAGGATCCTTCATAACAACCTGACAGGAAAGCGCCGCGGACGCGCACCAAGCCTTCCAGTCCCGCACCGCGCCGGAAGGATCAGCCGTGATCAGCCCCTTCTCCGCCAAAAGTACATTGGGATTAAAGAGCCGTTTCACCGGAAGATGACCGTGATCGCTTAACACCACAAAGTTGGTTTCCTCCCGGGTTCCCGCGTCGAAGGCGGCCTCCATGAGGCGGCCGAGAAAATCGTCGTTGAGCACAAGCGCCTGCTCTACCATAGGACCAAAGAGGCCGTTTTCATGGCGGGCATGATCCAGATGGGCCAGGTGCATAAAGGTAACATCAGGCCTGAATTTTCGGATTATATCTACCGCGCAGCCTACCATCATAAAATCAAAATAGGGCTGATGATTGGTCCGCATCTTGTGATAGTGCCGCCCGATAATGTCTTTTACACCGGTGGAACCCCAGCGGAAAAGCAGGTTCCGGGGATCCTCGGCTTCCGTTCTGGTCCAGATCTCCGGTACCAGGTAATCGGTGTTCGGACAGCCTCCCATGACCGGCCAGCCCACGCAACAGGTGGAATACCCGGCCTTTTTTGCCGCGTCGATGACGGTCTCCGCCCGCAGATCCCGGCGATACCAGTGCCAATCGGGACCGGGATTCCCCGGATCCAGTATTTCATTGTGGAAGACGCCGTGAGATTCTGGATAGACACCGGTGATGATGGAGGCATGAACCGGATACGTCAGGGTAGGGTAGACCGATCTCATGCCTCCCCGTACAAAACTTGCCTTTTTAAGAAATGTACCGAAATTGGGCAGGCCGTTGAAAAAAGGCATATCCTCGTCAAAAAGGGAATCTATTGAAAGAACGAATAGTTTTTGACTCATGAGGCTTTCCTTATTTTATGCCCGAATAGGCAAAAGCCTTTCGGATCTGTTTGTTGGCGATAAGGTACACCGTCAGGATGGGAACCACCAGGAACAGGTTGCCCGCCATCATGATGTGCCAGGCGTGTCCGTTTTCCGCGCTGGTCAGCATGGCAACGCCGATAGGCAGGGGACGGAAGGTTTCCCTGGTGGTCATGATCAGGGGCCAGAAGTAGGAATTCCAGCTTGATATGAAACTGAGCAGTCCGATGGTAAATATGGCGGTCTTCGCCACGGGGATCATGATCTTGAGGATGATCTTTAATTCCCCCGCGTCATCCAGCCTGGCGGCTTCGATGATATCTTCGGGGATCTGCATAAAATACTGCCGCAGGAGGAAGATGCCGAAGGCGTTGGCCGCAAAGGGCAGGACCAGGGGCAGGTAACTTTGCAGTATCCCCAGCCTGCTGAATAAAAGGTACACCGGAATAAAGGTAAGCTGCTGGGGGATCATGAAACCCAGGAGCACAATACCGAACAAAAAATTCTTGAAATAAAAGCTGCACCGGGCAAAGGCATAGGCCGCGGGGATGATGATCAAGAATTGAAACACCAGAATCGAACAGCTTATCACCAGGGAATTCTTCAAAAAGAGCCCTACGCTTATCAGCTTGAAGGTGCTGATGAGGCCGTCCAATACCCAGCTCTTGGGAAAGAATGTGGGAGGATAGACAACCGTTTCTTCGTAGGGCTTAAAGGCGGTCAGTATCATCCAGGCAAAGGGATAGGCGATAATGACGATTACCAGAACCCTGGCAAAAACATTGAAACCCCATAAAGCGGCCTTGACGACAGCGCCGGGTCTGAACCGGCTTTTTTTGGTATTCATGCACGTCCTCATTGATAATGAACTTTTTTGCCCAGGAACATAAAATACAGGGCGGTTAATATGGCGACAAAGAAGAAAAGCACCACCCCCTCCGCGGAAGCGAGCCCGAGTTTAAGATATTTGAAAGCGTCGGAGTAAATAAGAAACACCAGGGTATTGGTCGAATTGACCGGGCCGCCCTGGGTCATCAGGTTGATGGTTTCAAAAACCTGGAAGGCTCCGATGGTGGCCACGATGATGATGAAGAAGAGGGTAGGGGAGATCATCGGCAGGGTGATACGGAAAAACGTCTTAATCCGGGGGGTGTCGTCAAGCTCGGCGGCTTCGTAAATATCCCTGGGAACCCCCTGGAGGGCTGCCAGAATAAGCAGAGAATAGTAGCCGAAACTTTTCCAGGCCATCATCATGACCAGCGAGGCCAGGGCCGTTTTGCTGCTGCCGAGAAAGGGAAAGGGCCGCAGGCCGAAAAGCCGGATGATGCTGTTGATTACGCCGATCTGCGGGTCCATAAGCCAGAGGAATACCATAGATACCGATACCAGCGAAATGATATGGGGGGTAAACGCCGCGGCCAGGGTGAGGGAGTTGAGTCGTTTCTGGATTTTTACGTTTACCCACAGGGCAAAAAGGGTGGACAGAACCACGAGTATGCTTACCAGGCCGATGCTGTACACAATGGTATTGGTTAAGACCAGGCGGAAATCCGCGTATTCAAAAAGGAGGAAACGGAAATTTTCAAGGCCGATAAAATTCCGTTTTTTGCTGAGAAGGCTCCCGTCAAACAAGCTGGAATGGAAAAGATAAAAGATGGGATATATGATAAAAACCGAAAGCAGGAAAATCGCCGGGGCGATAAGAATATAGGCCTTGAGATTTTCCTGCAGCCGCATACTCAGAAAGGTTTTCCCCGGTTTTGCGCCTGCCATGCTCAGCCTTCTCCCGGTAGGGTCGTAAGCCGGTCAAGAATACCGGCCCTCATTTCGATCCGCTGTCCCTGACTGTCAAAGGCAAAGAGGTGTTCCGTCTTTATGCTCAGCACACAGCCGGGACCTTCCACATTCTCTTCGGATTTTACCATGACTTTTCCGTAGGAGGTGTTGACGGAATAGTTCATTTCGGCGCCGAGCTGTTCCCTGGTAAGAATGTTTCCCCTGAGCCGCAGTCCGGAATTTTCAAGCGGTAGCAGCGCCGTTTTTTCCGGCCTGAAACCAATCTGAACATCCGGTACCAGGGATGGCAGGATGTTCATGGGAGGCGTGCCGATAAACTGGGCGGTAAACACATTCCGGGGATTATGGTAGATATCTCTGGGAGAAGAACACTGCATAATAATCCCCTTGTCCATAAGGACGATGTTGTCCCCCATAGACATAGCTTCTATCTGATCATGGGTCACATAGACAAAAGTGGAACCCAGGCGCTTGTGAAGTTCAATCAATTCCACCCGCATCTGGGCCCTCAACTTGGCGTCCAGGTTTGAGAGTGGTTCGTCCATAAGGAAAACCCTGGGCTTTTTGACCATAGCCCGGGCCAGGGCCACCCGCTGCCGCTGCCCCCCCGAAAGAGCGGAGGGCCGGCGTTCCAGGTAGGGGGTAAGTTCCACGATTTCGCAGACTTCTTTGATGAGCCGCTCCCTGTCTTCCCGGGGAACCTTTTTATTTTTAAGGCCGAATTCGATGTTGTCCCGGACGTTCATTGTGGGATATAGAGCATAGTTCTGAAACACCATAGCGATTCCCCGTTTGCCCGGGACCGTATCCACCACGTTGTCGTCATCAATAAAAATATCTCCGGCGCTGGGTTTCTCCAGTCCCGAGATCATCCGCAGGGTAGTTGATTTTCCGCATCCCGAAGGTCCGACCAGCACGGTAAAAGAACCGGTATCGATGGTCAAATTCAGATTAGGAATAACCAATTCAGTATCAAAGGATTTTTGGATATTTTTTAGTCTAATGGTACTCATATTTGACTATAAAATAACAAAGCCCTTGTAAGGATATTATGAGGGCTCCGTCAAAAAATGGTAAAATTTGCCGGTCCGGAAGGGAGGAGTGAAGAGGAACTGATAAACCGGCTTTCCGAAGACATAACTAGAGTCTAACTAAAAGAATCAATCCGGCAGCAACGGACGTTTTTAAGCAGTATTTAGGCTGACCGGATACGGCAGTCCCGTCCGGATAGGGTCATTGCAGCCATACACGGGATATGTGGAACAGTATTTGCTTTTAGTGCCTTTTGAGAGACGCGGGACTCCCCTCCGGTCGGCAGCTTCCTGTTGCCTCTCTCCGGGCCGGCTTTTCTGCTAAACCCGCATCCTGCGGGTTTACCCTGCAGAGGCTTCCGCCTCTTCCGGGCCGCAAAAAAGCTTCGAGTCCCGTCCGGATAGAGTCATTGCAGCCATACACGGGATATGTGGAACAGTATTTGCTTTTAGTGCCTTTTGAGAGACGCGGGACTCGAACCCACCACCTTCAGCTCCGGAGGCTGACGCTCTATCCAGATGAGCTAGTCTCTCACGGTATCATTAAACTATATGCGGGACTGGTTTTCATGTCAATGGAACGGGAAGAATGCGAAGCTGCTTCACCCTTGAGGCCCTTCCATTGTATTCTTCAAGTACACGTGTCCCTTGGACCGCGAGCGTAAGGAAGTTGATAGTACGGCGCCGCCGGGAAGCGGCTTGTGTATGCGTCCCTTAGGGTCGTGAGTTTAAGAAAGATGGTTGAGCTTGTTCAAAAACTCAGGTTTTTCGGAACGGTCCCGGTTATATACGCCGCCAGGAGGCGGTTTGTGCATGCAGGCAGCGGAACGGTTTGGCAGGAATTGCATCGAAAGGCTTAGGGAGGCAATTGAAGATGCCGAAGGGAATGAGGTCTTTGCCGCCGGATGGCTGGATGAAAGGGGGATGGTAAGCCGGATAAAAATCCTTGCACGGGGGAATGAAACTTCCGTTCCCGCTCTCCTTAAGAATGCAGAAACGGATACCCTTCCGGACGTGTTTATCCACAATCATCCTTCCGGATTTCTCACTCCCAGCGATAATGATCTTGCCATTTCCGGCAGGGCGGGGGAGGCGGGGCTGGGGGCCTATATAACCGACAACGCGGTGGAAAAAGTCTATGTGGTGGCCGAACCTGTCAGGCGGTGGCAGTACAAGGCCCTGGAGACCGGCAGGATCATCCGGGCGTTGGAGCCGGGGGGAGCGGTTGCAAAAAGACTTCCAGCCTACGAGATTCGGGAATCCCAGTTAAATCTGATGAAACTTATCGTTAAGGCTTTTAACGGCGATGCTGTTGTCGTGGCGGAAGCGGGAACCGGAGTGGGCAAAAGTTTTGCATACCTTCTTCCCTCAGTCCGCTATGCACTGGACAACGGGGAGCGGATCGTCGTTTCTACAGCCACCATCACCCTGCAGCAGCAGCTTTTCGATAAGGATATTCCCCTGGTTTTGTCCGCCCTTTCTCCGGCGGAACGGAAACAGGTCAAGGCCGTGCTGATGAAGGGCCGGGGCAACTATCTCTGTCGCCGCCGCTTGACGGATGCCCTCATGGAGCCATTGCTTGATGAGGAAGAGTATGAAGAGTTACGGCGTATTGCGGCCTGGATGGAGACTACAAAATCAGGCAGCCGTTCGGATCTTTCCTTTTTGCCCCAGGAGGGGATCTGGTCACGGGTATGCTCGGAGGCGGATATATGTATGGGCCTCCGTTGTCCCGAAAGGGAACGCTGTTTTGTCCTTGCCCTGCGCAAGGAGGCTGCCGACGCCAAACTCATTGTGGCGAATCATCATCTTCTCTTTGCAGATCTTGCCGCCAGGCATGAGGGGGCCGGTTACGATGCAACAGTGGTACTGCCGCCCTACAGGCGGGTGATTATTGACGAGGCCCACACCATGGAAGGGGCGGCTACGGATTTTTTTTCAAAATCTTTCAGCCGTCTCGGTCTGGCCAGGCAGTTGGGAAGGCTTTACCGTAGACGCAGGGCAAAAACTTCCGGTCTGCTTCTCAGACTGGCGGATATATGCGGAGGTAAGGGAGGCGAAAGATTGGTTCCTCAACCGAGCCCGCAGGGCGGAGGTTCCCCTCTTGCTCCTCAACCGAGCCCGCAGGGCGGAGGTTCCCCTCTTGATGAGGCTGTCACGGCAATGGAAGGAATTCGGGACGCCATGGATACACTGGATCAGCTTGCTCTGGCCCTCTGCGGGGAAGAGGGTGTATTCCGTCTCTGTCCACGGGCCGAAGAGGACGCCTTTTCTCTTGCCTCTCCCCTGATCGATCTCCGTAAAAAGATAGACCTTCTGGCAGCGTGGATCAGGGAGATGCTGGAAAACATAAACGAAGATGGTCAGGACGATCCTGCTGTCTGGGAGACAAAATCCATACTGAGACGTCTTGAGACCGTGGGAAGTATCTGTCTTGCCTTTGTCGAATACCGGGAACGGGAACAGGAGGTGCTCTGGATAGAGAAGAAGGGAACGGGAGCGGACGCATGGACGATATTCAGCGAAACCCCGGTAGATGTGGCTCCCGGTCTTGACGAAGCCCTCTTCAGACCAAACAAGACGATTATCTGTACTTCCGCCACGCTCACGGTTTCAGGTTCCTTTAACTACTGGGCAGGGAGAAACGGCGCGGCCCTCAACCCGGAACGGGAAACCATGATGGGTATCTTCCCTTCACCCTTTCCGTATTCCAAAAGCGTGCTTCTGGCGGTTCCCACCGACGCACCCCTGCCCGACGAATCCTCCTACCAGGAATTTGTTGATCATGCGGCCCGTTCCCTGGCCCTGGCTGCGGGAGGCTCGGCCTTGATTCTCTTTACCTCCTACCTTTCCCTTAAAAGCGCCTACAATGCGGCTCAGCCGGAATTGCAGAGCCAAGGTATCCGATGTCTCAAACAGGGAGACGACGACCGGGCCCGTTTACTGGCTGCCTTTCTGGAAGACCGGGCCAGCGTTCTCTTTGCTACCGACAGTTTCTGGGAAGGAGTCGATGCGCCGGGGGATACCCTGCGTCTCGTGATCCTCTGCCGCCTCCCCTTCAGAACCCCAAAAGATCCGGTATTTGAAGCCCGGCGGGAGGCCGTAGAAAAATGCGGAGGAAACGCTTTTATGGAACTTTCCCTTCCCGAATCGGTGATGAAGTTCAAACAGGGTTTCGGCAGACTCATGCGCCGTTCCAGTGACCGGGGAGTGATAGCGGTACTGGACGGAAGGCTGCTCAAGAAACGATACGGTGAACATTTCCTCAGATCCCTGCCTGAAACAAGAACCTGTTTTACGGAATTTGAAAGCATCGTGCAGAATACGGAACGGTTTCTCTTCCCTTAATTCTCCGTGTCGAATATGGTTTTTCCCAGATCCGGCGTCCCGGCAGGCAGTGAGGAACGGTATTTTTCCAGTTCTTCCTTTTCCCGCGCCAGGCCCGGGAAGCTGTAGGCCGCCTCCTTTCCTTCGGCGCTGATTTCGGGTATGGAATAGGTTCCCATCTCCTTCATGATTTTTTCCCTGGCCCTGGAGAATTTTTTGGGTTTACACCCTGCGGAAGGCGCCTTAATGTCGCTTTCTTTTATATCCTTGCCCTGTTCCCAGATCCGGCCGTAAGCCAGACGGCGGAGATTTTCCATTTTTATCTCTTCATTGTCCCTGCGGAGTCCCAGATAGCGCAGAGCCGGAATGAGCCAGAAAAGGAAGGAAAAGGCCATGGGCACAAGGCCGAGCACAAAGGCAAGCAGGGGGAGGGGATCTGCGATAAAGGATGAGAGGAGCACATAGGAGAAGCCGTAAAGGTAAGAGGAGGCATGGAGCTGGGCCTGGGTAAGGATCGCCCCGGTATTAAGCGCGTTCCAGAAGAAGTAACCGCCAAAGAGGAGATTCACTCCGTTGATTAGGCTAAAGGCGGTATTCATCTTCTTTTCGTTGCCGGAGAAGATGCCCAGAGGCCGCAGGGGAACGCTGCCGCTGAAGGATCTGTCCCGTAGATCCTGGCGTTTAAGAAGTTCGTCAAAACGGTACACGATGGTTCCGCCTTCGGTTACTTCGGGACTGCCGCCGTAACGGGAACAGTAGGCCATGATCTCCTCTTCGGCCCTATCGGGTTTTGCCCCGGTGAGGAACATGAATTCCGGCAGGCCGATCACTCCCCGGTTGGCCTGGATATAGGCAATGACCGCTTTCTGTTCCCGTTCTTCCCGGCCTGCAGAGGGATTTCCATCCCCGAATACAAAGGAGAAGATTGCTCTGTGCAGGGGTTTCCCTTTAGGTTTCTGTTTTTGCGGGTAACGACCGTCATAAAAAGCCCGATCAACGCTTTTTGTCAGTTCCGAGTAAAACCAGAGCCGGATGATCAGGTTGAAGATCGATGAGGCAAGGTAGAGGCCGCCGCCATTCCGGGAACGGCTTGAGGAATTGGAGGAACCTGCAACGGAGAGTACCAGACTTGCAAGGGCAATGAGCATGAAAAAGGCAAAGTAGCCCACCAGCATGAACATGATCCAGATCTTGAACAGGAAAGAAGCGGCAATCTTGAAACCGTTCAGGAATTTTTCCGTAAAACGTTTGAAACTTACGGCAAAACCGCGGTAACGGCTGGTAAAACCGCGGGGAAAGGAATAACGAATCTCCGAAGATTCGGTTACTTCAAGCCTGGCTGAAAATTCATCGGCAGCCAGCGGGGCCAATTCCCGGACTTTCTCCAAGGGCAGGGCGGTAGCGGCTACTATATCCGCCACCGTGGCCCCCTTGTGGTATCTGCGGAAAGCATCGGTTATCCTGCGATAGGCCTCTTTATCGCCGGCGGGGCGCTGGTTAAAGAACTTAGGAAGCGGCATGTTCCAATACCTTACTCCGTTTTTTCATACCCCGTGCCAGAATGTCCGCCAGACTGAGACTCCGCAGATAGTCATTCATAAGGGCGGTAACATCTACCCAGACCTGATGAGCCATACAATCCGCCTCCCTGATACATTCTTCCTCATGTTTTTCACAGGGACTCACCTCCAGATCCTCGCCGGCGGCATCCATGATGGCCTTGACGGTGAGTTTATTCAAGGGCTGAGCGAAGCAGAAACCGCCGCCGGGCCCCCGGACTGATGAAACAATGCCCGCCTTCCTGAGCTTAAAGAAGATTTGTTCCAAAAACACGGAAGAGATATTTTCTTCCTCCGAGAGAGTGTTGATGGAGATAGGTTCCCCGTTTTTGCTCATTTTTGCAAGGGCTAAGGATGCCCGCAACGCATAACGGCCTCGTGTAGTAATTCTCATGGAGAAAACCCCCTTACAAGGTTATTTGACAACTATGATAAAGTATTTTGAAAAAAAATAGAATACAAAATAACCGGGCTTGTCCCAAAATCTGATGTTTTTGCACAGTCCCGGCTTCAAAATTGAAAATAAAGAATTTCTCCCCGCCGGGTATATTGCGAAAAACCGTCTATAAAAATATACTCATCCTCATGAGCAAGGTTATTCTCAAAGCCGAAGATCTCGACGGTTACCTGAATGACGGAGACCGGGATTATCTTTTCCGGATGAATGGACTCTATACCAGGGCCATGGATTCATGCCGGATCCTTGCGGCCGGTTCTTTTGGGCAGAAGACCCGGGATGAAGAGGATAAGCTTATCGCGCTTTACAACGAGATGGGGCTTCTCATGCAGGACATCTGCAGGCAGGAGCCGGGGTTGAAGGTCTATTCCTTCATCATGCCCCAGGAAAGCCATGCGGAAGCCTCCCAGGTTATCGCCAAGCTTCGGGATGTGAATACCGAAAGCCAGGAATTTGTCTACTACATCCAGAGATCCTATGAGATGCTCTTCAAGCTGGCCTATGGGGGAAAGCCCGGCGTAAACAAAAATTATCTCATAGTAAAGACTCCGGTAACCGCTCCGGTACAGAATTTCGCCGTTCACAAGATTACCAACGTTGACAGCATGATCGAAAACACGGTGATGTGCGTCATGCTCCGGGGAGCCCTGCTGCCTTCGATGATCATGAGCAAGGAGATCCAGGAGTATTCCTCCCACGGCTATGTGACCCCTTTTGCCCTTTTTAGGATCAAGCGGGATGAAAAGAAGCATGAAAACGACATGGAGTATATTCTGGATTTGGATAAGTCTTTTTTCGATCTCAAGGTTCTGGACGGGAAAGACCTTATCTTTGCCGACCCCATGAACGCCACGGGCGGCAGTCTTGTAACGGTAGTAAAGTACCTTGCCGGCGAAGGCATAAAGCCTAAGTCCATACAGTTCTTCAATGTGATCGCTGCATTGAAGGGGGCTTTGAGGGTAGTCCGTGCCCTGGATAATTGCCAGGTGTATACGGTTTGGATGGATCCGGTCTTGAACGAGGCGGCCTATATCATGCCGGGGCTTGGGGACGCGGGGGACAGGATCAATGGTCAGGACGGGGAAGAAAAGCCCCGGAACATCATCCAGCTTATCGCCGATTACGGGACCAATATCACAGGCCTCTACCGCGCCCAACTCCGGGAGGTTGAGGACACGGTGCTCAATAATAGAAAATGAAGCTGTTTTTTCTGCCGCTCATAATGTTTGTCCTGTTTTCCGTTTCGGGCTGTCTTTCCCGGGGTGTAACCTCGGCGGAAGAGTACTACAGTATCGGCATGGCCTACTTCGAGTTGGGAAAATGGGAGGAAGCGGAGAAATGGCTTAGCCGGGCGCGTTTTGTAGACAAGACCAAGAATGCTTCGGAATACAATTTGGGGCGTATTGATTTTGAATTGGGCCGTTACCAGGATGCCGCAAAGAAATTCGAGACTATTCTAAAAAAAGATCCCCAAAATGTGATGGTGCTTAAAGCTGCGGCTTTTGCCAGGCTTAAAAATGAAGAATTTGACAAGGCGGAGGCCCACTACAAGAAGCTCCTTGTCATAGTTCCCGAAAGCGCCGACGATGGTTACAACTACGCGCTGCTTCTCTATGCCTCAAAAAAGTATCCTGAAGCCGAGGAGATTCTCTCCCGCTATGAATTTGCCCTCAAGGATTCGGCGGACAGCCTTCTTCTTCTGGCCCGTACCCAACGGAAACGGAACAAGGTGGAGGCCATGGATAACTATGACAAGTGGCTGGCCAATAATGCCGATCCCGAGGTGAGCTACGAGTATGGTCAGGTTCTGGAGGAGGCCGGTTTCTTCGCCCGGGCAATAGAGCAGTACCGGGAAACCCTCAACAGTCTTCCCCAGGACAGCACGGATCCGAAACGTTCCGATCTCCGGCTTACCATTGCAAAACTCTTTTTTGTCGCAGACGGGGAAAATCCCGAAGGGCTGACGGAACTCAGGGCCGCCATTGGCGAAGGCTATTCCGATATGGATGCCCTGCGGGAACTGGCCGCAGACGAGCGGATAAACGAGGCCAACCGGAATGAGATTCTTGCGCTCATCACCGAAACCGAACAGGCCGCCGCCAAAGCCGAAAAAGAAGCCGCAGAAGCAGAAACCGCCGGCGACGAAGTCCGGCCTGAAGCGGAATCAGAAGAAGACCTTGAGAGTAGTACCGATAGTCCCCAGGAATGAAAGGGTTTTGGCGGTTTCGTCCTGAACTATGTCGAGTTCGGCAAAGACTGAAAAATCAAGGCGTCCCAGGATGCGGATAATCGATTCGTGGCCCAGAATAAGGTTCCATGTCAGGTAATCGTTCTGGTTTATGGTACGGGAAATCGTCAGTTCTGCCTTTTCTCTTCTGAATTGCTCATACTCCGAATCCAGCAATTCCGAAAGTTTAAGCCAGGACCCCTGGGTCCTTACGGCGCCGGCAACAAAATTGTAAAACACGCTGAGCAGGCTCTTCTTTGTGGGAACGGTCCATGAAACTTCCATGCTTTCAAGCCAGTTCTGGCTTGTCCCCATGGAAAATCCGCTGCCGTTGAAGCTTGCCGTGGCGGTATTGCTTAAGGCCAACTCTTCTCCGGTAAAGCCGTGAAACGCCGCATCGAAACTCGACTGTATGCGGAAAGAATCATCTTCAAGGAAATGGGCGCCGTCTTCCCTTCGGGGCTGGGCCACGGAAAGTTCCAGGGCATGGGCATACTCATCTCCCTCATAGAATGAGACAAGGGGGTAAACCCCAAAGGCGCCGAACATATTCACCGCAGAAAATCCCAGGTTTCCTCCCCAGTTCAGGGTATCCCTGTTGGTATCCATGCGTTTTTCAAGGGCTCTGCCGATGTTGATCCCCGCACTGGAAGGAATAAAAAAAGCCTTGATATCGTAGTGGTTGGGAAATTGTCCCTGAATACTGTACTTGTCATCAAAGGAAGAATAATCGGTTTGAGGAGAAAAGAGGGCGCTTCCCGGGCCTTCTTCCATGGCCCTTCTCGAATCATCGCTCCACAGGGAGTAGAAAGGAAAGAGCCGCCAGAGGGGAAGGGAGTCGTTGATGCTGTTCCAATAGAGTTCCCCGTCATCCAACGCATCGGCGCCGGAAAAGGCAAGGCTCCTGCTGAAACTCCGTTCACCCCGGAAGAGAATATTTACCGGATTCAGATTGAGGGGAAAATCCAGCCTGCTTGAGCTGGTAGAAATTGTACTGTTGCTGAGTGCAATAAAATCGCTGATACCTTCCAGGGAGAAGCTGACACCCAGCGGTTTTGTACCGAGGCTCAGGGAGCCCAGGCCGTGAATGTTCCGTTCCCTGGCTCCGCCTCCCAGATTGGGGACCATTTTTCCCCAGCTTTCCACCCAGGCCATGCCGTAATTTTCAATCCAGTCGCCTTTTTCATCCTCTTTCCAGCCTGCATTAAGATTCAGGGCCGGCGCGGGGATATAAACACGAGGAGAAGTCCAGCTTGTCTGAATTTCCCAGTTCCTCTCCAGTATTTCCTCTTCAAGGTTTGTCTCCGCGTTCACCCTGCTCCGCAGGAACCGCGAGAGTGTAAGTTCCGCACTATGCTCCATAGTTCCGTCTTCGGGAGAAAGACCAAAGTTTTCCGCCGCGGAGAAGGGCCCCCAGGCCCGGGAGATGCCGTGTCCTGCATCCCAGTATATGTCGGAACCTTCTCCGTTCAGGTTATTGTCCTGCCAGGTAAGCCCATAGTTTCCCTTTATATCGGTACCGAGTACCTTTAGCTCTCCGTTGGAACGGCTGATTACACCGCCTGAACTTACCGATTCTGCGGTAAAAGGATCCCCTCGCAGTCCTGTCTCAAGGGCAGTATTGAAGACGGGATCGGAAAAAATGATTGTTTTTCCCGCCTGGAGTAAAGTACCGGGACGTTTCCATTCAAACGCAGTACCTCCATTGAGCCTGAAGGCAGGGGCGGAGTCTTCCAGGATAATCTCATCCAGGGAAAAACCGCCGTCCGGAACACGCAGCCCTTCGGAATCAATAAAAAAGGCCGTATATCCTGATTTTCCCGGGACAAGTTCCCCGGAACGGGATTCCAGGGAAGGCCGGTAGGTAAAGGATGCGCCCGGAATACCATTTCCTTCAACGGAAATTCCCTGCCCGAGTCCTGCATACCGGACTTCAACCTTGTTCCACTCTCCGGGAACAAAAGCCGAAAGGGGTACGGTTCCCTCAAGATATGTCTCCCGATCGCGGCCCAGGGATTCCGGCCCCCGGCCAAGCAAAAAACGGAGACGCGCCGGCATCTGGTTTGAAAATGCGGGAGCCTTAAAGAAGAAGCTCAAGACCCGGTATTCGGAAAGGGGAATCCCGGCAGTTCTTCCGTCAACTCCGGGGCTTTCTCTGCCTGCAAGCTGTTCCCATCCGGTTTGCAGTACCTTTTGATCTCCGGAAGGATGAAGCCGGTCGATAATATCGCCGTACTTTAGTCCAAGGGATTCGTCGAGCCACTCCCTGGCGGAAACGGAACTTTGCCCGATTGAGTCCTTTGCGCTTTTAATGACACCGTCTTTTACAATAACCGGCCTGAATGGAGATGCGTGGAGGATCGGGGGAGCCAGAAGCACTGTTCCATCTATGGAGGAAAGTCCCTGCTTGAGGGCTATGATCCGGAAATATGTGGCTCCCCGGAGTTTTCTCCGGTCTTCATCATTGAGCTGTACTGTTTCTATCCTGGCTTCAGAACCGAAGGCGGCAGGATTCCTGGGGCTGGGCTGCGGGGAAGGGTAGATCTGCCGTTCCATGATCAGCGCCGGATTTTCCGTAAAGGCGCTGTCTTTTTCCGAAAGGATGCCGATCTGCAGAATAAGGGCGAAATCCGAATAATCTCCGCCAAAAGAATGAAAACGGAAAGGCACTTCTATTGCCTTGGTTTCCTCCAGCATGGTTCCTTCATCCCCCAGGGGAACTTCAAAGCCGGCCCAGGTCTTACCGAAACCCAGGCTGAATTCGGCGCCCAAAACATCCGTTTTATCGGTAAGGAGGGGATCCCTCACGGGGAAAGGCCCTGTTTTTCCGCTTACCTCTCTGGCTCCATCCCAGCCTATTTCACGGATCGTAGTTCCCAGAGCAGTACTTTCCTGATAATTCTGGTAGATAAGATTCCACTGATTGGCGGAAGAGAGTTCTCCGTATAATCCTCCCATGATATAACCCGGTACTTCGGAATCGAAACTGTCCGACGCGGGAAGATTCATCGTCAGTTCCGAACTCTCCATGCCCGCGATCCGGTAGAGGCTCGATGTATCATTCTGCTCAAAACCTGTACCCAAAGTGATACGGGATTTCATATTTTCAGTCTCCCAGGAAGTTTCGGCGCCGAGACCGACGGTTCCCGGATTGGTTGCTCCTTCCTCGGAAAAGGTCTGTGGAGCGGTTCCCGGTAACTGCATGGCCTGTACATTCCAGCGGAGCCCCAGGCCGAGTCCTGCACTTAAAGGACCTGAATTTTCGTAGACGGCACCGAGCCCTGCTACCAGACTTCCCAGATCCGAACCGGCAGTTTTTTTAAGGTAGCGGATGCGGATAACTTCGTTGAAGCCCGCAGGGCTGGAGAGGCGCACCGTTCCAGTATTTTCGTCAAAGCCGGAGGAAGAATCCTCAAGGCCTCCCCGGAAAACCTGTACGGAACCGGGTACCACATCCGTCCCGATGGCATAGGAACCTGCGGAACTGTAGTTGGTAAAGCGGATACCCATATCCACAGGATTCTTCCAGGAACCGGGAAGATATAATTCTCCATAACGATCCGCCATGGGCCAGCGGGCTTCCGGTTTCCTTCTGTCCCTTACAGTTTCCTCCCGGATAAGTTCATAGATACCTCTGCGGATTTCACTACGGGCATAGAAGGGAAGCGTTGCGGCGACCGAGGCATCATCCAGGGAGAGAACCCTGTAGCCCGGAACACGATCCCCGGTGGAAAGGGTTACCAGTTCCGCATTGGCAGTGGCACTGGAAGGGGCCTCATAGCGGGAGAGGTTTTCAAAAGGGGAAAAAGCGCCGCCTTCCCGGAGCACGAGAACCCTCGCCCCATTACTGAGGAGCAGATCCCCTGGCCGCTTGAGACCCGAACTGTCTCCGCATTGGGGATAGGAGGCAAGATCGTGATCCGGGCCGAACCAGTCCTGTACATCCGCCAGAAAACCGCTCCCCGGAGCAGTATAGCTCCCCAGTGAAAGATTCCAGGGCTGTCCGTTACCGTTCCTGCTGTAAGAGACGGCAACCATGCCTGCAGGGCTTGTACTCAGCTCTACAAGGCCTGCCGCAGCTCCCGAGGCATACTCACCGGGCAGGGCCAGTCTCCAGCGGCGGCCCTGGTTATCCGATAGGCCGCCATTTTTATCTTCAAGGTAGACCTGGGGGGCCTGATCTAGATTGTCATCGGGAAGGACAAAGGAACGGTAACGGAGAGGATTTTTAAGTTCGGTATAGCTGTAGCTTCTCTCCCGGTTTCCCACAAAAACCCGCTCCTCCCTGGCGCCCATGTCGTAACGGAAGAGACTGTGGAATTTGATGTCCCCGCCGCCGAATTTTCCGTAAAGCCCGAATGCGTAGGGGTTGTCTCCTCCCAGATCGAGATAGGGGAAGCGCGGAAAATCGAGACCCGTATTGCCGATACCAACATACTGAACCGGCTCGTTCCCCATACCCTGATAGCCTGCCCGGTATGTGTTTACATTGGGCGTATTTCCGTCTTCCTGAAAACTGGCTTCTAAAAACCAGCGTTCCCGTATCCAGAGTGAGAGCGTAAGATCCGCTTCCTGTGTAAAAAGTACCGGAGAATCTTCGGATTTGGCGTAAAATTGATTGAATTCCCGGTTATAGGAGAAGCCGTAATTAGCCTGCAGGGTACTGTTCCAGAAACCTGAAATGAAGAGATCCACGTCGGTATCTCCCAACTGAAAACTGGCCAGTTCTGTCTTCGCTTCTTCGGTGATACGTTTCTTCAGGACTTCAATGTCCATCTCCAGAGCAGGACTTTCCGCTTTTTCGGGACCGGAGGCTTCCAGAAGTGGGTATTTTTCGGTAACTTCGACCTCCTGGGCCGTGATGAATGCCGGGCAAAGGGAGATCACGAGAAGGGCAAGAAATAACGGAACTCTCTGCCGGACACTGTAAGAGCGAAGGCGGGGATAAGGGCTTAGCAAGGCATACATGTATTCAGTATAATAATCGGCAGAATAGACTCTGTACCAGTAGTATTGAGGTATCAATGATCGTGTCCATGATTCAGTTTATTTTTGAAATTCCGGAAGTGGACAACATAAAGGAAAAACGGCGGATAATCCGTTCCCTCAAGGATAAGCTCCAGCGCAGGTTCAACATGAGCGTTGCCGAAGTGGATCTCCAGGATTCCCTGAGTTTTGCCCACATCGGGGGTGTTCTAGTTTCCAATTCCCGCAGTTTCGGCGAAACGGTACTCCAGAAGGCTTTTCAAATAGTCGAGCGCGATTTACCGGTTCGTATTCAGGACATGAGCATCCATTCCGAGGAATTTTAAGCATGCATAAAAAGGTGTTTCTCTCTCTCCTCTTTCTTTCCCTGTTCCTGGTTTCCTGTATCGGTGTAAAGGCCGGTATTTCCATCGACTCGGGAGGAAAAGGCCGTATGTCCCTGGAATACCGTATCCTGCGGGAATTTGAAGCCCTTGGACGTCTCGATGGCAACGAGGCCTGGCCCATCATCCCTGCGGGAAAGGCGGATCTGGAGCGGAGTCTTGAACGGCTTCCCGGAATGAAGTTGAGAGCATTTTCTCAAAAGGATGAAGGGAACGATACCCTGATTCATGCCGAAATGGAATTTTCTTCTGTGGAAAACCTGCTCCCGTTTCTCGATGCATGGGGTGAGAGAGCCCTCTATCGGAGTGAAAATGGCAAAAAACGACTCTTCCTCTGTCTGAATCCCGGTGGAAAGCTGTATGATCCGCAGCTTATCGCAATCTTTAACCGGTTTTCAGGGGCTTATGTCTGGGAATTGAGCCTTACCGCGCCCGCAACGGTTTCACTTGCGGCAAAAGACGGGAAGGGGAATCCCCTTGCGGAACTGCCCGGGGGAGTAAAGCTTGAAGAAAACGGTAAAACGGCACGTTTTTCTATAGCCCCAGCTACTATCCTCTCTGAGGAAAACGGTCTCACTCTCGATTTTTCATGGTAACCAGACTCAGGGCAAGGGCCCGGAGCAGGAGCAGCAGGAAGGGAAGTATCAGCAGGGCGGCGGACAGAAGCCGCATGTACCCTGCATCTGCAAGAAGTTTTAGGTAAGCGGGGAAACCGTTCCGGTAAAACAGGGGGAGCAATATCAGCGGAAGGGGGGCGAGGATTGCACAGATCCATACCAGGACAGGGTTTTTCAGGATTCTGCCCGGAAGCAGCAACAGGAAGGTTCCCAAAAGAACGGGGAGATAGATAATATTAATCGCCAGTACGACAAACATTTCCGCATTCATTGAAAAGAGGGCGGCGGCTCCGAAAATTTCGGCCGGAGGGGATCTGGGTCTTCTTTCGCTCCGTAAAACCACTGCTATGAACCACACAAGGCTGCATGCGTTGCAGAAAAGAAAAGCGGTCAGTATAAGCCCTTCCGAAAGGAAAAAAGTATGCCCCGCCAGGGAGAAAACGTTGTAATGCAGGGATGAATCATCCCGGTAAATGCCCGTTTGTACTGCATAACGGGCAATCAGTCTGCCCAGAGCTTCAGGATCAATGGGACGGCTGCCTTCCCGTGCCTCCGCCTGCAGGGCCCTGAACCCCCGACTCCGGAGCTTCCGGAGTTCAGCACTGGACTGTGCGATGCCGAGCCTGAGAAGCTCAGCGGGTTCTCCAAAACTGTATGCCATATTCTCCTCATCACAGAGCCGGGGCAGGGGTTTAAGCATATCCAACTCAACGAGGGAAGATTCCGTACCATGATGAAAAACGAGTGTACCGGGACGCTCCGCAGGCTCAAGCCTGAAAATCAGAGTATAAAACGGATCGTTTATGATGCTCTCCGCCGCAGGAAAAACCTCTTCCCCCTCCGGAGACGCCTCCCCATCGCCGGGAAAAGCGGCAAAACAGTCCGCGGGGATCTCCTCCATGGCTGTTATTTCCCTGACAAAGGCAAGGGCGGTTTCTGTGGAAAAGAGAAACTTCCCATCCTCTTCGTTAAGGGGACAGAGGAACACAAAAGTCCGGGGCTCTTCATTTTCCGGCCGGTTTTTTGCAGGAATCCGGATGAATACCGACGGGGACTTCCCCTCTTCCGCGGTATCAAAAACATCTTCAAAGGGATAGATCCGTCCCTCTTCCCAGGATACTTCACGCTCATCAAGGAGGCTTTTTAGTCTTTCAAGGGGGGAATCTTCGGGTACAGGCCCGGCCGGGGTTCCGGAACTTGTCCGGCTCCAGATAAAGTATGGAAAATATAAAACCAGCGTCATCAAGACGAGCAGACGGATCATGAATGAAGAACCCGGGAGCAAGCTCCCGGGTATCTTCGTTCTATAAGGTATGGATTGTATGCGGGGTTCATACCAATTTATACTTTTATTGTCCATTATTCACTCCTATTACTCCAATTACACTATTTCGCAGCAGGAGCAAGCCCCTGAGTATGAACCCTGCCTGCGAATCAAGTATAGAAAAAGGAACCCTCTCTTCATAGATATTGAAAAGTAAATAATCCGCTACTATATTAAAATTGTTTGGAAATTTAAGTTTTCCGGACAATTCTATTGAACTGAGGAGCAGACAAGGTTTGAAAATCAGGTACTCCGCCGCCTTCGGCATGATTTTTTTGCTTCTCTGCGCCTGTTCACGCACGGAACCGACGATCAGCTACGGTTTTATCCAACTGGTGTATTACCAGGGTGAAGCGGAGTCCGAAAACCCCGGGGCCGCGGGCCGAAGTTCCCCGCCGGAGGAGCGCTACTCGTTTTTTGTCATTCCGGATGCCGAGGACGGTATTGACGATATCGAAGAGATGTATTTTTACCATGACAAACAGGAACTCCGCTGGCATATCGACAGGGAAGACTGGATAGTCCATGAATACGAAGGAACTACATGGATCGGTACCAGAGCCATTGCCATGCCGGGAAACGAAGCGCTCCCCAGGGGGCAGTTCCGGGCGGTGATAATCAACCGGGGGGGCGAAAAATCGGAACGGTTCTTTACCTTTGATGCTCCCGCCGAAAATTCCCATCCTTTTCCATTTCTGGAAATTTCAGATGACTCCTGGCGGATAGATTCCGCTTATCCGAAAAACCAGTTTATCTGCTACGATATTGAAGGCAGTTTTGTAAAAGTACAGGAACTGGAAGACCGCGACGGCCTCGTCTCGGAACTGAATCTTCCGCAGGAAGTTAGAACCGTAGCCCTCTGGGCGGAAGACCCGGAATACTCCACCTCCGCCCTTACCGATGTAGTGCGGGTCAGGTAATGCCGGGCCTGGAAATTGAATCGGGCATAAAACAAAGTTTTATGGGGGACATCAAATCCTTTGTGCTCAGATCCGGCAGAACAACAGAAGCGCAGAAACGCTCCCGGGAAAAATTCTCCCCGTTTTACTGCATTCCTTTTTCGGAAAGTCTCCTGGATTTTACCCGGGTCTTCGGCAACGGTAATCCGCTTACCGTGGAGATAGGTTTCGGCATGGGTATTGCCACCGCCCGGATCGCCGCCGCAAACCCGGGGATAAATTACCTGGGCATCGAAGTTTTCAGGGCCGGAGTAGGACGGCTCCTTTGGGAGATCGAAAGCAGAAATTTACAAAATGTCAGAATCATCGAACATGATGCGGTAGAAGTTCTGTCAAAGATGATCCCGCCTTCTTCCGTTACGGCCTTTCATATTTTTTTCCCCGATCCCTGGCCTAAGAGAAGACATCAAAAACGGAGGTTGATAAAAAGGCCCTTTACCGGTCTTTTGGCAGAAAAACTAAAGGCCCGGGGCTATATATACGTGGTAAGCGACTGGGAAGACTATGCCCTGTGGGCTCTGGCGGAATTATCCGCTACCCCCGGTCTCCGCAACAATTTTGAGAGTTTTGCCCCGGCTCAAGCCTGGAGGCCGCGCACCAAATTTGAAGAAAAAGGGCTTCTAAAGGGACACGGAGTAAGGGAACTGTACTTTGTAAAGGATTGAAATGAAGAACCCGGGAGCAAGCTCCCGGGTATCTTCGTTCTATAAGGTATGGATTGTATGCCCGGGTTCATACCCGCAAACGAAAACTGTTACGAAATTGAAACCGGAGCAAGCTCCGGGGTATGAACCCGGGCCTGCGAATCAACAACCCTGCAGAGCTTCGGGGTATGTTGTTCTCATGAGGTATTGGCCTCGGGTTTAATACCCTTATGACCGCCCCGGAGGGGCGGGGTATTAAGCCCTCGCCGCGAATAAGGGAAGAGAAATGACCGGAGAAGAGAAACGTATCGCCGAACTGGAAAAACTCATAAAGAAATATCAGGATTCCTACTATAATGGTGAACAGGAAATTACAGACGCCGAATTTGACGCTCTCTGGGATGAATTAAAAAAACTCGATCCCGGCAATTCCATCCTTAAAAAAGTGGGAGAGGACAGCGCCGACGGTTTCCCTAAGGAAAAACACATTATCCCCATGGGAAGCCAGGAAAAGGCGGCAAACCCCCGGGAATTCCGGGAATGGGTTTCCAAAACCGGGGCGCGTAAATATATCGTACAGTACAAACTTGACGGGGCAAGCCTTGAGCTTCAGTATGAAAAAGGGATATTGCGCAGGGCTGTTACCAGGGGCGACGGCTTGATTGGCGACGAAATTACAGGCAACGCAAAACGCATGAATGGCGTGAGCGAAAAGATAGCCGCAAATTTTACCGGCGGCGTGCGGGGTGAAGTGGTGATGAGCCATGAGGTCTGGAAGACAAAATACAGCGACAAGGCAAACTGCCGCAATGCGGCTAACGGTATCATGCGCCGCAAAGACGGTACAGGCTGTGAGGATCTGATGTATATTACCTACGATGCCGCTGCTGTGGACAACGATGATTTTTTCAGCGACGAGGGGGCAAAACTTGCATGGCTTAAAAAACAGGGGTTTTCGGTAACCGAAACAAAAGAATTCGGTGAGGCCGAGCAGATCATTGCCTACCGGGACAAGGTGGCCGAAAACCGCGCTCAACTCCCCGTGGATATTGACGGACTTGTAGTCAAAGACAAACAAACCGATCAGGCGGATCTCCGCAAGGCAAGGCCGGAAAGGCAGATCGCCTTCAAGTTTGAACTGGAAACTGCCGTAAGTGTTTTGAAAGCCGTGGAATGGAGCGAGAGCGGAGCTACCTATACCCCCATTGGGATTGTAGAACCGGTGCGGCTTGCGGGGACTACGGTTCAGCGGGCAAACCTTAATAACCCCGGCATGATCCGTGGCATGGGATTGAAGATCGGCAGCAGAGTAATGATTGTAAAGCGCGGTGAGATTATTCCCAAGATCGAAGGTCTTGCCGCGGAAGGCTCAAGAGCGAATGCCGCTGAACTGACAGAGATTGTGTTTCCCGGTACCTGCGGAGCCTGCGGTACGGAACTGGTAGACGGCGGCACAAGACTTTACTGTCCCAATACGGACTGTCCCAAACGCCTCTTGCACCGGCTTGAAAAATGGACGAAGGTTCTGGATATACGGGAACTCGGTGAAAAACTCATCCGGCGGCTTTTTGACAAGAACAGGGTTCGTCACATACCGGATCTCTACACCCTTGAAGCGGAAGAACTCTCCGAATTTGAACGTATGGGTGAGCTTTCCGCAACAAAGGTACTGCGTCATATCCGCAGCCCCCGTGAGCTTTCCCTTGCCTCTTTTATTGCGGGCTTTGATTTTGAAGGGGTAGGGGAGTTGATCATGGAAAAGGCGGCTTCTTACGGCTTTGATAGCCTCGATAAACTCCGCTCCGCACAAACGGCGGATCTTGCGGCGGTCTACGGCCTTGGGGAAATTACCGCGCAGACCATTGTCGACGGCCTAAAGGAATGCGCCGCCGAAATTGACGGAGTTCTTGCAACGGGGATCATCAGCATTGCTCCTCCTCCCTCTCCGGAAAATCAGCCCCTAAAGGGAAAGAGTTTCTGTTTTACAGGAGAGCTTAAAAGCATGAAGCGCAGCCAGGCTGAGGAGATGGTAAAATCCTTGGGAGGCAGCGCAAAGTCTTCCGTGGTAAAGGATCTGTCCTACCTTGTTACCAATGATCCTGAATCGGGGAGCGGCAAAAATAAAAAAGCCGCCGAATTTGGAGTGGCGATAATAAACGAAGAGCAGTTGCTTGAACTCCTAAAAAACGGAGGAAAGAAAGAAAGACAGGGAGAACTGTTCTAAATGTACGGCACGATCTATGAGTGCATAAAAAATACCATTTCGCAATTTGAAGAAGATCGTTTCTTTTTCGGCGCATACAGACCGCCTCTTCTGGCCTTTCTTTCGGCTCATGGTGAAAGACTTTTTCTGCTAAAGGAGATGGTTTCCCCGGAACATCTTATGCCCGCGGATATTCTGCCGGATGCGGAAAGCGTTATTGTTTTCTTTCTGCCTTTCGGCGAAAGAATTATCGAAAGCAACCGGGAGGGAACAGATGCTTCGCCGGAATGGGCACGGGCCTATATTTTGACTAATGAACTCATAGCCCAAATTTCCGGAGAACTGGAGAGCCTTCTTGCCGCCGGTTTTGAAGGCGCTTCATACAGGGCAGGCAAGATTCCCGCGACAGGCAATTTTGACCAGGAGCGGCTTATCAGCAATTGGTCTCACAGACACATTGCCTTCCTCGCCGGCCTGGGCAGCTTCGGCGTGAACAACATGCTGATCACAAGTTCAGGCTCCTGCGGCAGGTTAGGCAGCCTTGTTACCAGCATGCCTATGCCGCCGGAGACGGCAGAGTCCAGTCAATTTTCTCAGGCCCGCGGTTCGGAGGGACGCATGGTGCAGAAACCGCTTGCCGGGCCGTTTCGTGCAGAGGAACCTGTTTCTGCAAACACGCAGGAACGCTGTCTTTGGAAACGCGGGGCAGGCTGTTTGCGGTGCATAAAACGCTGTCCCGTAAACGCGTATAGCGTATCGGAGGGGAAAATTATCTTTGACCGTCACCGCTGTTATGCCCAGTGTCTTAAAAATGCGGAACGTTACCAAAAGATCGGCCTTGCGGATGTCTGCGGCAAGTGTCTTACCGGCCTCCCATGTTCAACAGGGGCCTCATGAACTATAATTGAACTAGTGTCCGTCCATAAAGCCGGTTAGTTCATGAACAGAATTAAAGCTGTAAGGAGAAGGAAAATGAATATAATACCAAAACCTGTGGAAATTATGGAAAGAGAAGTATCTTTTGACATTAAAAAACTGTCGAAGGCTGTAGGGGATCCTTCTTTCAAAAACGAAATGGAAGTTTTTAATATCCAGTGTGGAGAATTCATCTACAGCGGCCCGGAAATCCTTGTCTGCGAAAAAGATTCCTCCCTCAAGAGTGAATCCTATACATTAAGCATTGACTCCGACAGAGTACGTGTCGCCGCCGCAGACGGGGCGGGGATCTGCCATGGCCTTCAAACGCTCAGGCAGCTTTTGCTTTCCCGTGAAAAAGAGATCCCCTGCTGCAAAATCAAGGATCATCCCCGTTTTTCCTGGAGAGGTTACATGCTGGACTGCTCACGGCATTTTTTTACTGTACCTTTCATCAAAAAAATGATAGACACGCTTTCGCTGCACCAGATCAACAAATTCCACTGGCACCTCTGCGACGATCAGGGCTGGCGTTTCCCCGTCAAAGGCTGGCCCGCTCTCATCGAGAAGGGTTCCAGACGGGAAACGCTCAATGTTCCCGGCAGGGAATACGGCGGCTTTTATACCGCAGAGGAGATCCGGGACATTGTTTCCTTTGCCGCGGTAAGGCATGTAGAAATCATCCCCGAAGTTGATCTTCCCGGACACACCAGCGCTGTTCTTGCCTCTTATCCCGATTTAGGCTGCAGCGGCGGGCCCTACCGTGTGGAAGACCGCTATGGTATCTTTGAAGACGTGCTCTGTGCGGGAAATGACAGAATCTTTGATTTTTTCGCGGCCGTCTTTGATGCTCTTGCCGAACTGTTCCCCTCGGACTGGATTCATATCGGAGGGGATGAAGTTCTCTATAACCACTGGTCTACCTGCCCGAAATGCCAAAAGAGGCTTGAGGAGCAGAAACTCTCCAAGGCCCGGGAACTCCAGAGCTGGATCACGTACAGGCTTGTCCGGATGCTGGCGGAGCGGGGTAAGACTGCCATCGGCTGGGACGAAATTCTTGAGGATTCAAAACAATTCCCCCTGCCGGAAAACGCAGTAATCATGAGCTGGCGCGGAAGGGAAAGGGGCCTCGAAGCCTGCCGCCGGGGCCGGAAGGTGATCATGAGCCCTAACACGGAAGGCTGTTACCTTGATTACAAACACAGCGAGGATCCCGAAGAACCGGGGAACATCGGAGTTTCCCCGCTTTCTTCAATCTACAACATGGATCCCCTCAGCCCCGGAATGAAGGAGAGTGAAGCGGCCCTGGTAATGGGAGGGCAGGCCAACCTCTGGACAGAACTGGTGCCGAACGGAAAGCTCGCCGAATATATGAGCTTCCCCCGTATCTGCGCCCTTGCCGAAGGCCTCTGGACACCGAAGGACAAAAAGAACTATGAGGACTTTACATCACGGCTTGCGGTTCACCGCCTGCGGCTTGATAGACTTGGCGTTCTCCAGTACCGGGGGGAATGAACCGGTATATCATCCCTTCACAAAACGGTGACACCGTCAGGGTATTCTTTTCAATCGCGGAATTTTTTTGAAGCGCTGGTTTTATGGACTTCAGGCCGGGATTCAGCCTGTAGGCGGAAGGAAGGAATTGGGATACGGGTGCATGAGAAGCCCTTAAAGCGGCTCATGGACAGGCTGATCAATACGTATTCTCATCCATGGCTTCAAATTTCTCCCGTACCTGCCGGAGCAGGGCCAGTTCACGGTTGATGATCTTTTCGTAGTCAAGTTCCCCGCTTTCCATGCGGCCCGCTTCATCTTCCCAGAACTGGATTTTCTGCAGGTTAATAAAGCGGAAGCGCCTCTCCTGGGCTTTCTCCATCCATTCTTTGGCGCCCTGCCAGTAGTAAAGGGCGGTTTTATAGCAGGTTTCCGCGGTTTTAAGGCTCTCAAGATTCTCTTTCTTCCAGGGGGCATTGTAAAAATATGCGTTCCGTTTGTTCCAGTTATTTCCCAGAAAGAGGTACTGTTCGATAAGTTTCAGGTGCAGGTGCATGTTAAAAAGGTAGCGGTATTTTTCCCATTCATTTTCGTTTTCAATACGAGCCAAAGCGTAGAGGGGATTGCAGAAATCCGCCTGTATGGCCTTTTCCAGCCAGTAGATATTCTCCATGGTGTCGTCGGGGCTCTGAATCAAATGAAGATGATAGAGCCGGTAGTACTGTTCCTTGTAGGTAACAAAATAGGCCTCCGTTCTGAATGCCGGAACGGAAAACAGGACTAACGCCGAAAAAAAGAGTATTATTTTTTTTACCGGAACCTCAAATTTTATCCTCAGATTCTTTCTCCTTTAGGCTATTCCCTTTCCTGAAATATCGGCATTTCACGGATGAAATTCCACACGGCAAGGGCCACCGTTTCGGGGCTCTCCCGGGCATCTACAAGTTCAACCCTGGCTCCCCTTTCCCGGTAATAGGGTATCAAATCCAGATAGCTCCGTCGTACCCGGATCTGGAATTCCAGGTATTCAAAGATCTCTTTTTCTTCCCTGTGCCTGATCCGTTCCACGGCGATATGGGGATCAAGATCCAGAATGATGATCAATTCCGGCAGGGGAAAGGTCTCGTTCAGGAGTCGGGGAAGATCGTTTCCGCAGGCGATGCCCTGGTACACGAGGGAAGAGGGGGAGTAACGGTCGGAAACGACGAATTCTCCCCGGCCTGTGCGCTCAACAATGCCCTCAGGGCCATAGAGGTGTTCCCCCCGGTCTGCGGCAAAGAGTCGCGCCAGGGTCTCGGGTCTGAAAGAGGTTTCACCTTTCAGGCAGGAACGTATCACGCGGCCGATGGAATTTCCGGTAGGTTCGCAGGTGGTAAAAAGCGGCGGCAAAGAAACGGCGAAACTACCTGATCCGTGCTCATCAAAACGGCGGCCCAGCATTTCAATCTGTGTACTGGTTCCTGTTCCGTCTCCACCCTCAAACACGGCAAAATTCGTAAGAATATTCATGTCCGCATAGTACCATGACCGTTCTCTATACACAATTCTTGGTTCCCTTCACCTTCCACTATATCAAACCGATACATTATTGGAAAAAGCTCCTGTATCGTTGTAATCTTATTGGAGGAAGATTTTTTTCAAAATGCCGGGTTTTCAATAAGCGGCCATAAGGATTTATAAACTCATTTTGTACACGGCTCAGACAGGCAAAACCGGATTTATTACTATTTTTCTCATCACAGCGGTTCTGGCTGTTTTTTCCGCCATTGTCCTCCGGCCCCTGCAGAAGCTTCTCTTTGAAAGACTGGAAGCCGGACGGGATTCTTTCATCGCCCTGGGGGAAGATTTTCTGGGGCGGGAGATCAAATACCGGTCGGTAAGCCCTTCTTTTGCCGGTTCCCTGAACATCAAGGGTATCCGGATAGGAGCTGCAGATGAAAAACCACTGCTTTCAATCGAAAGATTAAGGATCTCGTTCTCCCTGGCAGAGCTTCTCTTTGGAAACCGTGATCCGCTGGAATCTCTGCGTGGTATCCGCATGGAAAGGCCGCTTATCAACTTTGACACTGAAGCGGACAGGGATCTTCTTCAGCGTTTCTCCGCTCTCCGTACAGATCCGGAGAGTAGTATTAAGGAACTCCTTCATTCCTTTCCGGAAAAGTTCAAAATTAGAGTACGCCGCGGGAGTTTTGCCTTCAAAAAAGCGGAGGACTACGTTCATGCCGCCGATCTGGCCCTGGATCTTTCTTTCAAAAACGGCGCTGTTTTAATGTTTGGTAAGCTGAAGGCCGGGGCGGAATTGCATTCCCTTAGCGGCCCGGATCTAAAAAACATGGCGGGTCTTTCCATGGTATCCGGCCTGCCGGATTTGGAATTTCTCAGCAAACCTATGCTTTTCTCCATGTCCGCCAAGATAAAAGGGAGTCTCTCTCCGGATTTTTCTACAGGCAACGGACGCATTATTCTCTCTTCGTTTTCAGGCGGCTTTTTCCGCCTCAGGCCCATGGGACTGGATCTTTCCCTGGAAAATCAAAACATTGTCATTACCCGGATGAAAGACAGGCATCCCATTGATTTTTTATTAACTTTTGGTATGGAAACAGGGCTGGCTTCCCTGCATCTGGAAAACCGGAATCTTTTACTCAAGGATCTTTTCTCTCTGGAAGGAAACTTGAAGAACTATAATCATTTCCTCTCTGTCTCTGCCAACGGATCTTTGGATCTCCATGCCGGGCCGGATATTCTTGATTACCGGATCGATATGCAGGCTCATATCCGGGAACCGGGGCCCTTCGGGATTCAGACTCTGGCAATCAGGGCGGACGGAGACAGGGACAGGGTTCGGATTGACAATGCGGAGTTGGACATCAGGCAGGGCGGCGCCTCTTTTCAGGGTGTCCTGGCTTTTACGCCTCTCTCGCCAAATGGCACGATCCGTTTCCGGAATTTCGGCCTTTCGGGAATTTCCGGGCTTAACGGGGATATCGCCGTTACCACCCTGGGAAGAGAGATTAACTTCTTTTCCGATACAATTTCTTCCGGTTCCGTGGAACTTACCGCTCTGGATACTCAACTGAACCTCGGGGACAGCGGTTTTTCCTTTGCCGCTTCGGCTCTCCGTTTTACAGGAATCGAATCTTATGAGGAAGAAGTCACTATCAGTAATATTTCTCTTTCCGGTGTCTATGATCAGGGTTCCGGCATGGAGGCAAGTCTCTATCTGGATTCGTTCTCCGTAGGAGATCTTGTCGAAATGAGCAGTCCCTTTACCGTCCTGCCGGAACTACCCCGGACGCTCCAGCCTGTTGTGGAAGATGTCTCCATTACCGCGGAAGTGTTTGTTACTACCGATTTTGAGTACCTTCTCTACAATGCTCCACGCATAGCCATTGCATACATCGGCCCCTTTCCCTCCTCGGGGCTGAACGACATTGTTGCCCTTGTCTCCGTATCGGGAACCAATCAGCGTTTCAGCCTGAACGAAGGTCAGGTTATCTGGCCGGGAGGAAGGCTGGAAATGAACGGGGATGCGGATTTTTCCCAGCCGCAGGATATTACCTTTTTCCTGATGAGTACCTGGCAGGATCTTCCCTATTATTTTAATGGAACCATACTGGATAAAAATTCCCTGAGCCTTCTGGGTTCCTACGGCCTGGAACTCTATATCAGTTCTGCCGGGACAGGGTATTCGGGGTATCTGGAGGCGAAAGAAGTTCCCTTCACTTTCAGAAACCAGGTTGCCGCTTTGAGTGTTTCTTCTTCGTTCCGTTATGATGACGCCCTGTTCTGGTCGGTAACGCTTGACCGCTTAACCATAACAAACCTCAATACCCCGGCCTCTCCCTTCACCAATATCAACATTTCCGGGTACATGAATCAAAACGGGGCGCTCGTTTCCCGTTTGACTTTTGACGACGGCCGAGGCTCCCTCTCCGGAAATGCCGCGTGTACCTGGTTTGACGGTTTCCGAAACCTGCAGTTCAGCTTCCGGATGGCCGACACTCAGGGTCTGGAAGAGCTCAGTCTGGAAGGCACCTTCATGGATCAGGAACTGGATTTGACTCTCCTGGGCAGGGGGCTCAAACTCGGCCGGGTTTTGGAAAATACCGGCGACGGGGTACTGGATGCTACTCTTTCCCTAAGGTGGCGTTCCATTGACGCCTTCCGGGCGGAAATTTTGCTCTCTTCCCTCAGCGCCCGTATCCAGGACACGGATTTAACGGCTACCGGTACTGCTTTTTTAGATAACCGGGAGATAAGCCTTGAAGGGTTAAGTTTCAACTATGGAGCCTTCAATGCGCAGCTCCCCTCAGTGATCATCAACCGGGAAGAGGGAAGGGCGGAGGCCCGCGCATTCCTGCAGGGCGCCGCGGCGGGACGTACTTTTGATGTATCCCTTTATATGGATGCGGAAGGAAGGCCTATCTCCTCCTGGTTCCGGCTTGGAGAAGCCCTCAAGGTTTTTGAAGGAAACCTCAGAGTGGACAGCTTCCGTTACGATGCTATAGAGGCAGAGGAAGCCTTTAATTTTGCGTTTTCCCGTACTCCCGATGAAGCAGGCCATTCGGTTATTTCGGTAAACGGCGGGCCCAAAAACATGCTCAGACTGGAACTCAATGAAGAGGGAGATTTTTATGCAGGGCTCTCAAAGCCTTCTCCCATTCGGGGTTCAGTCTTCGGTAAAGTCAGCCCTTCAGCTATCGATGCCCAGGCTCCGGATCTCTATGTAGACCTGCCGGGAATCTGGCGTTTTGTTCCTCCCGACCAGGGACTGGTTCTCTCAGGCGGCTATGTCAGGGCTCAGGTGGCTATTCGGGGGCCTCTGGGAGATCCGGAATTTTTCGGAACTGCCAGGGGAAACAGTGTACGCATCCAGGTACCCAAATTCCTTACAGAGGACATCAGACCGGCGCCGGTTGATGTGCGTATTGAAGGCAGCGAAATAAGCTTTGGGCCTCTGGGAGCTACCGTAGGCAGAGGGGGCGGCACGATTACGGGCTGGTTCCGTTTCGACCGCTGGATACCCAATATCTTCAGCATGGACATAGACGTTGCCTCCGGTACTCCCATTCCCTTCGGTTTTGACATATCAGGCTTTTTAGCTCATGGGGATGCATCGGGAAATCTGAATCTCTCTATGGAAGACATGATCCTCACCGTTTCAGGCGTCCTTACCGCCCAGAATTCGGAGATAAGCCTTGATGTTAACGAAATAAACAACGCCGCTTTTTCAGATCCTTATGCCGATCTGCTCTTTCCCGTGCTGGTGGATCTGAATGTCACCACCGGCAACAAGGTGGAATTTGTCTGGCCCAATGCCGATTTTCCGATTCTTCATGCCTATGCGGATCAGGGAACCATGGTTGAAGTGAGCAGCGATTCCATTTCCCGGCGTTTTTCGATCAACAGCGATGTAAAACTCCGCAGCGGCGAGATATTTTACTTTGAACGGAGTTTCTATATCCGGGAAGGGAGCCTTAGCTTCCGGGAAAACGAAGTCCAGTTTAATCCCCGGATCAACGCCAGGGCGGAAATCCGGGATCGTACCAACGACGGACCGGTAACCATATCCCTCATCGTGGATAATGCCCCCCTTCTTTCCTTTACCGCACGGCTGGAATCCAGTCCGGCTCTCTCCCAGATGGAAATTTTTTCCCTCCTGGGACAAAATATTGCGGGTTCCAACATAGATGAGAATACCGGAGCGGTTCAGCGAGCTTTCCTCAACTCCAGTGCCGATATTTTGGCCCAGTTCCAGGTGGTCAGACGGATTGAAAGGCTTACCAGAGACTTCCTGCACCTGGATATGTTCAGTATCCGTACCCAGTTTATCCAGAACGCTCTTTTTGATGCTACCGGCATCTTTGATTATACGGTTCCCAGGGGCTATTCAAGCCGTTATCCCATGGTTTCCGGTAATTATCAGGAACCGGTTGACAGGAACAGCGCTGTCGGTAACTATTTTGATAATACAACTGTTTTTCTGGGTAAATACATAGGTAAGGGGATGTTTATCCAGTCCATGCTGTCCCTGCGGTACGATGCTTATCCTGAGAACCTCGGAGGTTTCAGAATAGGAGAAAATCTCTCTATCGAGCCGGATATCAGCATTGAGTTGGATGGACCGATATTCGATATTCGATGGAATTTTGTTCCCCTCCATCCTGAGAATTTATTTGTTAACGATAGTTTTTTCAGCTTGATCTGGAGTTGGTCGTTCTAAGGGGTGTTGATGCATTTTAAGCGTACAAGAGGTTCAGGCTTTATACCGGTGTTGATACTGCTTGCCTTTACAGGTTTTGCCCAGGAAAGCGGGTCCGGCATGGAGAATCTTCCTGATAACTGGTATGAGGGTAAACCGATCAGGGAAATCAACTTTGGAGAGCTTGTGAATATTGTACAGAGTGATCTGGACGGCATTGTAAATTCTTTTATCGGCCGCATTTTCACCGAAGAAACCTACATGGAACTCTACCTGGCTCTGCTCAATACCGATTACTTTTCCGAACTTAGTCCCCGAATCATTCCATACGATGAGAAGCTCAGCGGGGTCATTGTATCCTTCACGGTAATAGAAAACCCCATAGCCGCCAGGATCACCTTTTCGGGAAATCGGCATCTCCGTTCGCGGGAACTCACCGATGCTATTGCCTTCAAAAGAAGGCAGATCATAACCGACCGGGATCTTCGCGCCGCAGAGCAGGCAATCGTTAGAAAATACCGGGAATCCGGTTATCCCGATGCCAAGGCAACGGCGGAATACAATGAAAACAGTTCTTCCCCGGTGGTAAATTTCAGGATCAGTGAGGGAAGCAAGATAACCCTAAAAGAAATTGTCATAAACGGAAACAGCAAATTTACCGACAGTACCCTGAAACGTCAGATGAGCCTCAAGGAAAAGCGTTTCTACAATGACGGCGCATTTGAAGATGAAAAACTGATGGAAGACCAGGAAAAAATCGTCCGGTATTACCATGACCGGGGATACATTGACATGGAGATCATCGATGTTCAGTCAGATATGCAAAAGGATTCAGATTCCAACAACAATCTGATAATCACCTATAACATCCGGGAAGGAAGTCAGTATCTTCTGGGAGACATTACATTTGAAGGAAATCAGATTTTTACCACCGAACAGCTTAACGAGCAGATCACTTCCCTCAAAAAAACAGGTCTTGCTTCCGGCAAGGTTCAGGATCGGCCGGTGGTCAATGCCAGCAAGGTAGAGGCGGATCTCCAGCGGGTGGCGGATCTCTACTACGAAAACGGCTATATCTACAACACGATCAACCGGGTGGAAACCAGGGAACAGGGGGTGGTGTATTACAAGCTGGAAATAGTGGAACGAGGCCGCGCTCATATCGAAAGTATAAGTGTCCAGGGGAACGAAAAAACCAAAGATCAGGTGATACTCCGGGAAATTCCCCTGGAACCCGGGGACATTTTCTCCAAGGCCAAGATCCAGACCGGGATGCGGAACCTGTACAATCTTCAGTTTTTCTCCGGAGTAAACCCCGTTATCGAAGAAGGAACCGCAGGCAACCTGATGAAGCTGGTGATGGAGGTTGAAGAGCAGCCCTCTACCGATCTGCAGTTCGGTCTTACCTTCTCCGGAACCGCAGATCCGAATACCTTCCCTATTTCTGCGATGTTCAAACTGAATGACCGCAATCTTCTGGGTACCGGTAACTCCCTCGGGGTAGAGGTTACAGGCTCCCCCGATACGGCCAACCTTACCCTGAGTCATAATCGCCGCTGGATCTTCGGACTTCCTGTAAACGGCGGCATCGACTTTTCCGTAGGTTGGGCCAAACGGGAAGCGGAAATGGACAACAGATCTCCCTTTTTCAACGGCGATGAAGACTATGCCTTCCCGGACGGTTTTTATTCCTATGAAGACTACTACAATTCCGGAAAGAATCCCCCGGATAAGTACCTTATGCCATACGATCACTGGAACCTTTCGGTAGGGTTCAATACCGGCTACCGCTTCTACCTGCCCGCGGGGATACTGGCTTTGGGAGGAGGTTTCAGGCCGGGTATTGTCTTTAACAATTTCAATCAGGGCCTCTACCGTCCCTTCGATCCCATCCTGCGGGAAAATAATAACCGCTGGACTCCTTTCAATTCAATCTGGGGCAGCGTTTCTCTTGATAACCGGGATCTCTTCTACGATCCTTCCGGCGGCTACTACGCCATTCAGCGTCTGGGGATCTACGGATTATTCGATGCTGAAAATGAGCACTACATCAGATCCGATACCAAGGCCGAATTTTTCCATACGATTTTTTCAAAGCGGATCGTAGAACGCTACACCTTCAATCTGATCTTCGGTATTCATACCGGTCTTTCGTTTCTCTTCCCCCAGCCATTCCAGGCAATAGAGATTCAGAAGGCCAGCAAACTGGCTGTGGACGGGATCTTCAATGCTCGCGGCTGGAGCGGAGAATACTACAACAAGGGCCTGAGCCTCTGGGAAAACTGGATGGAATTACGGATCCCCATTGTTCCCCAGATTCTGGCCTGGGACTTCTTCTTTGATGGAGCGGGGGTCAAGAAGACGCCTGAGTTGTTCTTCAGTAAATTCAGCATAGAAGATATGCGTTTCAGCTTCGGCGGGGGCCTGCGCTTTGCCCTTCCCCAGTTCCCCTTCCGTTTCAGTTTTGCAAAACGTTTCAAGATCAATGGGGATGGAAGCCTGGACTGGCAGCGCGGAGCTATTTTCTACGATGGCAGCGATCCCCGCTCGGGAGTGGATTTTGTCTTGTCCTTCGCCATGTCCACATACTAAAATGGGTAAATATGGAACAGCAATGAAAAAAAACATTATCTTTTTTCTTTTGATTTTTAGCGTCTCTGCAGGCGTTTGGGCCCAGCAGTTAACCCGTTTTGCCGTTGTAGACCTCTCCAGGGTCTATACCTCCTTTTTTCGGGATTCACGGGCGGTACGGGAATTTGAAGAGCGCAGCGCCAGGGTTCAGAAAGATATCGACAGGATGACCGCCGAAATTCAGAACATAAAACGGCAGCAGCTGGAAGCGGAACTCCAGGAAGACCGGGAAAAGGCGCTTCGGCTGGAAAGCGATGTCTACCGGAAGCAGGAATTCTTGAGGGAATACTACAACCTCAAAAAGGCGGAACTTGAGGATCAGAAGCGCAAGCTTACCCAATCCGAATCTTTTTTGGAACAGGTATACGCCGAGATCCGCTATATTGCCGAAAGCGAAGGCTACAGCATGGTTCTCAATCTCAAAGATAATACAGGCATCCTCTGGTATAGCCCTACCGTTGATATTACCGATAAGCTCATCCAGAATTTGACGGACAAAGCCAAACGATAGTATATTTATACTAAGCAAGAAAAATTAGTATGCGGACAAAGAATATTTCTCGTGTATCCCGGAGAGGGGCGGACCCTGCCAGTCCTATGCTGGAACAGTATAGGCGTATCAAAAGTGAACATAAGGAAGAGGTGCTTTTCTTCCGTCTGGGTGATTTCTATGAAATGTTTGCCGACGACGCGCTGGAAGTCTCCTCCCTGTTGAACCTGACACTTACCACCCGGAACGGTCTTCCCATGTGCGGAATTCCCTATCACGCTGCCAGATCTTACATTGCGCGACTGCTCAAGGCGGGGAAAAAGGTCGCAATCTGCGAACAGCTCTCCGAAGCGGTGAAGGGGAGAGCCATTATCGAGCGGAAAGTGATGGAGATTATCACTCCGGGGACTACGGTGGATGAAGATTTTTTAGACAAGGGAAGTTCCAACTATCTTGCCTGCATCGCCTCCGGGGGGCCGCTGATCTCATTCGCCTATATTGATCTTTCCACCGGAGACTTTTTTGCACGCTCTTTCAGCAGCTTTTCGGCAAAGGAAAAACTGCGCAGCGAACTGGAGCGGATACAGGCACGGGAATTGCTTGTTCAGGAATCCCTTCTGGAAGAAAATTCCGGTATTGCCACTGCCATCGGCGATCAAAACGGAATAGTGGTAAACCGCTGGGCCGACTGGCTATTCGACATGGAAAGGAGCGCGCAAAGGCTCAAACGTCAATTTTCCGTAACAAATCTCAAGGGCTTCGGTCTTGAAGAGGGAAGCGCCGAAATCCTCGCTGCCGGCGCCCTGCTGGATTACCTGGATGATACGTCAAAAAGCCTTATACCTCATGTGTGTTCGATCCTGGTGTATCAGGACAGCGATTTTATGGGAATCGACGAGTCTACCCAGCGGAACCTGGAACTGGTACGGAACCTCCGGGACGGGGATACCCGTTTTTCCCTTCTGGAAGTACTCGATGAAACCCGGAGCGCCATGGGAAGGCGGCTGCTGAAAAGCCGCATCCTCATGCCATTGCAGGACATCAGTCAGATCAACGCCCGGCTTGACATGGCCGAAAGTTTCTATCGGAATCAGGGGAAGCTTGCCAGCCTCCGGGAACTTTTGGGGAAGACACAGGATCTTGAACGGCTTTCATCCCGGCTTGCCATGGACAAGGCCCACGGCAAGGATATGCTGACCATAAAAAACGCCCTGGAACATTTTTTTGATATCGAGGCCCTTTGTCCGGATCTCAATTCGCTTTATGAATCTACCGTCGCTCATTCCCTGGGAAAAGAGGAATTTTCCCGGCTCAATAAACTGGTTGAAATTCTTCAAAAAGGCATCCGGGATGATCCTTCGATCCTTTTGACCGAAGGCAACCTGATCCGCCCAGGCTACAATTCCAGGCTGGATGAACTCATGGCTCTCCGGGATTCGGGACGTAAACTGCTGGAAAACTATCTGGAAGAAGAGAAGCGGCAGACAGGTATTACCAGCCTCAAGATCCGCTATAACAGGCTTATCGGCTACTTTTTTGAGGTTACCAAGGCGCAGCTTAACCGTGTTCCGGATTACTTTATCCGGCGGCAGGGCATTGTTGCCGGGGAACGCTTCACCACAGACAGGCTGGCGGCCCTGGAATCGGATATCAACGGAGCTTCGGACAGGATCATAGATCTGGAAAAGGAACTGTTTCTTGAACTGCGGGAAGAGGCCAAAAAATGTCTCAGGGAGATTGCCGCGGCAAGCCGCCGGATTGCCGAAATTGATGTTGCCCAGTCTGCTGCCAGGGCGGCCACAATTCAGGGTTGGACACGTCCCATTCTTGACGGAGAGGAGAGGTTAAAGATTCTTGAAGGCCGTCATCCTGTGGTGGAGGCCCATCTTCCCAGGGGAGAGTTTGTCCCCAATGACATCATCCTGGACAGTAAAGAGATCTGTTTTGCACTCATCACCGGCCCCAACATGGCGGGAAAATCAACCTATCTGCGCCAGGCGGCCTTGATCTGTATCATGGCCCAGATAGGAAGCTTTGTCCCTGCCAGGGAAGCTCTCATCGGTATCTGTGACAGAATCTATTGCCGGGTTGGAGCTTCGGACAACCTGGCTCGCGGGGAATCGACTTTTCTCGCGGAAATGAGTGAAACCGCCTATATTCTCCATACCGCCACGGAGAAAAGCCTTGTGATCATGGATGAAATCGGACGGGGAACCGGAACCACGGACGGTCTTTCCATTGCCTGGGCGGTGAGCGAGGATCTCCTCAACCGGATCGGCTGCAGAACCCTCTTTGCCACCCACTATCATGAACTTTCCAGAATGGAGCATCCCCATCTGGTAAACCGTTCAATGGAGGTGCTGGAGCAGGGGGGAGAGATCGTCTTCCTGCGGAAACTCAGGGAGGGCCCCAGTGCCGAATCCTACGGCCTCCATGCAGCCTCCCTGGCAGGTTTGCCCCGGCGGGTACTTGACCGGGCCGCTTTTATTCAGGAGGCATTCAAGGGTAAAGAGCTTTTCGCATCTCCGGATTCTGTTCCGGCGAAAACGGCCCCCAAGAGTCCGCCGCTCAGTTCCCTTCGCCCTGCGGAGGCTTCCGGCCCTGGCAAAATGCTTCTCAGCGAAATCTCCGTACTGGAAATAGAACGGATGACGCCGATGGAGGCGCTGTACAAACTCCATGAATTAAAGGAACGGCTCACCACAGAAACCTCTTTCCGTCCGGTTCCTGCCCGTCCCAAAAAGGCCCGCCCTCCGGAAGATAACCCTTCACTTTTTGATTTGTGGTGAGGTTTTAGCGAACCGCGGATTAAATGACGCCAATCAGCGTTTCCCCATGTATTTGCTCATTTCATTGTGCAAATACCATATTAAAGTGAGCTTGTTCCAAAATTATGATCCTGCCGGATCACCGGATTTTGGAACAGCCTCAAGCAGTACTGATTTATTCCCGATTGAATAAATCAGTGTTTCCTTAGAGTCTTTTCGAAGCAATTCACATGCCCGCACCCTATACAGTGTATGAAACTCTCTCATGCGCTATCATTTTTGCGGGAATTGTTTTTCCCCGGCGGCTGTGCGCTCTGCGGAACCGGGCTGCTCAATGCGGAAGAAGCCCGGTACGGCCTCTGCACAGAGTGCCGGGAGAAACTGCGGTTTGAAAAAACCAAACGCTGCAATTTCTGCGGCCGGCCGCTTATTTCCGAACTGGATTCCTGTATTTCCTGCAGGGAAAACCATAAAAGTTCGGACCCGGACAAGACAATCGCACTTTTCCCCTATTACGGCCTTTACAGACAGCTTTTAGCGGCCTATAAGTTCGGGAAAAATATCTGTCTGGGCCATTTCCTGGCGGAAAAAATAACGGAAGCAATAAAACTGTTTCCCTTTGCAGAGATGCCTGTTCTGGTACCGGTTCCGCCGCGGCCCGGGAAAATCAGGAAAACAGGCTGGGATCAGATCGCATATCTTGCCCTGCTTCTGGAGAGGGAAAAATCCTGCAGGATCTTCCGCTGCCTCAGGCGTCTTCCTTCGGAAACCCAGAAGAAACTCAACCGGGAAAAACGCCGGGGGAACCTTAAAGGACGAATCGTTTCAGACAAAAAAGTCCCCCGGGTCCTCATCATCTTTGACGATGTGATCACCACCGGTTCTACCTTCCAGGCATGTTCCGCGGCATTGCGGGAAGGAGGCGCCGAAAGGGTTTATGCTCTCAGTCTCTTCTATAATTAAGTTTAATTTAGCCGGATGGAAATCGTCCATGAAGAAGCGAAAAAATTTTACGGCCAAGGGCCTATTTCATGCCGGAAATGGCGGCGCCTTTGATAAACTGCTTCTGAAACAGAAGAAATACTATGGTCACGGGAAGCATGATAAGCGCCGAGGCGGCAAGACATGCGCTTATATCCACGCTGTGAGCCCCGGAGGTGAAATATGAAAGGGCAATGGGCAATGTCATATTTTTAACATTTTCCAGCATGATAAGAGCCTGAAGGTATTCATTCCAGGAGCCAAGAAAGGTGAATATTGCCAATGCGGCAAGGCAGGGGCGCAGGAGGGGGAGCATTACATTGAAATAGATTGAAATATCCGAAGCGCCGTCAATGAGGGCAGCCTCCCAGAGGCTGTCGGGGATCCCTTCGCAAAACTGGCGGCAAAGAAAAATACCGAAGCCTGAAACCGCCGCGGGAACTATCAGGGCAAAGAGGGTGTTGTAAAGCCCCAACTGGTTTATGATGAGAAAATGGGGAATCATAATGGTCTGAAAAGGAACCATCATGGAACCCAGGATCACCCAAAACAGGGCGGTTCGGCCGGGAAATTTGTACTTTGCGAAAACGAAACCCGCGAGAGAACTGGTAAAGAGGACAAGACAGGTGACGGAAACAGTCACAAAGACACTGTTTCTGAACCAGTCAAAAAAGGGCGTACGTTTAAAAACCGTGCCGTAATTC
>JAITLC010000045.1 GCA_031278095.1 Treponema sp.
CCGCGGAGAAACTATTTCTGGCCGGGCCGCCCGGCGATCCGGTCCGAGTGTGGCATCCGACAGCGGCGCCCCCGCGCCCCCCCCCCCCCCCGCGCCCGCCCCCCCCCCCCCCCCCCCCCCCCCCCCCCACCCCCCCCCCGCGCCCGCCCCCCCCCCCCCCCCCCCCCCCCCCCCCCCCCCCCCCCCCCCCCCACACTACAGATAGTGTAGTCTGTATTTATCATACCTTCCTCTTTTTAGAATACAATAATAACTTTTGGCTTGCGCTATGTCAATACCGCGCATTGCCTCATTGAAAAATCTTACCGAAAAGAGCCTATGCATCAAATTGAAAACGGTACCCGAATTACGTAGGCGTTTTCCCTGCCCAGAATACACCGGTTCTCAGGCCGAGGGTCATAAGCGGCTTTACCGTTGGAATGGAGATCTTCGACACATCGGTTGGTACCAACCGGAGACGTTCTTCGGTATAGAAATCGAAGTAGGAGAAGCTGGCCCTATGGCAATTGAGCCTGAGAGCCAGTTCCGGTCAGGGCCGCCCGATCTTCCGCCGGGATGTCGCAGCCTGCCCGGAGACCGGGAGTCCTTCCGCGAAATTCCGCATCCCGTCATTTTCCTCCACGCCGGGATCGGCAGGCAGAGAATCATCTCTTAATATGCTCACCCGGGAAACAGGACGCCCGGTATAGAGACCTGTAAGCACCTTGGGCTATGGACTCCGCCTTCCAATCAGGCATATTTAAGGTCTTAGGGAGACACTGATTTATTCAATCGAGAATAAATCAGCGCTGCTTTAATACGGTATGTGCGCAATGAAATGAGCGCATACACAGGGAAACGCTGATTGGCGTCATGTAATCAGTGTTTCCTTAGGGAAACAATCCTCCCGAATTCATAAACCGGGCGGGATTTTTGTTCATTTTTGTCATTTTTTTCATCATTCCCCGCATTTTTTCGAATTTTTTGATAAGCCGGGCAACTTCGGCAACGGATGTTCCCGAACCGCGGGCAATTCTGGTACGCCGGGAAGGGCCTATAATCAGGTGATTTGCCCGCTCTTTCCTTGTCATTGATGAAAGAATCGCTTCCTGGCCCTTCAAATCTTCTCTGTTGATATCTTCTTCGCTAATCTGCCCGGCCATGCCGGGGATCATGTCCAGCATGGACCGGAGGGAGCCCATCTTTTTTACCGAACGGAGCTGGGTCAGCCAGTCTTCCAGGGTAAAATTCTCCTTCTCCATCTTCTTCTGGAGTTCCAGGGCTTCCTTTTGATTGATAACGGTTTGGGCCTTCTCCACGAGGCTTACCACATCCCCCATGCCGAGTATGCGTCCGGCGATTCTGTCGGGGTGAAAAGGTTCGAAGTCTTCCGGTTTCTCCCCGGTACCTACGAATTTGAGAGGTTTACCGGTAACAGTTTTAAGAGAAAGGGCCGCGCCGCCCCTGGTGTCGCTGTCGAACTTGGTAAGCACCACGCCGGAGAGGCCTATCTTTTCGTCAAAGGTTTTGGCGATGTCAACCGCGGACTGTCCGGTCATGGAATCGGCAACAAGAAGGAGTTCATCGGGTTTACAGGCTTCCTTGAGGCGGGAAAGTTCCGCCATCATCTCTTCATCAATCTGGAGACGGCCTGTGGTATCCACAATTATCGTGTCGATCATGTTGAGCCGGGCCCAGTCCAGGGCCGCTCTGTAGACCTTTGCCGAATCTTTTGCGCCTTCTTCCCGGTAGACGGGCACTCCCACCTGGCCTGCCAGCACGGCAAGCTGCTCCATGGCCGCCGGACGCACCAGATCGCAGGCAACAAGCAGGGGTTTGCGGCCTTCATTTTTCAGTCTGAGGGCCAGCTTGGCGGAACTGGTGGTTTTTCCCGAGCCCTGGAGCCCCAGCATCAGGATGACGGAGATGGTATCCGGCCCTTTAAGCCGGAGATCCTGCTTTGTATCCCCCAGAAAGGAAACCATCTTGTCGTGAACGATTTTAACAAACTGCTGTCCCGGATCGACGGAACGGAGAACCTTCTCCCCCTTGGCTTCTTCTACCGTTGAATTGACAAAACGCCGTACCACCCGGAGGTTTACATCCGCATCCAAGAGGGCCATCTTGATGGCGTCTACCGCGTCGTCGATGTTTTTTCCGGTTATGGTAGATTTACCCGCTACAAAACGCAGAGCATCGGATACTTTTTGGGTAAGTGTATCAAACATGAGGATCTCTCCTATTCGTGGGAAGCAACTTCTTTCTGGTCGGACTTGTGGCGGAAGACCAGGGTGTAGAGCCGGGTAAGGAATTCGTCTGTGGGCTGGTCTGTATGGGAAGTATAGGTGTCGTAACCGTAACTGACCGAAAGCTTGAAGGATCGTTCCGTAGTCTGGTTATAGGTTTCCATCATACGAAGGAAACGGAGTAAAAGCTTTTCGATGTCGAACTTTGCCTTGATTGCAACGATGAATTCATCCGGCCCGATACGGGCAATAAAGTCCGACTGCCGGGTACATCTTTTAAGGATATCCGCCAGATCCACCAGGGCATAGTCTCCATACTCCATACCCAGCTTGTCGTTGATCGCTTTAAGGCCGTTAATGTCGAAAAGAGCCATGGCATAGCTCTGCTTTTTGCTCACGTGGTTAATCTGATTGATGAATTCGTTGAAGCTGGCGCGGTTCCCTATGCCCGTTACCCTGTCCGTGGTGGTATCGCTGCGGAGAATGGTGAAGTAACAGTACAGCAGCGCCCCGGTAAAACAGTTCCAGACAACATAGTTGGTCTCGAAGAAGAAATCAAAGCCTGCCCCGACTCCGATGAGAATGGTAAAAAAGGCAATCACATAGAGCTGATTTCCCTTTATGAATTTTACCGATATGATCAGATCTACCGCGGCAAGGATAATGGCTCCGTAGCCGAAGATAAAGGGAATGATAAACTGCCTGCCCTTTACGAACAGATTCTCCCCGGTGATAGAGAAGTAAAAGCCGTAAAACAGATTAAAGAGCAGGAAAACCAGAACCGCGGCGATTATCCCAATGATAATCCATATAAAGGTCTTTGCCCGGTTGATGTTCTTGTTGATCATATAATCGATGTACAGTACCGCCATGTAGTAGCTGAGATACTGAAAAACAAAATACAGGCTGTTGGTAATATAGAGAATGACATGAACCGCCTGTCCGTTCATACCATTGAAAAACGTGTTGGCGGTACCGAAGACGAGATCGGCAAAAATGACTATCACAGACGCAAGGAAGACCCTCCGCTGAAAGTAATCCGTGTCGCTGTGGGTGATAAAATCGGAGAAAATCAACACCAGAACAAGCCCGGCGCTGATCAGGGGGTAAATTATTGAAACGGAAAAAGAACTATTCATGATCCGGCATAATTATATTTCAAAAAAAATTCTACCGCAAGGCTTTATGCTGCGGAGTTTGAGTAAACCACCGAGGCCGTTCCAAAAACTTTTTGGAACGGCCTTACCGGTCAGAACCAGGGGGAATTCCCGTCTACCCATTCGCAGATCTCTTCGGGCCTGAAGAAGAGAGCCGCCTCGCGGCCGGCGCTTTCCGGGGAGTCGGAGGCATGGATAATATTGAGACGGGTATGGGCCGCAAAGTCCCCCCGGATGGTTCCCGGCAGAGAGCTGTCTATGCTGGTAGGGCCGATAAGCCGGCGGACAATCATGATTGCCTCGTCTCCTTCCAGGATCATGGCGAGCACCGGGCCTGTAAGGGTGTATTCTACCAGCTTTTCGTAAAAATCCTTACCCTTATGTTCAGCATAGTGGGCTTCTACCATGGCTTTGTCCATCTGCAGAAGCTTCATGGCTATAATTTTGAGGCCTTTCCGCTCAAAACGGCTCAAAATTTCCCCGGCAATCCGCCTCTGGAGCACACCCGGTTTGAATAAAACCAGGGTTTTTTGGCATTGAGTATCATTCATATTCAGCAACTATAACATATATCTGAAGCATTTTCAAAATCTGGCGGTAGTAGTATCCTGTAAACTCTAATTTACAGGATACGGAATGAAGAATTTTTAACCACGAAAAAACCGGAGAAAGAAAACAGAAGGAAGAAACATAATATTCCTTCCTCTTTTCGCCTTATGCGCCTTTGCGGTTTTTTCCAACTGGAGTCTGTCTATGTAGTAGCTCTGCAGCAACACTATAATGCCGGATTTCCGAACCGGCTCCCGGCCTGCCATCAGTTTTTTATCTGGTTTTTTTTCGATTTATGGTATAATTTTTGGTATGTCTCAACGATTTCTGCAGAGTATCATAGTCTTTTTATTGTTCATGTGCGGGTTTTCGTACCTCTGTGCTCTTGATTTTGCAGTCCGTTTTAAGCCTTACCTTGCCGTACCTACAGGAGACAGCGCCAATTTTTTTACCATAGGCGGAGGGGGAGATACGGTTTTTGATATTGATATTTCCAGCGCGCTCTCCAATCCTCTCGGCATAGGGTATTCCGCCGGGCCTGAGGCGGGAATAAATGCCGCTCCCCTTTACAAGGCGGATTCCATTGCCTCCCTCTACTTTGGAGGCGTCAACTTCAGTCTTTTTTACCTTCCTTTTTCCCGTTGGAATATCCGGGGGGAGGGTACGTTCGGTCTCTACCAGGGGATGTTTGACGGCAAGACTTATGCCAATACCTTCTGGCGCTATGGTCTTGAAGGCGGTTTTAGGATAAGTCCCAATTTCATCATCAATATGAACGGGGGCTACCGTGTCTACAATTACAAGCCTTCCAACCCAAACTGGGAAGGTCTCTATGCGGGCTTAAGCGCGCAGATCACCTTTGAGACCGGACGCCGGGATGACGGGGTGGGGGTCGGTCTCAGTCAGTCTGAACCCATATTTCCGGTGTTTTCGGGATTATACCGTACCAACCAGATCGGTATGCTGAAGATAATCAATAACGAAACCGCCGAGATCCGCAATGTACGGGTAAGTTTCCGGGCGGGAAACTACACTTCATCCGAGCTTCTCTGCGGTACTGTCTCCCGGATCAATAAGCGTAAATCCGCGGAACTGCCCCTGCTGGCAGACCTTTCCAAGGAGGTCTACAATTTTGCCGAGAACAGCCGTTTTCCCGGAGAAGTGCTGATTCAGTATGAACTTCTGGGTTCTTCGAGAACCGCCCGGGTGGAAGCGGTGGTGGAGATCTTTAACCGGAACAGTTTCCGCTGGGGCGATCCCAATGCATTGTCGGTATTTGTGTCGCCCGGTTTCCCCGAAGTGCAGGATTATCAGAAATACATCGTCGGTATAGCCCGGAATTATCTGCGTACCGGCCTTAACCGGAACATGCAGTTTGCCATGTATCTTTTTGAAGGTCTCAGGGTAAGCGGTATTCAGGATTCTCTTGATACGCAGAACCCCTACCGGACTATTCACCGGTTTCCCGAAGAGATCGACAGCATACAGTTCCCCTTCCAGACCCTGGCCTATAAATCCGGCGATATAGATGATTTGGGCCTGCTCTATGCTTCCTGTCTTGAGGCCGCGGGGATCAGCTCCGCCCTCATTCCCCTGAATGACGACTTTGTGGTTGCGTTTTCTCTGGGGATAGACGAAGAAGGCGCTGCGTCCCTCTTTAATTCTCTGGATAATCTTCTCGTTATCGGGAGTGAAGTCTGGATGCCTGTTTCCTTCAGCGCCTTCAGAGAAGGTTTTATCAACTGTTGGTACAATGCGGTTAACAGCATCAACTTTGCCATTGCCGCCGAAGAAGACGTCAACTTTATCGTCCTGGCGGACGCATGGATGAACTATCCTCCTGCCGCCGTATCTTCCGGTGAAGAAAGTTTGGCAAAGCCTTCCGGGGAGATGATTGCCACAATGGTAGAAACCGACATGCAACGTTATATTGTTGCGGAATTCGGGCCAAAGATACAGGCTGTGTTTAGCGATATTCAGAAGAACGGGCCTTCTGCCGCCCGGTATAACCAGTTGGGCCTGCTCTATGTGCGTTCCGGTATGTATGCCGAGGCCAAACAGGTCTACGAACGTTCCGCCAACATGAACCGCAATGCGGCGGCCCTGGTCAACCTGGGGAATCTTGCCATGATAGAGAAAAATTTGGATGAAGCGGAGTATTGGTTCAGGGAAGCCCTGAAGTCGGATCCCGGCAACAGGGGCGCTCTTGGCGGTCTGGAACAGATCGCTCTTGACAGGACGGAGTAGGTTTTATGATCATTCGCAAATGGAAAAAAAGGCGGTTTGTGAGTCTGTCCATAGGTTTTCTTGCCGTTTTTCTTTCCCTCTCCACGCCCGGCAGGCTTCATGCCGAGCAGAGTTTTTTGCTCCGGGTCTTTCCGGGTTTTTATGCCCCCCTGGATAACAGTAATCTGACTCCCGGTTTTACCGGAACGGCGGGGTTTGATTGGCGTTTTCTTCCTTTTATGGGGGTTTCCATTCAGGGCGGTTACCTCAATGCGCCGGTAAGAGAGAGCGGATCGGCCCAGGTTTTCGATGTCCATCTGGGCCCGGTTTTCTTTTGGCGGCCCCTGAGCCGGTTTTCGCTGGAAGCCGATGCCGGGGGCGGCTTATACTCGGCCTCCTGGAACGAGAGCAGGATTTCGGGTATCAGTTTCGGCGGCAGGCTTGCCGCTGTCTACCATATTACCCCGGCTCTGTCCGCCGCTGTTTACGGCGGTTACAGGCAATACGCGTATTCTCCGGAACCCTTCATCAATAGTATCAATGCGGGCCTTGGAATCTCCCTCAATCTGACCGAGGCATTTTCCAGGGAAACGCGGATTCGTGTGGATACCCTGGACCGGCAGTTTGTCTTTCCCGTATCCTACGCCTGGTACAATGAAAACCCTTTTGCCACGGTAAAGATCACCAATGGCGAAAAGGTGGATATTACCCACGTCCAGACTTCTTTCTATCTGGAACGTTACATGAGCCAGCCCAAGCTCTGCAATGTTACCGCTTCCATCAAGCCCGGCGAGTCTGTTGAGATACCCGTATCCGCCTTCTTCAACGAATCGGTCATGTCGCTGAGGGAGAATATCGTTGCCAATGCGAAAATTATTGTGGAATACCGGGCCCTGGGACAGAACAAACGGGCCGATATTCCCATGGAACTCCCCATCTTTCACCGCAATGCCATGAGCTGGGACGATGACCGGCGGGCTTCTTCCTTTGTGTCCGCCCGTGACCCTTCGGTTCAGTGGTTTTCCCGCTATGTCAGTTCCATGGTGCAGAACCGGCAGAGGCCCCAGATTCAACGGAATATCCAGATTGCCCTGGGTATGTTTGAAAGCCTCAATGCCTACGGTATAAACTACATCATAGACCCCTCATCCAGCTATATCGAGTTGTCGGAAAATTCAAGCAGCCTGGACAGCCTCAATTATCCCTACCAGACACTGATGTACCGAGGAGGCGACTGCGACGATCTTTCAATCCTCTTCAGTTCCCTTATGGAGTCGGCAGGCATAGAAACCGCCTTCCTTACCATCCCGGGGCATATCTACATGGCCTTCGATCTGGGTTTGACCGAAGAAGAGGCGCGGAAGAGCTTCTATGCGTCTGAGGAACTGATATTCCACGAAGGCAAGGCCTGGGTTCCCCTGGAGATAACGATACCCAAAGAAGGTTTTTACCGTGCATGGCGTATAGGAGCCAAGGAGTGGCGGGATGCGGATCAACGTGGAGCGGCGGCGATCTATCCCATGCATGCTTCCTGGGCGATCTATCCTCCGGTAAGCGTCCCCGGAGCGGTTTCCAGGGTTGTCCTTCCTTTGGAAAATATTGTTGCCGGGGCCTTTGACAAGTCGATAGATACCTGGGTGAGCGCCCAGATCCGTCCCCGGGTACAGGCTTACGAGGAACAGCTTGCCCGGCGGGAAGATCCGGAAATACGGAATCGTTTGGGAGTGCTTTACGGCAGTTACGGCATGCTCGGCAAAGCCCAGGAACAATTCGCCATTGCCGCCCGGAACGGAAGTGAGGACGGCTGGTTAAACCTGGGGAATGTAGCCTTTTTGGAACAGCGTTACCGGGACAGTATCTGGTACAGTCAGCGTGTCCTGCGGGATGATCCTGAAAACCCCCTAGCCATGCTGACCCTGGCCCGCTCCTATTATGAAGAGAATAACTTTTCTTCGTCGGATAAATGGTATGCCGAAGTGCGGAACCGGGATCCTGCCATGGCCCGGGATTATACGTATCTGGGATCCTTCTTTGAAAACCGGGGCCGGGGCTTCTCCCTGTCGGATCGTTTGACCACGGTGCCCTGGGCCTCGGGCGGCAGCTCTTACGCCGGTTTAGGGACGAAGACCTTTGAAGCTTTGCCTGCAGAGCCGGCGCCCGGAATCAGGGGACTTTCATCCACGCTGTCCTTTAGGAGAGCTCAGACGGCCGGGGAGTCTCTTGAGGTGATATCCGCACCTTCTCTGGCAGTACAGATTGAATCCGGCAGCCTGGCGGAAAGCCGGCGTTCCGATCCGGTGGAAACGGCGCCCCTTATGCCCGAGGAGATTATTGCCGCAGCCGCAGCGGAACAGAATGCCGGACAAGCCGCGGCCGCTGCTCCCCGGCAGCCGCAGACTGCTCTCTCTGAACCACTCGCCATGGTTCTGCCCCGGTTGACCGTGGGGGACACCGGTACAGACGCCAGGGTTCCTGCGGAGCGCCCTAAACCCGAAGAAATTGACCCGGGTCTGAAGCATGAAGCCCTGGAGCCCAAACCCATAATAATCATGAAAAAAGACAGAACAGATTCAGAGCCTCCCTCAGCCTCTTCCGGTCCGGATCCTGTGCAGCAGCCTGCGGTCATAGCGGAAACCCCGCAGTCCGTACCCGAAACGCCTGTTCCCACCGTGCAACAGCCTGCTGTCGTAACGGAAGCCCCGCGGCCCGCGCCCGAAACGCCCGTGCCTGCCGCGCAACAGCCTGCTGTCGTAGCGGAAACCCCGCAGCCCGCGCCTACAGCCACGGTGGAAGCAGACGTTCTTCCCCTCCAGGATATATTTTTGGATCAGGATATAGCCCCTGCGGAGGCGAAGCTTGAAAGTGAAAAACCCGCGGTTCCCGCCCTGACGGAAACCCCGCGGCCTGCGCCCGAAACGCCCGTGCCTGCCGTGCGGCAGCCTGCTGTCGTAGCGGAAGCCCCGCGGCCCGCGCCCGAAGCGCCTGTACCGGCCTCTCAACAACCTGCTGAGGTTTCAGAGGCACAGCCGGAACCTGCCGTTCCGCCGCCTGATACTGCGGTTTCCGTCATTGAGCAAAAGGCTG
>JAITLC010000001.1 GCA_031278095.1 Treponema sp.
GCGGTATAGGCGGCGGGTTTTTATGGCAAAATGCTCTCCGTTTGCCCGCTTTTCAGTTTCATGGGGGCAGCCATCCCCGGTGTAAAAGAGTCTGGCATAGTCGTAGAGGATCATGTCCGATTTTCCGGCTCTTTCCGTGCGGCGGTTCCATTCTTCTTTCGCCCATTGCCGGGCGGCGGTCTTGTTTCTCTGCCCTGTGGACTTTTTTGATAACAGTTGCCGGGTTATGGGGTCTCTGAACTTCACATAATAGACAGCACCCACGGGAAAGATATAAAAATCGTCCTGGACAGCGGATCTTTTTTATCCCATTTTTGTCCTACTTTCCATTATCGGCGGTTTTTTATCTTAAATGAAATCGCATAATTCCTTACCCTATAAGGAATTAGCTCTGAGCCGCGCAGGGATCGAACCTGCGACCCGCAGATTAAGAGTCTGCTGCTCTACCAGCTGAGCTAGCGGCCCGTATTTTAAAAGTATCAGCAAAGAAAAAATTGTCCAGAGAACAATTTTGTCATGCGTCCGACAGGACTCGCCTTCCATTCGCAAACGTCCTGTTTGCTCATTCCAGGCCGGGGTTTAGCCCTTTCGGCGCCGTCCTGGCGCCTTTTCCTCCCTCCGGTCGGCGGGCTCAACCCTTCGAGTCCTGAAATTCTGCCCCCGGCAAAAATCCGCAGGATTTTTGTCATGCGTCCGACAGGACTCGAACCTGCTGCCTACGGATTCGAAGTCCGTCGCTCTATCCGGATGAGCTACGGACGCTCATTATTACGACATGCCTTGAACATTAGGGTGAATTCGGCGAAACAGTCCCTTCAAATCCCACCCTGTCACAGATACTACCCAGGGTGGATGACGGGGTTTGAACCCGCGACGGCCAGATCCACAATCTGGAACTCTACCACTGAGCTACATCCACCATATCATGAACTTGTTTATTATGCTAAAAAAAAACAGTTTTGTCAACTGAGCTAAGGCTGTTTCACTAGCCGGGTTTTGGGGATGGCTCCCCCAACTTAAACTTTCAAATTTAAACCTCCAAAGCTAAATACTCTAAATTTATATTCCGATAATTGAAAAGAGGTATGGTATGAAAAGTGAATTTGAAATTTTAGGCGATCGTTTATCAATGATCATTGAAAGAGAAGCCGGAACGCTTAAGAGAATCGGTACTATTCAGTTTTTTATCCGGCAGGCGGTAGAAAACCATGAATGGACAGATTTTGAAAAATATATGGCCGAAATAAACGCACTCAGCGCTGAATTTGAAAAGCTTGAAGCGGAACGGGAAGAACTTCTTGAACAAACAACGGGAAATCTCCCTATAAATGGCGAAAAAAACCGTTTTTATGCACTCATTTCGACCTTTTCCGGAGAATTGAGGAACCATCTTGCCGATACTTACCGGGATCTTAAGCAGGAAGCCTTGCGGATTCGTCTTTTCAATGAATGCTTTGTCCGCTATCTGACGGAAGCCCGGGCCTTGACGGAAGCCTTTCTCGAGGCAGCCTTTCCGGAACGCTGGGGAAAGCTCTATTCCCGGCAGGGAAAGGCTGCTCCTTCACAGATGCAGAGTGTGCTTTTCAATGAGCACTGCTAGGAGAAAACTATGACTTCAACGTTTCAGGGAATTGAAATAGGGAAGAGGGCCGTTCATGTCCATCAGCAGGCCCTCAATACAACCGGCCACAACCTTTCCAATGCCTCCACAGAAGGCTATTCGCGGCAGCGGGTTGAGATTGTTCCCTTTGAACCTATATACCTTCCCGGTCTTAACCGCGAGGAAACTCCGGGACAAATAGGGCAGGGTACTGTCGTTGAACGGATAGAACGGCTTCGGGATCAGCTTCTCGACAAGCGGATCGTGGCCCAGGCTTCAAATGAAGGCTACTGGAGTGCCCGTGATCCCTATATCAGGATGATGGAACAGATCTACCTTGAGCCCGCAAACAACTCGATTCGCGGCAAGATGGATGCTTTCTGGGATGCATGGCAGGAACTTGCCGCCTATCCTGCCGATACCGCCCCCAGAACTGCGGTTCTTGAACGGGGCAAGACACTCATTGACGGCATTCATGGCCGCTACAACTCTCTCAAAACCCTCCAAGCCCAGGTAAACGAGGACATCAGCCTTACCGTAGACCGGATAAACGAATTTTCCCGGCAGATAGCGGCCCTCAGCAAGGATATTCAGAAGATCAAAGCCCAGGGAGATAATCCCAATGACCTTCTCGATCGCCGGGATCTCCTGACGGATAAGCTTTCGTCGATTATTGACGTTACCATCGACAACCGTGACCCCGACGAATTCATGATTCATACCGGGGGCATTGTCCTGGTTCAGGGTGGGATAGGCCGGCAGTTCAGCATAGAACACGGCATTGGTACAGACGGTTTCTCCCGAATAACCTGGGCGGAAACCGGACGGAACGCCCGGTTCAGAAGCGGGAGCCTTACGGCCCTGCTTGATCTGCGGGATATTACCATCAACGACGAGATTCAGACTCTCGACAACATGACGATGAACTTTGCCGATCTTGTCAACGAAGTCCACCGGGGCGCCTACGGTATCGATGGTACTACGGGTAACAATTTTTTCTCCGAATATCCCTTTGTTACCAATGTGAACGGTAATTATGACAGGGATGGGGATGGAACTTACGATTCAAGTTACATCTACCGGATCAACGGAACCAATGTCCTTGAGCCGAGGGCCCAGGTGGGTTTTGAAGGAAGAATAAGTCTCTCCGCTTCCGGTGGAAATGTGGAAATTCCCTATTATCCCACAGATACGGTGCAGGATATCATCACCAGGATCAATAATTCAGGGGCCGAAGTGGTAGCGCGGCTCAACCGGGATGGGATTCTCTCACTCCGTGGAACAACCGCCGTTCCTGTTGACGGAATGAGGGAAAACCCGGACTTCGTGATCCGCCATATTGAAGATTCAGGCCAGTTTCTCAACGGTTATGCGGGCCTTTTGGCCGCCTCCGGTGCAGAAGGAGCCTATAATTGGGCCGTTGCAGATGCGGTCGCAGGGTTCCGGGGAGGAGCCGAATCCTATGCCCTGGCTCCCATAGCCCACCCTTCAGGCTGGATTGAGATAAATCCCGCCCTCGTCAAGAGTCCTCTATCCGTGGCTTCAGGCTTTGGAGAGAACGGCAGGGCAGCCAATCCCGGCAATGGAGACGCGGCTGCGGCCATTGCCTCCATCAGGAACACCAGGGTAATGATCGGGGAACTTGGAACCCTTGACGATTACTTTGCCGATGCGGTGGGCCGTGTCGGTATGCTGGGGGAACAGAGCGGCAAGGCTCTGGAGACAGAGAATCTAATCATGAAGCAGCTCCACGATATGCGGGAAGCTGTGTCCGGAGTGAATATCGACGAAGAATTATCCAACATGATCAAATATCAGCATGGCTACTCCGCTGCGGCCCGTTTTATCGCCACGGTCAATACCATGCTGGATACCTTAATTAACAGAATGGGTGTATAAACCCGGGGGTAAACCATGCGAAGAGTATCAACCGATATGCCGAATAATGACATGCAGTATTATCTGCGCCGTCAGGAAGAGAGGCTTAACAGTATCCAAAATAAGATTGCAGGACAGACACGGATCAATGAGCTGCGGGACGATCCTCTGGCTGCAAGCCATGCGGTACGCTACGAATCTTACCTCGCACGGCTTGAGCGTTTTGAAAAAAACACCCAAACGGCCCAAGAACACTACAATACCACCTATGTCTATATGAATGAGGCCAACGATGTGCTCCAGCGAATCAGGGAACTCAGTGTGGCAGGAGCCAACGGTACCTTTGCCCTTGAAGATCTCAGGATGATGGCCTCGGAGATGAATGAACTCCTCAAGGAACTGGTGGCCCTCTCCAATTCCACAGGACCTGACGGAAAGCAGCTTTTTGCAGGAGACAAGGCCTTTACCGAACCGTTCCGGCCGGTGGAAGGTACCGTTTCCGGAGGCGGAGAACAGATGGTTCTGAGGGTGGAATACCGGGGCGCCGGAGCCGGCAGAAAGACCGAAATCAGCGATCATACCTACATAGACCTGGATCTGGGAGGCGGGGAAGTCTTTTGGGCAGAGAAGATGCAGATACTTTCCACACAGGATGCAACAGATTACCGGGTGGAAACTGCCGGCTCCATCTATGTGGATGGTATGGAAATTCCCGTACATCCCGGCGACACGATTCATACAGTGGCCGCCAGGATCAATGAATCCGCGGCTCCGGTAAAGGCCTACGTAGATCCTGAAACCAAAGGCCTGGCGCTGGAAGGGACAAGCGCTCACCTTATCCGGCTGGAAGACAAGGTGGGGCCCGACGGCAGTATAGATAGCGGCGCCCATGTCCTGAGGGATCTCGGGCTTATCCGGGGAAACATGGATAACAATGCGCCGAACTGGGGAGACGCCGCCAGAGTTTCAGGCGGTTCCATTTTCGATATGGTTATCCGTACCAGGGACGCCCTCTACCGGGGAGATCAGGAATTTGTAGGCAGCCAGGGAATAGGCGGCCTCGATCTTGCCATGAATAACCTCAGTGTAAGGATTGCCGAGGTAGGCAGCCGTCAGGAAAGGGCGGAAAACACCTGGAAACGGCTTAATGAAGAGATTCCCAATGTCACTGCCCAACTGGGCAGGGAATCCGGACTGGACATGGCGGGTGCCGCTCTTGAACTGGGAATGATGGACTTTGCCCACAAGGCGGCTCTTCAGACTTCGGCAAAGATACTTCCCCCAACCCTGCTGGACTTTTTACGGTAAGACAGGATAATAGCGATAGGAGATACATGTGAAGGTTGCCACCAAACCCTACGGACTCATCGAAGTAGATGAGCGGCAGAAGATATATTTTCCCAAGGGGCTTTTCGGATTTGAAGGCATTAAAGATTATCTGCTCCTGGACGCGGATCGCCAGCCTTTTTACTGGCTCCAGGCCCAGGAAGTGGAACAGTTAGCCTTTATTCTCATCAACCCCTTCCTCTTCAGGCCGGATTATGAACTCAATATTGATGATGAAGAACTCACGGCCATCGGCATAACCAGCGTGGACAAAGCATTGGTTTTTTCCATTGTGACCATGCTTTCCGGAAGCCCCATGACCGCCAATCTTCAGGGCCCCCTGGTGATAAACCGGGATACACGCGTAGGCCTCCAGGCAATACTTTCCGATTCCCGCTGGAAGACCAAGCATGATGTAATGGCGGAACTTGCCGCAGTGAGGCAATCCTGATGCTTATACTTTCGCGGAAAGTCAACGAAAAGATCATGATTGGGGAAGAGATCTCAATTTCCATCATCGATATACGGGGCGATCAGGTACGGATTGGGGTAGACGCTCCAAAAACAGTAAAGGTGTTCAGACAGGAAGTGTTCGATGCGATCCGGGCGGAAAACAAGGCTGCCTCAGAATCTACACCGGTGTTTCCGGAATTCGATTTTGGAGCCAAACGCGAGTCCCTGTAATTAGTGCCTGTCTATCTTGAAACAAGCTTTCATGTTTTTCCGAAACTAATCGGCATTATCGTCGTAAATTTTTTTAAAATCTTCGGATACGGAATGGAAAACCTCAATAAGAGAAGGGTCGAAGTGGGTTTCTTTCTCTTCCATCATCTTGCTTTCCGTTACTTCATGGCTTAACGCAGGTTTGTAACTTCGTTCCATGCGGAGAGCATCGTAAACATCGGCAATGGTAACAATCCTGGCAGCCAGAGGAATCATTTCACCTTCAAGCTGGAATGGATATCCGGAGCCATCCCAACGTTCATGGTGGGAAAGGGCAATCTCCTTGGCCATGGGATTGGGGTATGTCGAAAGGATAAAGGCGCCGTTCTTGGTATGCTCTCGCATTACCGTCCATTCCCAGTCCGAAAGGGGGCCTTCCTTGTTCAGAATATCATCCGGGGTGCCAATCTTCCCAACGTCATGCATGGAAGCAAGAAAACCGATATTATCGATAAAATCGGCGTCAATGCGCTTGTATTTTTCATTGCCTGAACGGTACAGCTCTTCGGCAAGCCGGGCTGAATAGTAATTCACCCTGGTAATGTGTTTACCGGTATCGTTATCCTTGAGTTTTGAAGCCTCAAGGAGACTGAGAAAGACCGCCCGGAGCAGTTTTTTGTTTTCTTCGGTAACATCATCGAACATCACCACAAATATATCAGGCTTCTTTTTTTCAAGTTCAAGCGGAAAAATATAAGTCCGTACCTGTACCGATACCACATCCCGGCTTTTTATCCGGGCTTCCCCTTTCCATGAAAAGCCATTTCCCCCGAAGAGCAGGGTTTCCCTGATCGTGCGTATATCGTCTATATCAAAGAATTTACCAAAAATATCAATAAAGTATTTGCCTACCAATTCAAAAAAACCGACGAACAAGTGTTCACAGGCCGGGTTGGCATAGAGGATTTTCATTTTTTTGCTGATGAAAAGTACAGGGAAGGCGCTTGTTTCAAAGACATTGGAGCCGGAGCCCGGCAATTCTATCTGTTCTTCAGACTTCTCTACTTCCTCATCATCAAGAACTTCAACTTCGTCCTCAAGTTCCTCTAACTCTTCATCCAAATTTTCTTCAGTCATGGCAACTACTTTTTTAAGTTTAATTCCGCATCACTTTTGCGCAAATATTCAGGACCTGAATAGCACAACTCAGTATCATTATCGGATAAACCACACTTTTTTTCAACCTCCAACAAGATCGGGGCGTAACCTCTAAGACCTGAAGGATCCAGAACCAGCGTTTCATCTCCGGCAAAGGGTTTCAGGGCATCTTTCAACATGGCCGCGTCAGGGCCGGTAAGAAAGATCCGTTGATTTTTATCGATAAAAGGCTTCAGTACAGCCTGAAAATCTTCTGCTTCCACACGCGTGTCCATGGGACCGGCCAGAAGCCTTCCATCCCGATACAGGGCGGTAAAAAAACGGCCTTTTCCGGCATTTATCACCGGCATAACCAAATCCGGCCAGCAGAAGAAGGGGAAGGCCATAACATCCAGGCTGGGAAACGCTGACATGCGGCTCCCCAAAGCCAAAGCAATCCCCTTTGCAGCGGCATACGCTATCCTGAGCCCGGTAAAGGATCCGGGGCCTTTCATGACAAGGACAGCCTCAATATCCGCAGGCGTGATCCCTGCTTTTTCCGTTAAAAAACCGGCGCAATCAAGAAGCAGTTCCGAGTGACGGGAACCTGCACCCGCGCCCGGGAAAGCCGGTTGTACTTGAAGCCGCTGCGCGGCATTTAGAAAGTCTGCGGCAACCTGCTCTTCAAAATGGTATACCCTGTCCCCGGCCCCGAGTGCGATGGAAAAAAAACCGGTCGCCGTATCGATGGCGAGTATATTTACCATGATAAGCCTTCGATTAAATCCGCCTCCTCCCGGCGGCCCGGGAAAGATTGCGGCAAAGCTTCAAATTCCCCTCCGGAAATGAAAATCCGCCGTTTATCTCCTTCCAGAATCTCTATTTCCACATTGATACTCCCGGAGGGCAGAGATCGGGAAATCTTTTCACTCCATTCAATGAGCGCCAGACCGTCTCCCCTGGAGAGAACCTCTGTGCCGCCGATTGAAAAAAAATCTTCATCTCCCGCAAGGCGATATGCATCTATGTGGTAAAGGGGGATCTTTCCTTCATATTCGCTGATAATGGTATAGGTCGGACTGGTAATCTCCGCCTCTATGCCTAAAGCACGGGCAATACCCTTAACCAGGGTGGTTTTTCCGGCTCCGAGACCTCCGTTCAGGGCAACAATACTGCCGGCCGGTAACGCCGCCGCAAGTTTTTCTCCCAATGCGATAGTTTCTTCCGCTGAAGAACTGGTAATGCTAACCAGGGAGGGCTCCTGAAGCATCCAGATTATCTATGTATTTTTTCAATTCTTTTATAAGGGGAACAAGAGGATAATCCACTTTTTCATTTAAGGTAACAATTATTTCCTTGTACCCTGTTGGTTTTTTTTCAATGGAAAATTCAACGGATAAATCCGTGGATTTGTTTACCAGTTCCAAAACCGCCGTTCCGGAAAAGAGACTCCGGTAATAAATAGGTACATCCTTGCGGGTAATGTTCTTGAATTCCAGAATTTTCATCTATTTTTACTATAAATATTCTTTTTATTATCGTCAATCATCGCTGTAGTCAAAGACCATGGCGTTGATGGCATTCATCGACTTTCGGGGAATCCGGAGGAATTTGATATGCATGACGATGCTCACTCCGCTCCGGTTGGTACGGAGTACCTGTCCCAGTGTGACCACAGACATGAAACCACCATGATCAAAGCTGATCTTGAGAAGGGTACCGGAAGGAATTGCAGCATTGGTTTTTATGGAACAACCGCCTATGGAGATGTCCATTATCGTTCCCTTGATCTGACGCTTGTCTACAATCATCTTTTTCTGTTTTTTTCTTCCCATGTCTTCAACTTTAACAAGGAAAAACCCGCAGGAAATAACTTCCTGTCTCCTGCGGAAGCGCCGCTGGGAAAGCTGTTTACGCTGAGATGAATGTATCAGTTGCAACACCGGCTTGTCTCCGGATTCTGAGTTACCCATAATCCTGGTCTCAAAGGCAAAGCCTTTACTGGAACGGGTAAAGAAAGCAAGCGTCACCTTGCCTCCCCTGGGAAGCCGTATTGGGGAACCCAGGGCATTATAAGGATTTTCCACTATCAGATTTTCACTCTTGGTGGAGAGCACTTTAACCGGGTAGCTGTCATTCCCCACCGTAAGCACGGCGGCGGTATTTTCGGGTATCTGGCGGGTAGAAGCGACTCCTCCCCCGGCGCCGCCTGAGTTTTCCAGTATATTACGGGTCGCAAAGAGGATCGCCAGCCGGTTCTGCGCTTCTTCCTCCGTATTGGCATTCCGTTCGATCAAGTGGTAAGCCTTTTTGAAGTGACGATCCAGAAGGTTGGTGCTGTTAAGTGAATGTTCGATATCCGCCACCCCGTCACTTTTAAGAACAAATTCCAACATTTTTGTCTGTTCTTTATCCAGACCCATATCTGCGGCAATCCGGTGCAGGGCAAAGCCGGAAAAGTGTTTGGGGCCGGAAATTCCGCTTCCGGATCCCGAATTCAGGCTAGGGGAACGCTTTTTGACAATATTAACAATAGTAAAAATAAAGACGATTACGACAATCCCGACGCCGAATCCTATGGCGTCCTGGGGCTGTGTCTGTTTATAAAACTGGGGCATCTGCAGAAGGTGTAGAAAAAGAGGCGCTCCCATGCGTTTCAGTCTCCTTTTATGCCGGCAAAAAGCCTGGTCAGCCGGGGCGCCAGTTCATATTCGGCAATATCTCCTGCCAAAACCGCATCTTTTGCCTCATAGGCGGCCAGCAATTCCCGTAAAGCGGTATTGAATTCTGCCAAATACTCAGGCAGGGTCTTATCCTCCACCCCGCGGGATACCAAATCGTATCCTTCCACCTTGAGAATCGCATAGATCCGCATGATCTTTTCCGCCGTTGCACTAAAGATCTGAATCGTTTCCGCTGCCTGCCTGTCCTTTCCGGTCTGGAAATCCAGAGGCAGATCCTCAAGTCTCTTTTCCAGTTCTTCTACCGGCTTCCCGATCTTCTCAAGCTCCGCCTGGGGATCTTCCAATTCCCGAAGCCTTTCCTCCACAATGAGTTTAAGCTCCGAAGGACTGTAACCCTGGCCCGAAAACGCAAAAGAAGCCCATGCGTGAATTTCTGGAATCTCTTCCGAAAGAAAACGGGAAGAGGGACTCTCGATCCATTCGGCGGCAAAGCGACTGCGATCCTGAAAATCTGATTCTTCAAAGTCGCACAGATCCCGAATCAGGGCCGCCAGGGCATCTGCTGCCAGTTCCGCCCAGGAACTGGTAAGAATATCCATGTTTTCAATATCCCCCAGATCCCTGTCAAATACATCCTCCAGGGAGGCCGCCTTAACCAATTCTCCGTTGATTTTTATTCCGCTCAAGCGGTGACCCGAGTTGCGGAGCCAGCCTTCGAGCCCGGAGAGGACTTCTCCGGCGGTTTTTTCCTGTTCAAGGGTAATACCGCCCTTTTCGCCATTTATGCTAATTTCCATCATATTACCTGTTATTGGGACTATTCTGCCGGCTGAATTGATCCAGAGAATTTTGCATCCTCTCCATCCGCGTATAGGCGCCTTCCATTTGACCGTACTGGATCTTAAGGGCTGTTTCCTTGGCGGCAAGCTGCCGTTCCATGGTATCTATCCGGCGCTGATCCTGGCTTATCCGGGAATCTATGGTACCTGTCTTCAGGAGGATAAAACCACCGGTTTCCACATAGGGCTTGGTAAGCTGATCCAGGGAATAGGCCAGCCCGGAATCTATAATAAGATCCCCATCGGCATCGGAGCCGAATAACTGCTGAATGACCGGAAGCTGGGTTTCCAATGCATGATCGAGAACCTTTTCGTCTATTTCGAGGTAACCCCGCAGTCTGGAAGGATCGTAACTGCCTCCCGCGCCGGAACGCCGTACATCGGTACTGATTCCAATCTGGGCCAGCATAATCAAATCCTGATCCGTAGAAGCAGGGTAGGGGACTGAGGCAGACCGCTGGAGATTATTTTTGAACTGGGCCAGGGTAGAATCCCCGGAAAAAACTCCCTGCCTCTTGCTCAGTTCATCCTGTTCCTCTTTGGAAAGGTAGGAAAGTTCCTGAATAATCTTGTCATCCCGGCGGGTAAGTACATTTACTTCAGCCATAAGGCGGTTATAGTTCCCCACAAGGCTGATGATCGATTCCTTTACCCCTTCGCGGTCGGGAGTAACGCCCAGTGTAACGGGACGATCCGAAACACCGCGGGCGGTGACCGTAAGACCGGGGATAAGATCGGTGATATCGTTCGAAGGCCGCCGGATTTCGATGCCTTCCATGGTGATTATGGCATCCCGGGCGGTCGAAATCGCATTTCTCGGCCTGACTCCGCCGGGAGCATCGGGATCGAAAACCGTAATATTGCGGATCGACATGTCCCGGTGAGTATTCCGGTTGTTTATTTCGATTGAAGCGATAGTTCCGGAGCCTGCAACATCGGAAAGCCTCCACTGACTGGAGGTAAAGCCCTGAGAATCGTGCATCGCGGGCAGCATAACACTACTTCCATCGGTAAATTTCAGGGAGATCATATTTAAATCATCTACCTGTTTTGGAGGTTCCGGAGGAGTCCAGACCGGCAAGGGAGCCGAAGAAGGTTCATTTTCGATGGTGATACCGCCGTAGGTAAGGGAACCTGGTGAAGGAATCAAGGGCCCCGGAGGAGGCTGGGGAATTTCAAGGGCTTCCCGGGAGCGGATCTCCGTGGCGGTTTCAAAACGGAGAACCAGATTTTCCGCAGACTGCAAAACCGGATTCAGGCGGATAGATGCAGTGTTTCCCGCCTTAACCGAAAGAGTTCCGCCTTCAAGGTTAATATCCCGGCGGGAACTGGGTACCTGTTCTATTATCCCTGCCTCTATGGCAAGCTTCTCTGCAGCCTCACCGAAGCCGAGCCGTTTGTTGTCTCCGCTGACTTTTGACTCAATAAGGAGGGACTTTGTTCCCGGCTCCACGCTGATAAGGCTTGCGCCGACAAGATCCCGGCCCCGGCGGTTGAGGGCATCGACAAATTCCTTTACCGTACCTCCCCGGAAATTGAAGCTGACCTTGTCTTCCCCGACGGTAAATTCATAATCCCCTTTTTCAATCTTGAAGTCGTTGGAGAGGGGAGTGGAAAGAAAACGATCCGCCTGAGCAACCTGTTTTACGGTAAACCGGTATTCCTGTTCCTTTGCCTCCCTGGTTGCCAGGCCGCTGATTACGCTTTCATCGGAAGAAGAGGCCACTTTGTCATTAAAGGGGTTTTGAAAAGAGAAGAGAATTCTGGCGCTTTCCCTGAGAGAACCGATATGCCTTCCCAGATCCTGCCAATACGTTTTCTGGGTCTGAAGACTTTCAACGTTTTTCTCAACACGCTGCTGAGGAACTCGTTCAACCTTCATCAGGTCTTCGATGAGTTTATCTGTACCAAACCGGCTTTTAACCCCCGGCACATATATATCGGACATATCCCCTCATCGTGTGCCCCTAAACCATTTCGTCAAACAAAAAACCTATTGTTTCTTTGAGTGCGCTGTGCAGCCGTTTCAATTCTTCCGGGGGCAGTTCCTTGATTACCTTATCGGTTTCTTTATCAATCACCTTGACGGTAATCTCTTTGGAACGATGATCCACTACGAACTGCAGACGCTTGTTGAAAACGGAACTAACCTGTTCAAGCTCCGCTACCACTTCGCTTAACTCGCGGGCAACGGTTTCCCCCGGCTCTTTTTCACCGGGAAGATCTATTTCTGCCAATTGTGAAATTGCAGCCTTTGTCTGGGCTGCATGAAACCGGGATGGAGCTGCCGCCTCATCGATCAAATGCGGAACCGGGTTTATCCTATTTCCCGCTGAAGCCATAACTACCATGGTAAACCTCCGTGTCTGCCGTCTAAAAGGACGGCCCATAGTATTGCTTTCTTCCCCCTCCCTGGGAGCGTAATTTCAAAAAAAGAACGGAGAAGGGCGCGAACTCCCCCGTCCCTTGTATTAAAAGACGACGTCCAGATGTCTCTCAATACAACAGTACATCTCCTACATTAGCTCAAAAGTTGAAGCACCGACTGGGTTCTGACATTGGCCTGAGCCAGCATCGCGTTCCCGGCCTGGTTCAGGATGGTATCCCTTGTAAAGTTCACCATCTCTGAGGCCATATCCGTATCCCTAATCCGGGATTCGGAAGCCTGAATGTTTTCGGCCGCGATGGCTACGCCTTCAGCCGCCATTTCAAACCGGTTCTGATATGCGCCGAGGTCGGCCCGCTGTTTGGAAACCTGCTGTAAGGCGGAATCCACAGAACCGATAGCCGCATTGGCCTCTTCCGGGGTTGTAATGGATATTACGCCAAGTTCACCCTGTTGAGTCTCCAGACCGAGCGCCCCTGCCGTCATAGTTCCAATATAGATCCTTTCATTCTGATCCATATTGGCGCCTACCTGAAGCTGCATTACCCGGTTAACTGCAGAATTTCTGGCAAAAGACCCGGTCAGCAGATTCATGCCGTTAAACTGGGCATGACTGGCAATCCGGTTGACTTCGTCAACCAGCTGGGAAACTTCTACCTGAATCTGCATCCGGTCTTCATCGGTATAAATACCGTTGGCAGACTGCACCGAAAGCTCCCGAAGACGATGAAGAATATCCTGGGTCTCCTGAAGGTAGCCTTCAGTAGTCTGGATAAACGACACGCCATTCTGAATATTCCTCTCGGCCTGGTTAAGACCCCGGATCTGGCTCCTCATTTTTTCGGAGACCGCAAGCCCGGAGGCATCATCACCAGCGCGGTTAATCCGCTCACCGGAAGAGAGCTTTTCAATGCTCTTTGAAACATCCGCCTGAGTAATACCAAGATTTCTGTTGGCATACAGAGCGCTCATGTTGTGGTTAATAATCATAACACCCTCCTTGAGTTGATTTGTCCAAGCCATCCATGGCCCGAACCGCACCGTACGGATAACAGGGGAGGGGTACACCTTCGCGCCAGTATACCCTGCCTGTTAATTCGGTACGAAATGTTTACCGGAAACGGCAAACATTTTGCAACGCCATACTGCAAGCAGTAGAAAGCCGCTCGGCTTTTTACCGTTCAACAGAGGGTTATTGTCAAAAAACACCGCATGCACAAACCGCCTGAGACGGCGTTGTACTGCAATTTCCTTTTGAATATGGAGAACCCGAAGGATTCCCCATATCCTTAACTTACATAATACTACTTTACTGGAGAAGTTGCAAGACCGAAGTGCTCCTCTGGTTAGCCTGGGCCAGCATAGCCGTTCCGGACTGACTGAGGATCTGATCCCGTGTATAGCTGACCATCTGGTTAGCCATATCTGTATCACGGATCCGTGATTCGGAAGCCTGCAGGTTTTCAGCGCCGATATCGAGTCCTTTGACTGCATGTTCGAGCCGGTTTTGATATGCGCCCAGGTCGGCCCGCTGTTTGTTGATGATCCTGAGAGCCGCATCCAGTGTTCCGATAGTGCGGTTGGCGTCTTCGGGGGTTTCCAGGGTGACGAAACTGTCGTCTCCCACATTACGGATCCCCAGACCCTTGGTTGTCATGGTTCCGATAAAGACCTGTTCCCGCTGATCCATATTGGCGCCGATATGGAACCACATGGATGCGGTAATGGTATTGCTTCCCGTTTGCTGGGCAAAGCGGCCGGTAAGCATGTTCATGCCGTTAAACTGGGCATGACTGGCAATCCGGTCAACTTCGTCAACCAACTGGGAAACTTCTACCTGGATGTACATCCGGTCTTCTTCGGTGTAGATACCGTTAGCCGCCTGAACTGCCAATTCCCGCATACGCTGGATGATGTCCTGGGTTTCCTGGAGATAACCTTCACTTACCTGGATGAACGAGATACCGTTTTGGGCATTGGCGGAAGCCTGATTCAAACCGCGAATCTGGCTCCGCATCTTTTCGGAAACTGCAAGACCGGAAGCATCATCCCCGGCGCGGTTGATCCGCAATCCGGAAGAGAGCTTTTCCATGTTTTTGGTCAGTTCGTTCTGGGTAACTTTGAGAGACCTATCCGCAAACATAGAGGAGAGGTTGTGGTTGATGATCATATCATCCTCCTTGAAAATAATCCAAAAGCATCCTTGCTTCTGGTGTAAACCCCTTACCGAACCGGGAACCCGCGGAATTTTCCATGTCCGGAACAGAGTTTACCATTTATTATTTCGGCATATCGTGAAGATGACTTTAGAGTTTTTTTCCAAAAAAATTCATTTTTCGGTTAAAATCATTACCACTTAAAAAAAATTGTAAACCAATCTTCGAATCGGGGTATGAACCCAAGAGCCCGCTCACCGGTTCGCGGGGGAGGGTATAACAAATTTCCTCTCAAACGAAGATACCTCGCCCCGAAGTATCTTCGTTCCAATGTTCAAGGCCACGCCATTGTCCTCTATGGGAATATGACTTGGCTTACAGTAAAGCCGGAGTCTTGCTCAATTGTTCATGTTTCATTCAACGCGGGGGGTTTGCGAAGCTTATCCCTGTCATAGGCGATATTGGCCAGTTTTCCGTCCAGCCGCCTGAAGGACTGGTCCTTTTTCTTGCCGTAGAAGCAGGGGCGGCCCAGAAACTCCTCGGGCTGGGCGTCGTCGGTCCCCGCCAGGATCTCGTCACAAAGCCCGATGGCCTCATCAATGATGATCTTGGGAACCCCCTGGGGGCCGTGGCCTCCCCACATCAGATCAAAACAGGGCTGGAATTCCTTGAAGTGGAAAAGGCTCTCCCGGTATTCCTCTATCGATGTTGAATGGGGAAGAAACAAAAGGGTGTTCACGTTGCAGGCGTCCCCGGAAAAGAGAAGCCCTGCCCCCCGGTCCAGCAGCACGATGGTGCCCCTGGTGTGGCCGGGGACGGCGATAACCTCGATTCGGCGATCCCCCAGGTCAAAGAAACAGCCGTCGGCGACGGGCAGGGTCTTAATGGGCCTTGCGGCGGTAAAATCACCTTCGCTCAGGGGCAGGTTCCGGCCGGCGGCCTTCATCATGCCGGCCACAAAACCCATGCGATCGGCGGTTTCTATTTCGTAGATCAGGGGGATGTCGTCGCTGTGGATAAAACATTCCCCAAAGTCGAAATTCCCCCCCGCATGGTCCAGATGCCCGTGGGTATTCACCAGGCTGAGGGGAAGGTCTGTCAGTTCCCGGCAGAAGGCCCGCAGATTCCCCGCGCCGGCAAGGGCGTCGATGAGCAGGGCCCGCTCCTTTCCTTCCAGGAGGTAGCACTGCTCGTTCCCCAGGCCCCCGATAAGGATTGTCCCGGGGGCGATTTCCTTTGTGGTAAAAAATTTGGACGTCATGTGATTCTCCTCTCCTTCTCCCCCCGGAACGGCCCAGCGGAAGGGCCGCAGCAGGGGCGATTCTAAACCGGGATTGTCCCGGACAGTTTATTTCGGGACTCCCAGGCCGTCAAGGTAAGCCTGGTACTGTTCGATGACCCGCCGGACCACCTCCTGCCGTCCCGCATCGTCTAAACGCCGGTTCACGTCTTTTAGGGCTTCCAGGGGATTGGGAATGGTACCCAAGAGGAGGGGCCAGGTATACTGACTATTTACCTCCGACATGGCGGTCACCTTATCCCGGTAGGGGGTGTAATCTTCGGGGAAACCCTCAAAGTAATTGGTCGCCTCGTAGGGGGCCATACGGTCCCGCTCATAGTCCAGGGCCCACTGGTAGTCTTTGGAGTAATGCCTAAAATCCTCCCGGAAGAAATAAGGGGTAAGACCACTGCCGCTCTGTAAATAACCGGGGTTAACCGGATCGTTCAGGGAAACATAGTAGCCGTCTTCAATTTTGTAATGGGCGCCCTCTATGCCCATGTCGTAAAGCTGCCAGAGTTCCTTGTTGGTAAGGAGTTCCCGGGCAAAAAGCAGGGACCGTTCCGGGTTTTTGGCGGCGATGGGGATGGCGAAGGCCATGAAGGTGGGGTGAGCCCGGTAGCTCCACTTATACATCTCCCCGAAATTCATGTAGCCTATTTCCCAGTC
>JAITLC010000025.1 GCA_031278095.1 Treponema sp.
ACGCGGAGGGATTCGAGACGGAGCCTTCGCCGGCCAAGGGGAGGAAGATGGCGCATGGATGCGCCCGGAAGAAGGCGGAGGGGCAAGCAGGAAGTTTGCGGCATAACCCCGAATCCCCCCTGCTCTGGAAATGTTTGCGAAATGAGGTTGTAGCTCAGATGGATAGAGCATCAGATTGCGGATCTGAAGGTCGCACGTTCGAATCGTGTCAGCCTCATCATTATGCCGGAGAGATTATTTTCGGCTTTGGAGAGATGTCCGAGTGGTCGAAGGTGCACGATTGGAAGTCGTGTGTGCTCGAAAGAGTACCGAGGGTTCAAATCCCTCTCTCTCCGTAATGTAAAAATTTGAGGCGTATAAATAATCCTGGAGAGATGCGAGAGCGGTTGAATCGGGCGGTCTCGAAAACCGTTGAACCCTCGGGTTCCGGGGGTTCGAATCCCCCTCTCTCCGAAAAAAAAGAAAACGGCGTTACAAGTACTGCTACCCTGCCTATGTATTCATTTCATTGAGCACATACCGCATTAAAGTAGCGCTGATGCATTCTCGATTGAATAAATCAGTGCTTCCTTAAAGTAAGCCGCAGGGTATGGATTCCGGCCCTCCGGTCAATGTACAGCCCTCTTGTACCGCCGTGTTTAAGAATTCAAATTTTATGGAACAAGAAACCGGAAAATCTCTGTTTTTAATGAATTTAAGTCCCTGTTTTTGCCAAAAATGATAAAATTCATTCCTAATTTTCGCTCTTATGGAGGTATCTTGAACAAAAATGACTCACCTCATAGACTTGGATTTCATGGCGGAGTCACTGTATGGCAGAGCCGCTGTATGGCGGCGATAAAATAGTTTCCCTTAAGCCTCGCTGCCCGGAGGGACGCATGGCGGCGATAAATAGGTTCGCAACCTGGAGAGACGCATGAAAAAGAAGTCTATATCCATTCCCAGGCAAGCCACGCTTGTCCTGGAAGACGGTTCTGAATTCCACGGTCACAGTTTCGGCAAGGCCCGTTCCCAGGCGGGGGAAGTGGTGTTTACCACCGGGATGGCGGGATACCCCCAGTCACTCACCGACCCAAGTTTCCGGGGACAGATCCTTGTTTCCACCTGGCCTCTTCAGGGGAACTATGGCGTTCCGGTAAAGCCCAAAAACTGCGAGCCTTTCTTTGACAATCAGGGTATCCCCCTTCACTTTGAATCGGGAAAAGTACAGGTTTCAGGCTTTGTGGTTTCCGAAGTCTGTGAAGAACCCAGCCACTTTGCCAGCGGAGCCGCGCTTTCGGAATGGCTTGAAAAAAACGGCGTTCCCGGCATTAGGGGTATTGATACACGGGCTCTCACCAAACGCCTCAGGGAACGGGGTGTGATGATGGGAAAGATCCTCGTGGAGGGAAGCCGGGATGTTACCATCGATTCAGGCCTTGTTCCCCACCCGGTTGCCGATGTCTCTCCTGCGGAAGTAAAAAGTTTCCTGCCCCCCGGCCTTCTGTCAAAGGCAATGGAAAAACGGAGAACCAGTATCGGCGAAGAGGAAGATGACGAAGGTTCAGGTAGTAATTCTGCGCTTCCCGAAAGACCAAACCTTCTGCGGATCGCCCTGGTGGATTGCGGAGCAAAGGCCAATATCTACCGCTGTCTTCTGGACAGGGGGGTACAGATTATACGGCTCCCCTGGGATCACGATCTTTCGGATATTGAATATGACGGGCTTTTTCTTTCCAACGGTCCCGGGGATCCAAAAGATTGCGGCAGAACCATTGCCATGGTACGCAAGGCCTTCGGCATCGGAAAGCCCGTCTTCGGTATATGTCTGGGGAATCAGATCATGGCTCTGGCCGCGGGCGCCGATACTTACAAGCTTCCCTATGGTCACCGGGGGCAGAATCAGCCCTGTACGGAACTGGGCAAGGGCGGCAAAAACAGTAAAGCTGCACGCTGCTATATCACAAGTCAGAACCACGGTTATGCGGTAAGGCAGGACAGTCTTCCTCCGGGCTGGGAGCCCTGGTTTATAAATGCCAATGATTCTACCATCGAAGGGATCCGTTCCGCACACAAGCCTTTTTCCGCGGTGCAGTTTCACCCCGAAGGCTGTCCTGGCCCGCGGGACACGGAGTTTCTAATCGACCGTTTTATCGATCAGGTAAAGGAAAGTAAAAATGTTGTTAAATAAAGTTTTGGTACTGGGTTCGGGCGGTCTCAAGATTGGTCAGGCAGGAGAATTTGACTATTCCGGTTCCCAGGCTCTCAAGGCCCTGAGGGAAGAGGGGATCAAAACAGTCCTTATCAACCCCAATATCGCTACCATCCAAACCAGCGAAGGCATGGCGGACGCTACCTACTTCCTTCCCGTTACTCCCGAATATGTTAAACAGGTAATTGAAAAAGAAAGGCCCGACGGCCTCCTCCTCTCCTTTGGGGGACAGACTGCGCTCAACTGCGGGGTGACTCTGGACAGGGATGGTACTCTCTACAAATACGGGGTGGAGGTTCTTGGTACTCCGGTTAAGGCAATAGAGGATACCGAAGACCGTGAACGTTTCGTGGAACGTCTCAACGAGATCGACGCGAAGACGCCTCGCAGTATTGCCGCCACCAGCATCAATGTTGCGGTAAAGGCTGCCGCCTCCATAGCGTACCCGGTTATGGTTCGGGCAGCCTATGCGCTCGGCGGGGCGGGATCGGGGATCTGCAGGAATGAAAAGGAACTCCGCCGCCGCTGCGACAGGGTTTTTGCCCGTACTTCGGAAACCGGTACACCTCCCCAGGTGCTGGTGGAAGAGTGGCTGGGAGGCTGGAAAGAGATCGAATACGAGGTGGTCAGGGATAGATACGATAACTGTATCACTGTCTGTAATATGGAAAACTTCGATCCTCTGGGCATCCATACCGGCGAGAGTATCGTTGTCGCTCCCTCACAAACCCTGACGGATTTCGAATACTACAAACTTAGGCGTATCGCCATCGGCGTGATCCGCCATCTGGGTATTGTTGGCGAATGCAACATACAATACGCCCTCGATCCTGCTTCCGAGGATTACAGGATAATTGAAGTGAATGCCCGGCTTTCCCGTTCTTCCGCCCTGGCTTCAAAGGCTACAGGCTATCCTCTGGCCTTTGTTGCGGCAAAACTTGCGATGGGTTATTCGCTTGTGGAAATAGAAAACCGCATCACTCTGGCTACCAAGTCCTGCTTTGAACCGGCCCTCGATTACATCGTAGTGAAGATCCCCCGCTGGGATCTGACAAAATTTAAGAATGTCGATCTTCGCATTGGTTCTGAAATGAAGAGTGTCGGAGAAGTGATGTCCATCGGCCGCAGCTTTGAGGAAGCTCTGCAGAAAGCCCTGCGTATGACGGGGACAGGGGCTCCGGGCCTGGCAGGGGACGACGGCTTCCTCGGCGCCCTCAGCGCAAAGAACAAAAATACAGAGGGAGGCATAAACCCTGCCGGTATACGGGACGCCCTTACAAAACCGACCGACCGCAGAATCTTTGTCATCTACCGGGCGATGATGGAAGGCTGGAGTGTGGACAAGATCTACCGGCTTACCAAAATCGACAAGTGGTTTTTATACAAGATTGCAAACTGCCTCGAAACGGAAGAGCGGCTCCGGGAAGCCGGCGAGGCCGGCAGAAACGGAGAAAGTAAAAAGACTCCCGTGTCTGCACCGGATCGCGCGTTGCTGCTGCGGGCCAAACAACTCGGCTTTTCCGATGCCCGCATCGGTGAATTCCTGGGCATGAACGAGATGGAATTCCGCAGTCTCCGGGAAGAGTACCGTATCAGGCCTTCAATAAAACAGATCGACACTCTTGCCGCGGAATATCCTGCAAAAACCAACTACCTCTACATGAGCTACTGCGGTACAGGCGCCCCGATGGACGATGTTTCACCTTCAGGCCGCGGGGTAATGGTGCTGGGTTCAGGCGCCTATCGCATCGGAAGCAGTGTAGAATTTGACTGGTGCTGCGTCAACGCTGTGGAAACCGCCCGCAAGCTCGGCCGCTATACCATCATGGTGAACTGCAATCCGGAAACGGTTTCTACCGACTATGACATGTGCGACAGGCTCTACTTTGAAGAGTTGAGCCTTGAACGGGTTCTTGACATCTATGAACGCGAACACTCAGGCGGGATCATCCTCTCCATGGGAGGCCAGATACCGAATAACCTTGCAACCAGGCTCTACAGCGCCGGGGCCCTGATTTACGGCACGAGGCCTGAGTCCATCGATATGGCGGAAGACAGAAACAAATTCTCAGGTCTTCTTGACAGGCTGGGAATCGAACAGCCTGAATGGAAGGAGCTTACCGATCTTGACTCCGCTAAAGCCTTTGCAGCCGAGGCGGGCTACCCCGTACTGATCAGGCCAAGCTACGTGCTTTCGGGGGCTGCCATGAATGTTGCCTGGGACGACGGTACCCTTGAACGGTTTTTGCGTCTGGCCGCAGATGTCTCGGCGGAACATCCGGTTGTCATTTCAAAGTTTATTGAGAATTCCAAGGAAATCGAAATTGATGCGGTGGCCCGCAGGGGAGAGATCCTCTTCCATGCCATCACGGAACATATCGAAAATGCGGGTGTACATTCCGGGGACGCAACAGTAGTTCTGCCGGCCCAGCGGCTCTACATCGAAACAATCAGGAAAATCCGCAGAATCAGTGAGGAGATTGCAAAAGCCTTGGATATTACCGGGCCTTTCAATATACAGTTTCTTGCCCAGCGGAACCGGGTACGGGTCATTGAGTGCAACCTCCGTTCCAGCCGGAGCTTCCCCTTCTGCTCCAAGGTGAGCCGGGTCAACATGATCGAGATGGCGGTAAAAGCCATGCTCGATGAAAGCGTACAGAAGGCCCCGGCCAGCGCGCTGGATCTTCCCTGGGTGGGAGTCAAGGCGGCGCAGTTCAGTTTCGGCAGGCTCCATGGGGCGGATCCTGTGTCGGGGGTGGAGATGGCCTCCACCGGAGAAGTAGGCTGCATCGGCTCGGAACTTTCCGACGCTTTCCTTAAGGCCCTGCTCTCCGTCGGCTACCGCCTGCCGAAGAAACGCGTCCTCCTTTCCACCGGGCCCCTTGGAGACAAACTCGGCTTCCTTGATTCGGCGCGCAAGCTTGTCGCCATGGATTATGAACTCTACGCCTCCAGAGGAACTGCAAAGTTCCTGTCGCAAAACGGAGTAAACGCACACGTACTCAGCTGGCCTCTTGAATCAAAGGAACCGAACATTACAACATACATCAAAAAACGGGAAGTTGACATGATCATTAATATTCCCAAAAACAACCGGGAGACGGAACTGAAAAACGACTACCTCATCAGGCGCATGGCGGTTGACTTTGACATCCCCCTCTTTACCAATGTCAAGGTTGCGCGGGAATTCATCGACGCTCTTGCATATCAGAAGGAGAAAGGTCTGGAAATAAAAGCCTGGGAAGAGTACGTGTAGGCTTGTACCGGGTCATAGTCTTATGGCGGCTATGGATCTCTTCCCCGCGGTTGACGGGAAACACATTCCGTCTTGCGGGCGCAAAGCTTATGACACATTTTCCGTAATCGTACATATCATCCTCGGGAACAGGAACTTCGTTTCTGCGGAACGCAGATGAGAGGAGAAGGTTCCCCTCCCAAAAGCGGGAATCTTGTTTTGCCGCCGTAGTGTCCGCAGGCATAGCTGTAGGCTGTTTCAAAATCCGGAATGCCTCCGGCAACGCCCGCTGTGGTCACATTGTGATTTGCCGCGATATTAAAGAAGCTATGATCCATTCATTTTTGAAATCCGTTAGATGGCAGCCCTTACCGCCCGGCTTCACGATGAGGATCTTTGCGCCGAAGCCCGAAAGCCGCTCCCGGATGCCGGGCAGATCTTCCTTTCCGCTGAGTTTCTTCGCCTCCAGATAGCCGGGCATAAGTATATCACATTCACAAAGCATCGGTTCCAGGAATCTGATCCACTCATCACTTGTATGCCGATCCCCCTCACTGAAATCCGTTGCGGTGATCTTCCCCGGTTCATGGGCTTTTTTGAAAAGCTTTGCCGAAGCTCCCGCGTCAAACCCCTGTATGCACATGGAGGAACCCACAAAGACAAGATCAGATTCGGCAATACACTGATCATCAATGTTCCCGCTCTTTGTAGCTCAAGGCGGAACCGTCATACATCACCGAACCGAAGTCCGCATGATGTTGTCAAAGGTGTGGAGTGATCCGGGTGAACTGCCGCGGGCGCCTTAATTATGATCCTGCCGGATCGCCGGATTTTGGAACAGTCCCATCTATTTGATGATACTGGTTTTCCCCGGACTACCCCGGCCTTCCAGATTAGGCAGCCGTTTTCCCAGGGCCGCCAGGGATATTTCCACATCTTCATGCACTTCGTGTTCGTTTATGCAGCCTACGGTTATCATATCCTTTTCGCGGAGTATATTCCAATTAAATGTAAGTCCAACATAGGGGGTGGTTCTGCCCGCCCCCATGGGCTTAATGGTCATCACCGGCTTCTTCGCCTCATGGATGATGCGTATAACCGATTCAATTTCTACCTGCATCATAAAGCCGGCGCAGTTAAGGATCTGAATGTAGGTTTCCACGTCATATTCATTGAGATCCGCATACTGAATGATCTCGGGCATGTGGGCGCTGAGGCCGGGAATGAGGCCGTACTCCCGCATCATCTCCGTATACTGGGGCAACCGGTCGATGATTCTTTTGTTTTTGTTGACAAGCTGTTCACAGCTGGAATGGTGGATCAGGCAGAAGGTGGAACCAAGTTCGGCGCTGGCCTTAAATATCGCCCTGACCTCCTTCCTGGCAGCCTCCGTATCGTCCACGTTGATAATGGGGGTATCAATAAGAATCAGCTTTTTTCCTATTTTATCCTGAATAGCCTTGATCTTATCCATGCAATCGGGGGCCGACGAAAAAGGCGCCATCCAGGCGTCTATGCCGTACTCTAAAAAAGCATTAATTACCGATAAAGTCGCATCCACGGTGGAATGGTAATTTTTGATAAAAACATCCGCCGCATGCCCCGTATGACTCCAGCCGAAAATCCAGTTGGATCCGATCAATAATCTCGGCAAGGAAACTCCCGCTACAGTAGTTCTGGGAAAATTCATTTAATTCCTCCGGTGTTCTTTGTATTATATTAAACTTGCCCGAAAAACTAAAGTTTCCGGACAACTCTATTAATTTTCCAGGTTAAACCGCCCCGCTTCTTCCAGGAAAGCGATGATATTTTCAGGAGGCGTACCACCCTGAATCGCATGGGAAGGAGCCAGAATATAACCGCCGTTTTTTCCGAGAATGCGGATACGTTCACGCACTTCCCTGCGTACATCCTCCGCGCTGCCGAAGGGCAAGGTCAACTGGACGCTCACTCCACCATGAAAACAAAGCCTCCGTCCCCAGTTCCGTTTGAGCTTTTCGCTGTTCATACCACTGGCGTCAAGCTGAATAGCCTCAAGGACATCAATTCCCATATCAACCAAACCGTCGATGGCTTCCATTACCGCTCCATCGGTATGGTACATTACCTTCACACCGAAGCCGTGCAGCAGCCTGTTAAGCCTGACATGATGGGGCTTGAGAATTTCTTCCCACATGGAAAGAGACATAAGAAGTCCACTCTGCTGGCCTATATCATCGGCGGTAAAAACAATATCAATGCCCCCTTCCGCGGCGGTCAGGGCGCGCTCAAAAAAGGCTGCATAAAAATCGGTAACCTTTTCAAGCAAACGGTATGCCAGTTCAGGATCCGTCAACAGAAGGGCGAGCATATCCTCAAAACCAACCATGTACCAACTGGTCTCGAAGATATTTCCATTCCCCATCACAATAGCGTATTCACCATCGGCATTCGCGCGTTGGATCCGCTCTTTAAGGGAACCGTAATCAAACCAATCAGGCGAAGGGAATTCATGATCTTCCAGGGAAATTGTATCACCCAGGCCGTGTAATGGATAGCCGGATATCTCGTAATAGGAATCAAAGCCGTTAAAAACGGACTTGTGACTCACTCCCCATATATCCGGCTTTTCCTCATCACCTTTTGGATTCCGGGAGGGCGGCCCAATGTACCGGGGGGATACCCAGCGAAGATCCGATGCGTCAAGAAGCGTCTTTTCAACCTTTTCCATGGTGCTGCCCAGGTATTCGGCAAGCTGTTTCCTGGCGTATTCATTCACACCGAATCCCAATGAAAAAGGTATCCTGTCGGTCGCCTCATGCCGTAACGCGGCCAGTATCCTTTCCCTGGAAGTCATGTTTTATTTGCCCATGATTGCGTTAATCTTGGTCATACATTCATCAATGGCAGCCTGGATATTTCCACCGGCCATGACCTGGGTGCACATGGTGTTAAGCGGCCCGGAAGGGAAGGCGTCAATTTCGCTGAATTCGGAAATAGGCATATCACCGGCATTGGACCGCTTGGTCTGCTCATTAAAGTTCTTATAAAAGATATCATTCTGGAAGTAGGGATCGTTCATTACGTCCAGCCAACTATTCACCAGGCCCATTACCTTCATGGCCTCAAGCTGTACTTCCTTGGAGCAGAAATACTTGAGCCAGGCCTTGGCGGCGTCCGGATTCTTGGTGGTTTTAAATACGCACACCGGAGCCGCAAAGGCTATAGAGGATACCCCCGATCCGGTCTTGCTCGGTATAATGGCGGAACGGACATAGGGGGCGATCTGGGGCGCATTGGCTTTGCAGGATGAATAAAAATCCGGGGATACGCCAAGAACTATAGCCGCCTTTCCCGCCTGGAATACCTGGCTGCTGTCATAGGACGGATCTATTACGGATGCAGGTACGATCTTGTGGGTATATACCGCGTCGTACATAAACTTCAGGGATTCCCGGCCCGCAGGGCTGTTAAAGGTCCACTGGGTAAAATTGTCGTTCATCAATTTACCGCCGTGACCTGCGAGAAGGGCAAACCAGGTCTGGTCAAAACGGGCATTACCAATGCTGAAGAGGAAACCTGCCCGGTCCACGCTGCCGTCGGCATTGTAGGTGGTAAGTTTTTTCCCTACCTCGATGAGTTCATCGTATGTTTTCGGGAATTCCTTGATGCCGGCTTCATCAAATATCTGCTGATTGTAAGCGGCAACCCGTGTGTCACCCCGCCAGGGAAGGGCATACCAGTGACCATTGATGTAACATTCAGGACGGGCTATATCGTAGAAACCGCTTTCACCGGCCTCTGCAACCACATCGTCAATAATCATGGGGCCGTACTTGTCACCCCCGATTTTGATCCAGGAATAGGCAAAGAAGGTATCGGCTACATCGGGGGCTTCACCGCCGGATGCCGCGAGGGTATACTTGGTATGAGCCTGTCCCCAGTCGACGTATGTCACATTGACGGTTATACCCGTATCGGCCTTAAACTTTTCGGTCAAGCCATTGATGAATCTCTGTTGGGCCTGGGGGTTTTCCCCGTACTGCTGCATCCAGAAGTTGATGCTGCCGCCGCCCTGCTGCCTGCCTCCGGCCAGCAAGGGCAATGCCAATGCGGTTACCAGTAATAACGATACCAGAAACACTTTCACACTTTTCATTTTGCATTCCTCCAAACAAAATTATCCTCATCCGCCATACGGCAGAAGAATACCTGAAGATCCGGCGGTTCAGCCTTTTACCGCCCCTGATGTAAGTCCGCTGATGAGGTACTTCTGCAGGAAGCAGAAGATCAGCATGGCCGGCAAGGTGGCAAGCACGGCGGTGGCCATGGTCATGGCTATACGCACGTTCCCGCCGAATTGCCCGATATAATCGTAAATGCCCACCGCCACGGTTTTGATCATGTTGTTGGTCATCATGACGCTGGCCCACATAAATTCGTTCCACGAGAGGATAAAGGCAAAAATAGCCGTGGCGATGATCCCGGGAACCGCCAGGGGCACGGCGATGCGCAGGAATACGCCCCAGCGGGTACAACCGTCGATGATGGCGCTCTCCTCAAGTTCCTTTGGGATAGCCGCGCTAAAATAACTCCGCATCATCAGTGTCGAAAAGGGGATACCCCAGATTGCGTAGGCAATAATAAGCCCCGCGTAATTATTCGTAAGATGGAGATTGAACATCATAAAATAAAAAGAAACAAAGGGAAGCATACCGGGGATCAACTGGGAAAAGAGAATGGCGGCTATCACCTCGTACTTGCCTTTGAATGAATACCGGGAAAGGCTGTAGGCCGCGGTAACCGAAAAAACGAGGCACATGACAACCGTACACAGGGAAACAAAAATCGAATTGAGCATATAGCGCAACATGGGTATGGTATCCCACACCTCAAGGTAATTCCCAAAGTCAAGATAATCCGGAATCCAGACGGTAGGGGACAGAGTCTGCTGATGGGGCGGCTTAAGGGAGCTCAGGATCAGCCAGTAATAGGGGAACAGTACAAAGATTGCCACGGCGATCATAATCGCGTAATGAATAGTGGAGGCAATAACGGTTTTAGTCTGTCTTTTCATGGCTCTGTTACCGCCTCTTTTACCACCGGTATTTTCTCGTTTCTGATGGAGTTAATGATACTGAACGCCGCCGGAATACCGACTATGCAGAGCATGACCACACTGATGGACGCGGCGTAACCGTAGCGGAACCCCAGGTAGGCGGCATTGTATACGGTAACGGAAAGCAGTTCCGTTGAATTCAAAGGACCCCCGTGGGTAACCAGGTAACTCAAATTGAAACTGTTGAACTGCCAGATCCCCTGCATGAGCAGGGTGGTCTGGATAACCGGAAGCAGCATGGGAAAGGTAATGCGCCAGAAGACCTGAAATTTGGAAGCCCCGTCTACAATCGCGGCCTCATACATTTCAAGGGGGATGGTCTGTAGCGCGGCAAGAAACATCACCATGCAGAAGGGAAACATGGACCAGATATTGATCACGATAAGGGAAATCATGGGGATGGAAATAACGCCGAAGTAAAATGTAGGATCCCCGAGAAAGTTAACCGGCTGGCTGATGAGGCCCAGTTTCATCAGAAGGCCTGAGACGGGACTAAAATCCCGGCTCATAATCTGCTTCCAGATCATGGATACCACAATGGGAGGGGTAACCCAGGGAGCCAGGAAAAGGGTACGGAATACCGCCCGGCCCTTAAAAGCCTTGTTCAATTGCTAGGCTACGAAGAGGGCAAAGGAGCCTCCAAAGATAAGGGTGAATACAGGCCACATGAAGGTGTTCAGCAGAACCCGCAGGACCGTAGGGTTACTGAAAGCCTCGGCGTAATTCCGGAATCCGATAAACGGGCGGGCCGGTTTGGTCAGATTGATGTCAAAAAAGGACATCCCTATGGAACGTATGCTGGGATAAATATGAACTATAAGGATACAAAAAACGGCGGGAACAACCATCAGGAAAGGCGCAATATGGTCAATAAAGTTTTGGGGGCCCCCCCCCCCCGGGGGGGGGGGTGTGGGGGGGGGGGGTATGTGGGTTTGGGGGGGGGGGGTGGGGGTGTGTGGTGGGG
>JAITLC010000092.1 GCA_031278095.1 Treponema sp.
CGGGTCATGATGAATATGGGATTTTCCTGCCTGCGGATCGTCTGCGGGAAGGAGGGTGAGGAGGCAAATCCCGTGTTTCCGGGTGGAAAACCGGAGACCGGCAGCCGGGAAGACCTGCTGGTACGGGCCAGGGCAGTCCATGCGGAGCGAATCTGGGAAGAAACCACCTTTTACGGCAGTCTGGAGGAAGCGGCGGCGGATCTGAGTCTTCTTGTGGGGACTACCCGGCGGCGCGGCCGGGGCCGTAAACAGGTAAGCATGGATCCCAGGGAACTGGTCTCCTTCCTCCGTGAACGGCCCGGAGGCTCTGCGGGCATCGTTTTCGGCAATGAACGCTTCGGTCTGGACGACGCTGAACTGAAACTTTGCAGCTTTGCCAGCCATATTCCCGCCGATGAACGCTTCCCCTCACTCAATCTTTCCCATGCGGTGCAGATCTATGCCTGGGAATTGTTTATGGCCGAACCGGCAGGACCCCGGTTAGTCAGGGACCATTGGGATCCTATTTCCATGGAAACGGCGAAAAAGCTGACTTTTTCGATAAGTTCTGCCCTGGAAAAACTGGGTTTCTACAAGCGCCCCGGCAGGGAGGAGCAGGAACGCTTCATCCGGGATCTTATCCTGCGGGCCGGCCTAAACGAAAACGAAGCCCGGTATTTTAAGGATATTGTGGTTAAAGCGGGCAGGATGGGCTGATCTTCTTCCCCTTCTCAAGATAGCCCGATACTGGTATTCTGTGTAAAATTGGAGAAATTATGATTGATATTCAAAATACGGTGAAAAACCTTCATCCTCTGGAGATCAAGATCATCCTTTCCTGTAAGAAAGGGGATGAACTTAGCATTGAAAAAGTTGAAAAGGATCTCAATTTTAAGAGTGGAAACGGAAACCAGGCTCTGTCCTGGCTTGCCGGCAAGGGTATTGTAGAAGAGATCCGGCGGGAAAACGCTGTTTTTTACGAAATGACCGATCTTGGAAGACAATGGAAGGAAAAAGGCAGTCCGGAAGAGCGGATCATAGAGCTTGTCCGCATAAAAAGCGGCCTCAAGATGACGGATATTGCCCGTGAACTGGGCATGGAGAATAGGGATATCGGCAGCGCCTTCGGTTCCCTTTCAAAACTGGGCATTCTTGCCATGGATGAGGAAAAGCAGGTGGTAATGTCCCTGTCTGCGGAGGATCTTGAAAACGGCAGGCCGAAGACGGGTCCGGGCGCGGAGCATCTTGCCCTAATCCGGGGCCTCCTGGAAAAGGGAGCGGGGAAAAGTCTCCTTTCCGAATCCGATCTTTCTCCCGCGGAAAAGGACGCCATTAGGGGCATGGCAAAGAAGAGAGGCGCCGCGGACGCTCCGTTCCGGCAGATAGACCGGGAGACGGTGATCTACGGTTTTACGTCCGAATGGGAGGCTGTTTCCGGGACTCTCAAGGCTGCCGGGATCACCGGGGAAGAAACCGGCGCCCTGAGCCCCGAAATGCTGGAGACGGGGGCCTGGAAGGGCAAAACTTTCCGTTCATACAATGTGCAGGTACCGCCTACCCGCCTTGTGCCGGGACGCAGCAACCCCTATTCCCAGTTTCTGGAAGGGGTCAAGGACAAGCTTGTTTCCCTGGGTTTTGAAGAATTTGACGGCCCCCTCGTGGAAACCGAATTCTGGAATTCGGATGCCCTTTTTATGCCCCAGTTCCATTCCGCCAGAGATATTCACGATGTGTACCGTATTGCCCGGCCGGAACATGCAAAATCCATTGACGAACCCTGGCTGTCCAATGTAGCCTCTGCCCACGAAAACGGCGGCAAGACCGGGAGCCGGGGCTGGAACTATGCCTTTGACCGGGACTTTACCCGGCGCCTGATCCTTCGCAGCCAGGGCACGGTGATGAGCGCCAAAACCCTACCCCATGCCAATATTCCCGGCAAGTATTTCGGCATCCTCCGCTGTTTCCGCTATGACCGGGTAGACGCCACCCACCTGACCGACTTTTATCAGACCGAAGGCATCGTGCCGGGGGAGGACGTGAACCTCAAGACCCTCCTGGGAATGCTGGAGATGTTTGCCACCGAGGTAGCCGGAGCAAAAGAAGTCAAATATGTTCCCGGTTACTTCCCTTTTACAGAGCCCTCCGTAGAAGTCCACATCCGTCACCCTGTGCTGGGCTGGTTTGAGTTGGGAGGCTCCGGGATCTTCCGTCCCGAAGTTACCGAAAGCCTCGGCGTCCACGTGCCGGTGGCGGCCTGGGGCTTAGGCATAGACCGCATGGCCCTGATGGCCCTGGGCTTAAACGACTTGCGGGAACTGTTCAGCTATGACATTGAAAATGTGCGGCTGCGGAGAACCACGGCGTAGCGCCTTGTAAATTCTAATTTACAGGATATGAAGAGCCATTCCCAAAACTCGAGTTTTTTTCGGGAATAGCTTTGGAAAAAGAAGCGGCCAAGAGTCCGCTTTTTCCTCTAAGGAAGCACTGATTTATTCAATCGAGAATAAATCAGTGCTGCTTTAATACGGTATTTGCGCAATGAAATGAGCACATACACAGGGAAACGCTGATTGGCGTCATTTAATCGGCGTTTCCCTGAATCTAAGGCTGCTTTCCCAAAAGCTGAAGCCTCTGAAATGAAGAACCCAGGAGCAAGCTTCCGGGTATTTTCGTTCTAATGAACTTCCTCGCCCTAAAGGGCGAGGTATCGTGTAAGCGCCGCATCATTTACGAGCTTCGTTCTGCAAGGAAATTATTTAACTATGGGGTCTACTGCCAATTTTTTGGCAGCGTTGCCGATTCTAACCGCCCTAAAGCTCCCCCGCGAACCGGTGAGCGGATTTTTGGGTCCATACCCCGATTCGAAGATTGGTTTACAACTTTTTTAAGCGGTACTGATTTTAACCGGGGCAAGCCCCTGGGTATGAACCCCGCCTGCGAATCAGAGTATTAGTTCCCAAAGACCTTATCCGCCTGGCCTGAAAACCATTTCAACACGGCAGCGGCACGGTTGGTAAAGGAGTTGCTTATCCGTTCGGTGAAGCCGGGAATTGAAGGGGCATCGGCCATAGAAGCGGCATAGATAAGCAGGGCGTTGCCCGTGTCAATGACTGCCACCACGGAACGCAGTTTGTTTTTCCCCAGGGCGGGGATGACGCCGTACCTCATCGAGGTCAGGTTTTCCTGGGTAAAGATCAGGTAATCCAGGTCTGTAAAAAAATCATAGCGGTAGATATTGTCCCCGAAGGAAAGATCCTTCTGCCGGGCATAGATACATAAAGAGGCTGGAGGTTCGTCAAAAGAAGGATCGTCGAGGGCTTTTTTTGATTCGGGGTTGTCTATCACCCTGGAATATTCATAAAAGGTACGCATTTGCTTACGGGAGGCCGAATAGTATTCGATTCCGGTGAGGCTTGAAAGGGCAATGGAGTTATTGTACAGGGCGCGGCGCTCGTCTTCATTCCAGATGGCTCTGCGGGCATTGGGGGCTTTTTTATAGAGAAGGAGGCTTTCCGCCAGGATGTTGGGAACGAGTTTCAGCATGGCTTCTTCCACAAGCTGCCTTAGTCCCGCATGCCGGGGCAGAAGCCGGGTCTGGGGGTTCTTTGTCTGCACTTCCGTCAGGGTTTCTCCGGCGAGCAAGGCCTGCGTCCGTTCATCCCCTGTCAATTCTTCCAGGGTGGCCGGAAAAACCTGCGCGCTAAAGCCCAGTAAAAAGATTAGGCAGGCAAAGCGTCCCCGGCTCCGCCTGCTGTTCAGGTTCCCAATTCCCAATTTCTAACCTCTTAATCCTCTATAGTAGACCCGCACCTGCTTATATAAACCATCTCCTTCGCTTTTAGTTTCAACATCCGCAATATCGTTCAGAGTGGTGTGGATCAGGCGACGGTCAAAGGGATTCATCGGTTCCAGGAGTATGGAACCCCGGTTTTCCCGGACACGGTCCGCAACGGAGTAGGCCAGGCGCACGAGGGATTCTTCCCGGCGTATGCGGTAATTTTCACTGTCCAGGATGATCCGGGTATCTTCCCGGCCCAGCCGTCCGCCATAGATATTGGTCAACAACTGGATAGCGTCCAAGTTTTTCCCTTTTTTCCCGATGAGGATCGGCGAATATTCCGAATCGATCTTGAGTCCCAGCTTGTTTTCTTCCCGGAAGAGTATACTTACCCTGCCGGGATAGCCCATGCGCTCAATGAGTCCCGCTATAAAATCGATGATCTTCTGTTCAAAGTCATTTTTTGCATTAGGATCTCCATAAACTGCCTGACCGAAACGGACACCCCCGCCTTCCGCTCCTGAATCTTCCGCCGCACCACGGCCGCCGGCCTCTTTTTCAGGTTTATAACCTTCTACCGGCGTGTCGGTATGGATCCGTATCTTTACGGAACCTTTCTTGAAGAGCCCCTGTTTAACCGTCTCTACAATTTCAACATCAAAATCATCTTTTTCAAGACCGAGTTCTTCCGCGGCCCTGTCGATAGCCTCTTTCTCTGTACGGCCTTCAAATTCATAGACCATAATCTTCTCCTCGTATTGTAAGGTAAAGCCCCAAAGTGCTCAGGACGCCTGAGCCTGTTCCAAAATTATGATCCTGCCGGATCATCAGGTTTGGGACAAGCTCACCTCTTTTTTCTTTTTTTGGGTACGATTTTGGGCTGGGGAGCCGGAGGGGCCTCCGCAGCGGCTGCGGCTTTCTTTGCCGCTATGTACCGGTTAATCGCCACCTGCTGAACCAGGGTAAGTAAGTTACTCATTATCCAGTAAATCAACAGGCCCGAAGGTACGTCGTAAAGGATGAAGAAAAAGATGATAGGCATCGCGTAGAGCATCATCTTCATCTGGGTATTACTCTTCTGATCCGGGGTCTGTGTTACCTTTCCGTAGAGAAGCTGGGAACCCACATAGATAAAGGGCAGCAGCCGGATATCCGTCCAGCCCAGGATGGGAATACTGAAATTACTGAAATGGTATACCGATTCCGGGAGGGAAAGGTCGGGAATCCATCGGGGAATAAAGAGCGCTCCCCGGAGGTCAAAGTGATTATTGAACAGGTTATACATGGCAAAGAAGATCGGAATCTGGAGAAGCATGGGAAGACACCCTGCCACGGGATTGTAGCCTTCTTTTTTGTAGAATTCCGCCATTTCGGCGTTGAGTTTCTGGGGATTGTCCTTGTATTTTTCCTGTAACTCCTTGATCTTTGGCGAAAGAGCCTGCATTTTCAGGGTCGATTCGGAACTTTTCCTGGTCAGGGGGAAGAAAAGCACTTTGACGAAAACGGTAAGAAGGATGATGGCTATGCCCCAGTTGTGAACAAAACCCTGGAAGAACCGAAGCAGCCACTTGAGGCCTGTTTCCAGGGGAGCCAGAATTCCCGAGGTACTGGCTACGCTGACCAGTTCCAGGTCGGAAAGACCGAAACTGTTGTTTCCGTTGTTGTAGACAGCCAGGGCGTCCTGATTTTTGGGGCCCAGGTAGAAACGGTAAGTATCTTCAGTCCGGGCGCTTGTCAGTGGAGGCCGTATGATGAAGAGCCTTGACGCAGTGCTGAGCCCCGGTTCCCGCCGCTGGGAAAAAACCATGTCGTACCGGGCCAGATAGGGCACGGCAATGAAGGTAAAATACTTGCCCGCGATGGCCGCCCAGACAGGCTTGTTGCCGATGATGTTGGGGCTGTTATCGTTGACCTTTTCCTGCTTGCGTTTGCCGTTGGTATAGGTAAAGTAATGCCTGTATTCGTAGCGCTGATCCAGCTTTTCAAATTTCGGGCCTATCTGGGGGCCGAAACCCAGGGTATAGGCCGCTCCGTCAAAATTGAAGTTCTGCATATCCCGTCCCCCGTCCAGGGAAACGGTGAGTTCAAACATATAGTCGGCCGGCTTGAAAAGGTAGCGCTTGCTGAGCCTGAAAAGGCCGCCGCCCGGAACACTGAAATTCCGGTAAAATTCCACGGTATAGGTGTCGATTCGGCGTACATTGAAGAGGGAATTCACCGGCTGGGCGTTCTGGTTGCCGAATGCCACGGTAAAGGCATGGGCCTCTTCATAACCTGAAAGGATCATCTCCACATGACCTTCCGTGCCGGTATGCTCCTTGAGCCTCCAGGAAACAATGTCTCCCCCCTTGTTGGAAAGGGTAACGGCCAAAAGTTCCGTATTGATGGTGATATACTCTTCGCCGATAGGCCCGGCCTCCACAGGAACTTCGCTCAAGACCTCTTCGGCCGGAACAGATTCTTCGGAAGGGGGCAGAGTAGAGCTTTGAACCGGACTTTCCGTGACAGGGGCTTCGCTTACGGTTGAAGGCCGTACCGGCTCAGGGTTTTTAGGGGCAAAAAATACCCCCTGGATAAGATAAAAACCGGAAATAACAACGACTGAAAGCACAATTGCAAGTATTGTATTTTTTTCCATTACAAATCCTTATGGGACAGGGTCATAGCCTCCCGGATGAAAGGGATGGCAACGAAGGAGCCGTTTAAGCGTCAGGAAGGAGCCCCGGATTATTCCGTACTTCTCCACCGCTTCGTAGGCATAGACGGAACAACTCGGCACAAAACGGCAACTTGGGGGGAAGTGAGGTGAAACAGCACGTTGATAAAAACGGATACAGAGAAGCGCTATCTTCCGCTGGAACGGCATTCCGGTTTTCCCATAAACAAGGCGGAGCGGCCAAACAGATATTCAAGCTGTTCCATGCGGCTTGAAAGGCCCGGCTTCTCCTCTCCTTCCCGAAGGGGATACACCAGCAATACCAGATCATGACCGCCCTGTAGCCAGGGCCGCAGCAACCTGTAGGCTTCTCTGCCAAGCCGCCTGGCCCGGTTTCTCTCCACCGCATTCCCGAACTTCTTCGGAAAGGTAAAACAGATCCGGTTACAGAACAGCCCGTTCTTTAACACAAACAATTTCGCGCCGGGGCATTCGTAACGTTTCCCCCGGCTGAACACTTCCTTTACCGCATTCCTTCCTTTTAGACGTTCTTTGGGCCTGAAACGGCAGGAATGAACCTCTTCCTTCACTAATACGGCTTCTTCTCGTCAGAAATAGACAACTTATACCGGCCCTTGGCCCGGCGGCGTTTAAGCACCAGTCTGCCTCCCCGGGTCTTCATCCGGGCACGGAAGCCGAACTTGCGGTTCCGTTTTACTTTGCTTGGTTGGTATGTCCTTTTCATGGACTCATCTCCTCTATCATTAAGGTTCTTGGATGCTATATGAACAAAATATAAATATACAGGAACGGTCAGGGATGATCAACTACGCTACGCTTCGGAGGATGGAGGGAGAAGGGATGGGGAATAAAGGGCAAAACCCCTCAGAGAGAACCGTGGAAAAACCGCAGTTCCCTTTAACAAGGTCTGTTTCATAAAAACTCCTTATGCTAAGGTTTCTACAAGTATTTTCTGAAATTCATCCCCTACAAGGAGATCTATCATGCCCTATATGGCCTTTAATACCAGCCTTGAGCTGTCTCTTTCCCAAAAGGAAAACCTAAAATCCGAATTTGGCCGTCTTATTCAGCTTATTCCCGGCAAGGCCGAGGCGGATCTCCAGGTTGATATCAGTTCCGGCCGGGCCATGTATATGGCGGGAACGGAGAAACCCTCCGCTTTTGTAGAGCTGCGTACACTCAACAAGGCCGATATAGAGGCCAAAAAGCGCTTTACGCAGGAAATCTTTGCCATGCTGGGCCGGGAATTGCAGCTTTCAAAAGACCGTATCTATCTCAATATCATCGAATTTGAGCATTGGGGCTACGACGGGGACTTTCATTAATTAGTGTCTGTCCATAAAGTCGGTTACTTTTATGGACAGACTCTGGTTAGTCCAGAGCCCTGTCCAGGTCGGCGATGATGTCTTCCGGGTTTTCTATGCCCACGGAAAGGCGGAGCAGTTTTTCATTTACGCCGGCCGCAAGGCGCATGGCTTCGGGGATTGCCTCATGGGTCTGCACCAGGGGATAGGTAATGAGGGATTCAACCCCGCCCAGGCTTTCGGCAAAGAGGATAAGGCTCACCTTTTGCAGTACCTTTTTTACGTCCCGGCTGTCCTTTAGGTAAAACGAGATCATACCGTTGTGTCCGCCGCTCTGGGCGGCGGAGAGGCTATGCTGGGGATGATCCTCAAAACCGGTATAGAACACTTTTTCCACCTTGGGGTGGCTTTTAAGCCACCGGGCGACGATTTTTCCATTGGACTGATGTTTTTCCATCCGTAGAGCCAGGGTCTTTATGCCCCTCAGGGTAAGCCATGAGTCAAAGGGGCTGAGTGTTGCGCCTTCGCTTTTCTGGGCTTCCCGCAGGGGAAGGTTATAGTCTTCCCCGGAATGAACGATGAAGCCTGCCAGGGTGTCGTTGTGGCCCGCCAGATACTTGCTCCCCGAATGAAGGACGAAGTCGGCCCCCAGGCCGAGAGGGGTCTGAAAATACGGCGTAAGGAAGGTATTGTCCACGATGAGCAGCCCCCCGTGCCGGTGGATAAGGCCGGCGCATCTTTTGATGTCCGTTACCTTCATCATGGGGTTGGAGGGAGTTTCGATGTAGAGTACCCTGGTTTCGGGACGCAGGGCGGCTTCGACTTTGGCTATGTCGCTGGTGTCTACCCAGGAAAATTCAAAGCCGTAAGCGGCGTAGTACTCGCTGAAGAGCCGGTATGTCCCGCCGTAGAGATCCTCCGATACGATGAAATGGACAGGCGCGTCTTTTTTGGGCAAAAAGATCTTTAGCATAGAAGAAACCGCCCCCATACCGGTAGCAAAAGCGAGGCCGTGTTTTCCGTGTTCCAGGAGGGCTACGGTTTCTTCCAGCACGCTCCGGGTGGGGTTTATTGCCCTGGAATAGTCAAAACCGGTGGACTCCCCAAGCCGGGGGTGGCGAAAGGTGGCGCTTTGATAGATGGGGACGCTTACGGCCCCGGTGAGCGGTTCAAACAACTGAGTCCCGTGAACGCAGGCGGTATCTGTTTTCAAGAGAGGAACCTTCATCCTCCGTGTTCGGTTGAGTATCATAAAAGAGCCTCCTCAAAATCGGCAATTAGGTCTTCACGTTCTTCAAGCCCGGCCGAAATCCGTATGAGGGTGTCGGTAATGCCCAGCCGTTCCCGTTCCGCCCGGGGCATAGAGGCGTGGCTCATTTTTACCGGGTAGGAAGCGATGGTTTCCACACCCCCCAGGCTTACCGCTGCCGCCGCAAGACGGGTTTTCCCCAGAAATCCCAGGGCCTGCGCGGTTGTTTTGGTCTTGAAGGAGAATACCGCCCCCGGCCCGGATGCCTGGGCATCGTGAGCTGCCTTTCCTTCGGCGTTTTCAAGTCCCGGATAATACACCGCTTCCACATTCTTATTGTCCAGAAGCCGGTTTGCCAGGAAGAGCGCGGTTTTCTGCTGGGCTTCCAGCCTTACCTTGAGGGTTTTGATCCCCCGCTGTACGATCCAGCAGTCCCAGGGGCCCGGTACCGCCCCAAAGCCGTTTTGCACCGCATAGATCCGTTTCCCCAGCTCTTCATCCCGGGTAACCGTCAGCCCCGCCACAACATCGCTGTGGCCGCCCAGGAATTTGGTCGCCGAATGGATGACAATATCCGCCCCCAGTTCCAGAGGCCGCTGGAGAACCGGCGTCATGAAGGTGTTATCCACAATGGAAACAAGAGCCGCTTCCCGTGCAAAGGCAAGGGCCGCCCTGAGATCCGTGATTTTCAGGAGGGGGTTGGAAGGGGTTTCGAGAAAGAGGGCCTTCGTATTGGGCCTCAGGGCGCGCCGGATTTCATCGACGTTTTGGGCGTTTACCGCAGTTGCTTCCAGACCCCAGCGTTTAAAAAAGGTGTTGATGATCCGGTAACTGCCGCCGTAAATATCCTCCGCCGTGATAATGTGATCCCCCGCGGAAAAGATCCCCAGGGCCGAGGCAACGGCCGCAATCCCCGATGAAAAGGCATAACCCTTGGCCCCGCCTTCCAGCGCGGCAATGGTTTCTTCCAGGGCTTTCCGGGTGGGATTTCCCGAGCGGGCGTAGTCAAATTCCCTCTGTACAGGGGCTTCGCCCGGGGTGTTTTCCCGGAAAGAGATACCCTGATCAAAGGTAGAAGTCTGGAAAACCGGCGTTCCCAGGGCCCCGGTACGATCTTCCAAGGCAGCGCTGTTGTGAATAAGCATGGTTCCAATCTTCATGGTGATTTTTCCTATTATTTTAATCGGGATGATACACTATATACGGAAGCCGGACCTCTGTCAAATATTGGCATTTATTGGCCTCGTAAAACGAAATTCCACATGAGCCTGTTCCAAAATTTCAGCTTTTGAAACAGGCTCACATATTTGAACCCGGTTGGTTCTCGAACAAGTCCTGCAAAATGCTCTGCATTTTGCCATTTTTAAGCGGTTGTTGTTCAGAAACTGAAGTTTCTGTACAACTCTATTATATAAATTCTATCAGAATAATATGAATCACTATTGACAAACAAATTCGAGGGCGGTATAGTGTCTATATATCCTAGTAAAACAATAGGAATAATAAAGGGGTACTATATTGGCAAAGAAGATTAAGCAGATAGCCATATACGGAAAGGGGGGTATCGGCAAGTCTACTACCACTTCCAATCTCAGCGCAGCCCTTTCACAGATTGGGCTCAAGGTGATGCAGTTCGGTTGTGATCCCAAAAGCGATTCCACCAATACCCTGAGGGACGGCAAATTTATCCCGACGGTACTGGATACGCTCCGGGAAAAGTCGGCGGTGAAGGCTTCGGAAGTTATTTATGAGGGTTTTAACGGAATTTACTGTGTGGAGGCCGGGGGGCCGGCGCCGGGGGTCGGCTGTGCAGGCCGGGGGATCATCACCGCGGTGGAACTGTTCAAACAGCAGAAGGTCTTTGAGGAACTGGATCTCGATGTGGTGATCTATGATGTCCTGGGTGACGTTGTCTGCGGCGGTTTTGCGGTTCCCATACGGGAAGGGATCGCCGAACACGTGTTCACCGTGTCCTCATCGGACTTTATGTCCATCTATGCATCGAACAATCTCTTTAAGGGGATAAGCAAGTACTCCGCTTCCGGCGGAGCGCTTCTGGGTGGAGTGATTGCCAATTCCATGGGGCCTCCCTATTCAAAGGAGATCATTGACGATTTTGCGGAGAGGACGGCGACTCAAATAATTGAATACATTCCCCGTTCGATAACGGTAACTCAGAGTGAACTCCAGGGGAAAACCACCATTGAGGCGGCTCCCGATTCCGTCCAGGCGGAAGTGTACCGTTCCCTGGCGCGGAAGATTGCCGGTCATGACGAGTCAAAGGCGCCCTCTCCCCTTGAAGTTGCGGAGCTGCGTTCCTGGGCCGCTTCCTGGGCCGACAGTCTTCTTGCCCTGGAGCAGGGGAAAATTGTTTCCTCCGGTTCCGGCATTTAACCCGGACAGAAATTGGAGAGCGGCATGGGTATGCGGGAAGAGAATTTCAGAAGATCGCTCAGTCATCCCTGCTTCAACGGCTGCGGGGGAAAGAATACCCGTATTCATCTGCCCGTCGCGCCCGGCTGCAACATACAGTGCAATTACTGTGTCCGCAAATTTGAATGTGTCAACGAGAGTCGTCCCGGAGTAACGGCAAAGGTGTTGAGTCCGCAGGAGGCGCTTGAACGGTTTACCGCAGTCAAAGAGAGGCTGGGGAAGATCGATGTGACCGGCATTGCAGGGCCGGGGGATGCTCTTGCGAATTTTGAAAAGGTAAAGGAGACCTTTGCCCTGATTCGCGGCGTTGATGATGAAGTTACCTTCTGCCTTTCCACAAACGGCCTCCTGCTTCCCCGCTATGCAGCCGAGATTGCCGCCATGGGAGTGTCCCATGTAACGGTAACGGTGAATGCACTTGATCCGATCATGGGCAAACGGATCTACCGCCATGTTGAATTTGACGGCACGCGGTATTCGGGAGCGGAGGGCGCGGCGCTGCTTCTGGAGAATCAGTATGAGGGCGTCGGACGGCTGCGGGATCTGGGAATCGTCTGCAAGATAAATATCGTCATGCTCAAGGACATTAACGATACAAAAATCCCGGAGATCGTGGAGAAGCTTAAAAAATCCGGGGCGGATCTTTCCAATATTATGCAGCTTATTCCGGTAAAGGGAAGCATCTTTGAGCATATTCCCCTGGTAAGCAATGCGGAAATTATCAGCATGCGGAAAAACTGCGAAGCGATTCTGCCGCAGATGTACCACTGCCGGCAGTGCCGTTCCGATGCCGCCGGAACCCTGGATGAAGACATCTCTCTGGAACTGATGCAGAAACCCTGCGAAGCAAAACTTCCGGAATATTCCACCGGAGAGCGGAATCCCCCGGCGGAGAATAAGAAACGCCGCTTTTTTGCGGTGGCTTCAAAAAACGGCATGATCGTGGATCAGCATTTTGGGCATGCAAAGGAATTTTATATTTACGAGTATTCGGACAGAGGGGTACATTTGGTCGAAAAGAGGGATGTTCCCCTGTATTGTTTCGGGCCGCAGCATTGTGAAGGCGGTTTAAACGCCCCGAACATTGATCATAAAGACGCTATAGATGCAATTCTGAAAATTCTTGAAGGCTGCTCCGGCGTCATCGCCATGCGCATAGGAGACGCGCCGCGGAACAGGCTTACCGAAAAAGGAATCGAAGTTTTTACCACGTACAATTACATTGCCGATGCGGTACGGGAAGCGGCGGAGAAGAGAGGTTAGAATGTCTGAAACAGCAAAAAATGTATCGCTTCCGGTTCAGGAACAGGAACAAGCGGCAGGCGTCCCGGTGTTCAACTGGCGGGCCTTTGATTGGTTTACAACTTTTTTAAGTGGTAATGATTTTAACCGGGGCAGGCCTCGTGGTATGGACCCCCGTCTTCCAATCAGGAATCTGCCCGGAAGATTAGCCGCTCTCCTTCTTTGACTTCGACGGGTTTCTCCAGTATCAGCATATTCTCTTCAGTTTTAAACGGTATCTCTGAGGCGCCAAGTGCAATGTGCGTAATGCCTGTAAGTCCAAGACGTATGCGCCGTAGCTTCTGGATTCCATAAAGCACGGTGAGACGGCATGTTTTTCCCGCCTGTTCAAAAATCCCCCATGCTTTATCCAGAGACCAGAAGTACTTTCCGTCACGGATCGGAACAAAACCGATTTCAAATTTGGTCATATCAAAAGAAAAACCGCTGTACGCCAGGAGTAACGCATAAGAGGCCATGCTTCGGGCATAATTGCTGCCACATTCCATCTCATCCCAGGGATTCCGGTTTTCACCGGTATAACGGTCACGGATACCTCTGACGATATCAAGCCCTTCTTTTTCCATTCCTTCCTGGATCATGTGTATTGCCGCCTGATATTCATACCCGTGCATACATTCTTCGGCATAGGGCAAGGGAATCACCGGTTTGTTTTTACCTGCGGGCCAGTCACAGATGACTGTTCCCGATTCGTCGTTAAGGCCATAAATACGACAAGGATTGAAATGATAGCGGAGGCTCTTTTTAAAATTATGGGAATGAATTGCAGTGAGGGCTTTTTTTATGTTTGCCTTATCAAAGATCTCTCCCAGACCTGTCAAATTTGCGTGCCATTGGGCGATTACCTGATCTATTTCACAGCCTTCGTCAATTTGATATTTTATTTCACTTGATTCACTGTCCCAATAGGCGTCAATGACAGAATTCCCGATAAGGGTATCATTATCCTCGTATGCTTCAATTATTTTTTTATCTTTTACATTTATTCTCTGAATATAATACTCGCCATTGAAAAGATTTTTATCCGTCCACTGTTTTCCCCTGTTAAACAGATCCCGGTACAGGGCGGCGTCTTTGTCATCCAGAATATCCGCCATTTCCGCAGCAGCTTTAAGGGCCGCAAGGTAAAAACCTTCAAGCCAGGAATTAGGGCCAAAAAGTTCCATGTCCAGGGTATGATGCTGCCTGCCGCTGACGATCCCGCTCTTTTCCGGATCCCATTTGTCTTTGTTTTTTGGCGACCAGGCAAACTCAAGAGATCGTTTTACGGAAGGCCAGAGCCGGCGGAGCCATTCGGTATCGCCCAGGATTTTCCATTCACGGTACACTTTAATAATTCCGCCCATCTGTCCGTCTACACATGGCCTGAAAGATGACTGCCCTGAGCCCAGGGGAAGTTGAATACGGAAAGGCATGCCGCCGTCTTCGCGCAGGTTGTATTTATAATCCGCTTCCCTCATGGATCGTTCCAGCGCAGGGAAGAGAAAGGGCAGGGCGTAGGCATAATTCCAGACATGGGTGCAGCTTCCCTCGCAGCTTCCCTGATCTGTCATCACCCCTTCCCAACCGTAGAAAGTTCCGTCTTCGAGACGCCATACCGTCGGGCTTTTTAACAGCGAAATATTGGCAGTTACCGCATCCAGGGCCTCTTCGGGCAAGGCGGAAGAAAATAACGCATCGCTGAAGGAACGGGTTTCCTTTTCCAGACGATCCCAATTTTGCAGTCCATAAACAGCGCATTCCATGGAATCCTTAAAGAGAAGCGCATAATAGTTTTTCCAGGTAACAAAACCGCCGTCTTTGTTTTTTGTCCCCTCATGTTCGTTCCAGTCGTTGTAATTATCAGGATGATTCCATGAGATGATAAACTTGACCTTATGCGTTTCTCCCGGAGCCAAATTGATCCGTATCGCCAGGGACGCTACATCTTCGGTTACCGTGCCGTGCTTTGCCGCACCGGCGGAATAATTCCGGTTTTTGAGTTTCCCGGGACGGCAAAAATCCCGCCAGAACACGGCGATATTATCAAACCAGGCCCCGCGGTACCAGTATTCCTGAAAACTCACATCTTCTCCATTGACCGCGATAGTCATATCGCCATGCCGTATGTCCTGCATGTCCGTTTCAATCCGGCTCATCTTTATTGCGCTTATCCCGTCCTTATTCCGGTAGTTGTTGAACCGCCCGTCCTCTTTGTAGGGATTCGCTACCGAAAGGCATGCCGTATAGTCCCGTGTCTTTTCTCCGGTATTGGCGACTTCTACTTCAAAGAAAGCGCCGGGAAGACTTGAGTCCTTATCATTTAAGGGAATGAATGGATTAAAGGCATGAAGGCTGACCTTTCCCGGGAAAGTTTCGTCAATAAAATCGATCTTTGCAAAAGGGAAGGCGCCGGTAAAAGTGCAGTCTTTAAAATGGGGAACTCCGCTCAAAAGGTAGCGTTCCGGTCCGAATCCGTAACCATGGAATTTGGCTCCGGGCAGTGCGTTCCCGGTATAGGGCGGCGGCAGATCGGCATTCATTACCCTGGCGTCAATGACTTTGCCGTCTTCTTCAACCTTTATTGCAAAATGTGAAAATCCGTTGAGACTCCCCTTGGCGGGGCGGTTAAAAATCTCCCAATCAATAAGCCGGCCGGTTCCCGAAAGGCCGAGCGACCCGGTACCGATGCCCCCCAGGGGGAAGGAAATTTGATTCAGTTGAGCTCCGCTAAATGTAAAACGAGACATATATTAGCCCTCCTTATCGCAGCTATTAAGTTCAGGGATTTTTAATGAGCCTGTTAAAATTCTTTCCTATCCCTTGAGCCCGCCTATATTAATGCCTTCGATAAGCCAACGCTGGCCGGCTACATAAAAAATCAAAGGAGGAATCAAGGACAACATGACTCCTGCAATAACCGCTGCCGAATTGCCCTGGCCAAACATGCCTGTCATTGCCTGCATCCCCAGGGGAAGCGTCATCTTGGCTACTTTATTTATGTACAGGAGCGGGTTAAAAAAGTCATTCCATGAACTTACGAATGTCATCACCGCCACAACAAAAATTGACGGTTTTGCCATCGGAACGATCACCCTGGCAAATGTCCATATTTTTCCGGCGCCGTCAATGTATGCCGCTTCATCATAAGATTTGGGAATAGTCAACATGTGCTGGCGAATCAGAAATATAGCCAGTGTTGAAAACATTTGCGGGAGGATCAATGCAGCAAAGCTGTTAATCAGACGCAGCCTTGAAATAAAAATGAATCGCGGAATACTGGTTACCTGAACAGGAATCATCATGGCAACGAGAAACATAAGAAAAACAAGGTTCTTTCCCGGAAAATTGAACCGGGAAAAAGCATAGGCCGCCATGGAACAGACAAGGGTTTGGGATACGGTGATCATTACAGAAACAAATATACTATTCTTGATAAACGCAAAAAAATCTACCCTTACGAATATCTGCCGGTAATTGGTCAGGTCAAAAGTTGTAGGGATTATTGACGGAGGCAGTCTGAAAGACGCCAGAGGAGATCTGAGGGATGTGGCAAGCATCCAGAGAAACGGAAAGGCAATATAACCGGCAAACAGGCTGAGGATAATTATAATAATTATTTTTCCCGGATTGAAAGTTTTCTTCATGGTATTGCCTTATTCCCGATCATAATTGACCCATATATTGGATCCTTTCATTTGGATTAAAGTAACGCCTAAAATTATAACCAGCAGAAGCAACGAAACTGCAGCGGCGTATCCGTAACGCTGGGATTGGTATGCCGTTTCATAAATATAAAGGCTTATGGTACGGGAAGCATCTCCCGGTCCTCCTTTGGTTAAGAGAAATGGTTCATCAAATATCTGGATACATCCTATGAGTTGGGTCACGATGACAAAAAACATAGTTGGAGAAAGCATGGGAAGAGTAACGGCTTTAAGCCGTTGCCAGGAATTTGCTCCGTCGATCTTTGCCGCATCAATAAGCCCCTGATCGATATTCTGGAGACCGATGAGAAAATACAAAAAATAGGTTCCGATGAATTTCCAAAGGCTGAAAAGCATTGTGGCAGGATATACCCAAAATGATGAGGCAAGCCAGGGAATGGCGTTGATTCCCAATAGTCCCAGATAATAGTTAATCACCCCTGTATCTGTACTTAGAAGGTAGCTCCAGGTTATTGTGACTGAGGCCGATGTTACCAGAGTTGGAAAATAGTAAAGGGTTCGATAGAGATAAATACCCGCCTTGTTTTTTATTGCATTAACACCCAGAGCAAGAAGTGTTCCCATTATGGTATGCATCGGTACAAGGAGTATTACGAACAGTCCGGTATTTTTCAAAAACATCCAGTTACGGCTGTCAGATATCAGCCGTTCCCAGTTCGTCCCGCCGATGAATCGGGCGGGGGTAATGATATCATACCGCGTGAAGGAGAGATAAATAACCCAAACCACCGGTATCAGTATAAACAAAATATATAGTACTATGGCCGGACTCAGGAATCCATAGGCGGCAAAAATTTCCCCGCGATGATACGCTTTTTTGTATGATTGTGTTTTTACCACCATGGATCTTCCTTTTTCAGTTACTTGTTGTACGCCAGAATATCATCAATTTCCTTGGCGCATACATCAAGAGCCGCTTTGGCGCTTGCCTCATTTGAAAGGATCTTGGACATGGCCCTGTCAAAGACTGCCTGAATCTCGGCATAATCCGGGGGAGATTCTACAGCCCTGGCGATGTCCGCCGCCTGGCGGTAAAGTATGGTATTCTTGGGGAAGGTCGCTGTTCTTGCCATATTGTCCATAACTTCAATGCTTGAAGAAATAGCTGAGTTTTCAAGAATTGTACCCTGGGAATGGGCACTGGCAAGTTTGCAGGCCAACAGGAAGGCTGCTTCCTTGTTCTTTGCGGACTTCATGATGGGGAAAATTCCGGAACCAAATATCTGGACAGGGGTTTTATTGGTCGGAACCGGCACGACGTCCACCGCGCTGAAACCTGAATCTTCATAGCCACGTAACAGCCAGCGTCCGGCATACTGCATGCCAACCTGATCATTGATAAAGAGGTTGTTGGCATCTACCGGTGGACGGGGGGCTACTTCATATTTGTATATCAAATCCTGAAGGAACTGGAAGACTTCAACGGATTCCGGACTGTTTATTGTGGATTTAGTCCAGTTATCATTAAGAATACTGGCGCCATTGTTGAAGAGCCAGCAGGAGGTGGCAAAATAGAAGTCTGGAATGGCAGTCCCGAATACCTTGGTACCATCGGCCCTGGTGAATGTCATCTTTTTGGCATAATCCAAGAATGTATCATAATTCCAGTTTGAAGGCGGCAGGGATAATCCGGCTTCTTTCAGGATATTCAGATTTACGTGAGTAACAATGTTGTTCCAGTCAAAGCCCAGACCATAGAGTTTACCGTCCACCCGGAAGGGAGCTAACAGACGGGGATGCTGATCCTGGAGGATCGCCCGCTGAGCGGGGTATTTATCAAAGAAAGGATCGATTGGTTCCAGAAGACCACGGCTGTAAAATATCTGGAATCCCTCAATGGCGACCCGGAACATATCAGGTGATTCCCCTGCGGCAATCATGGACTGCAGTTTGCTGAAATACCCGCCCCAGCCGCCGCCGGCTACTACATAGATCAACTCAACGGAATTTCCTGTTTCATTAACATATTCCTGGATGATGCTGCCAAATTTCTTTTGATCGTAGTCGTTTCCGGGCAATGCCAAACGAACGGTAGTTTTATTCGTGCCCTTAAAGACCTCCCGTGAATACTCATCGGTCTGTTTTTTCCCGCCGGAAAAAACCAGTGCCGCGGGCAATAACATGAGAACGACAAGAAAAACAGAGATTCTTGATTTCATTTCTATATTCCTCCTGATAGATTTGATTCGTGCACGTGCACGATATAGATGATATACCATATCCCGGCGGGCTTGTCAAGAAAAATTTGACGAAAAATTTGATAAAAATTTGACCTAAAACCCGCCTTTTTAAAACTCAGCCCGTACTGCATGCGGGTTTTGAAAGGGCCTCAGCTGCAAGCATCTTGACGGGGCAATGTCCAAAGTGGAAAATTACTTCCCTGGAACAAGAAGAACCCGGGGCGGGAAGGAGTATATTAACAAGCCTCCGGGAGATGGGAGGCGGTACATGGCCAGTGAAAATTATTTACAATCCGTAAAGAATATAGTCCAAAAGATTCATGCCGGGGAGCAGGGTGGTATAAAAGGTCCTCAAGAGCCTCTGGAAAAAGTTAAAATTGGCAAAGTTGAGCCCCGGATAGTCCAAAACGCCAGCGAAGTTGGTTTAAATAGAGTCTGTCTATAATGTGGACACATTATAGACAGACCACCTTATAAAACGCATTTTGCGTACCGTTTCGGTACGAAACGGGAGCAAATGCAAGGTCTGTCCGCAAAGTAACCGACTTTGTGGACAGACACTAAATATTGAAGGGTATGAGCATGAAATATCCAATTATTTCATTCGTCGTGTACTGAAAAACCATGGAGACGAGAAAAAAGAAGCAGCCGGAGGTAATTTGCCCATCCGTGGCGACGATTTTGACAGGATTCCATCTATAATAAATATATTACGAGGTTTCTCAGGTGTCAATAGAGAAGCGTGAAAACGGGTATATTGAATAGCGAAGAGGTGCATTTATAGAATTATTGGATCGCTTATATACTGAAGTGTATGGGAACTATGCCGAATTCAAGGAGGACGGTATGAGGCTGCAGGACATCATCATGACCAGGGCTGAAGAGACCGAGGTCTACCTGGCAGAACTTGCGGAAGCCAGAATGGAAGAATCCGCCCAGGTCCGTTCCGAAGAACGCGTACGCGAAGTTGCCCGCAACATGAAGAAGATAGGGCTCTCTGATGAGCAGATCGCCCAGGTGAGTAGTTTTTCTGTCAAAGAGACTGAAGGACTCGCCCAGGCCCGCCCGGAAGAGCGTACTCGTGAAATAGCCCGCAAGATGAAGAACCTGGGGCTCACTATTGAGCGGATCGCCCGGGTGTGCGGGTTTACCGTCAAAGAGATTGAAGAAATGTAAATGCGGCGACGATTTCGACAGGGTAAAAATCCCGCTGTGATGTACCGGCCTCACATATCTTTGACATACAGGCTATTATTGCATATTATACTCAAGATCATGTCCATAACCACCAAGGAAATCGCCAGAATCTGTAATGTTTCCCGGGGAACGGTTGACAGGGCGTTGAATGGGCGATCCGGAATCAACAGTGAAACCAGGAAACGGGTACTGGAAATTGTCCGGAAATATAACTATCAGCCTCATCTTATCGCATCCACGTTGTCCCGGGGAAAATCTATGTCTATCGGAGTGGTGCTTTTTGATCTAAAAAATTATTATTTTGCCCAGTTGAGCAATATTATCAGCCTTTCGGCCCGGAATGAGGGATATTTTACGTATATTGCAGTAACAGAGAAGAATATGGATGCCGAAAGGCATATCCTGAGCAACCTGGCATCCCGCCGGGTAGACGGTTTAATTCTCCTGCCCATAATACAGGGGAGTGAATATGTAAAATACCTAAAGAGCCTTGAGATCCCCTTGATAACAGTAGGAAATCATCTGCCGGGCATCCCCGGTATTTCTATTAATGATGTTAAGGCCGCCTACGATAGCACTGCCTATATAGCAGGCGCCGGTTATAAGCGTATCGTATTCATTTGTCCGCCATTGCGTAAAAAAGGCGCCGCAGGAGGCAGGATGAATATAAAAACCCAGGATCTGCGGAGCCGGGGTTTTATTCGGTATATGAAGCAGCATCCCGATTTACGGTATGATATTTTTACACGGAAAGATTACACTGATTCTGCCCTTGATCTGGTTCAACATGGGAACATAAAGACCGCATTTTTGTGTTCCAGCGATGTTTACGCTCTGGAACTGATAAAATGTTTCAGACTTAAGGGGATTCATGTTCCTCAGGATGCAGGGATCATGGGTTTTGACAATCTGGACATACTTACCTATATAAATCCCCATCTTACTACCGTATCTACTTCGCTCGAGATAGTGGGAAAAGAATCGGTAAATATGCTTATCAGGCTGATGTCGGGCGGATCTATCCCGCAAAATACCTATGCGCCTCACTCTATCTGCTCCGGCGAAACCCTGTAAGCTGTAAAAATTGACATATATGATACGGAAGGGATACTATAAATAGTGCACGTGCACGGATTTCAGGTATTAAATTGAAAGCAGAGAGGTGTAATAATGATCCAGCCCCGTGTTTATTCCAACGACCATGTTTTTGCGGCCTTCCCTCTGGGGGGAATAGGAACCGGAACCATTTCCCTGGGTTCCCGCGGGGATCTGCGGGATTTTGAAATTTTTAACCGTCCCGGCAAGGGCTGCAAGCTGCCATTCAGTTTTTTTGCAATCCGCTGCGAAACGGAAGCCGGGATTGACGCCAGGGTTCTCGAATCGCAGATACAGCCCGATTTTAACCAGGGCAGGGGCTATCATCCGAACCGGGTTACGGGTCTTCCCCATTTCGGCAAGAGCAGCCTTTCGGTTGCGTATCCTCTGGCGGAACTTCATTTTGAAGATGTAACTTTTCCCCTGGAAGTGTCTTTGACCGCGTTTACTCCCTTTATCCCTCTCAATGCGGATGATTCGGGGATTCCCGCGGCGGTCTTCCGTTACCGGGTAAAGAACCCCTCGGGGAAACCCGCAAAGGTTACGCTGGCGGCAACCATGCCGAATATCAGCGGGTTTAGGGGTTTTGACTGTTTTGAAAACTATAAGGCGCCGCAGGGCTGCTTCAATACGTTCCGGAAGGAAGGCGGGATACGCGGTATTTTTATGGATGGCGGAGTTCCCAAGACGGCCCTGAATTACGCCAACAATGCGATCATTACCGGCGAAAAAGATGTTTCGGTAAAACAGGAATGGCGGAAGACAGGCTGGTGGGACGGAATCTATGATTTTTGGGATGATTTCCGGAATAACGGCCGCCTGCATGACGGCGAACAGGGTATTCAGGAAAACAAGGTTGCTCCTCCGGGGGCAATTGCCGGAAGCCTGGCGGTTCACAAGGAAATAGGGCCCGGCACCGAGGCTGATTTTGAATTCGTCATTTCATGGTATGTGCCTAACCGGGTTAAGGGCTGGCCGCCTTACGAAAACGATGAGGCGGAACCCAGGATAAAGAACTACTATGCGGTGAAATTTTCCGATGCATGGGACGCAGGTTTCTATCTTCTTTCAAATCTGGAAAGACTGGAATCGCTTTCCGGAGAATTCAGCCGGGCAGTCTACGGTTCCACCCTGCCCGAACCGGTGATCGATGCGGCCATGTCCAACATAACGGCGCTCCGTTCGACTACCTGTTTCCGCATTGAGGATGGATCGTTTCTGGCCTGGGAGGGGAGTCATGAACACGAAGGAAGCTGCAGGGGAACCTGTACCCATGTATGGAACTATGCCCAGACCGTGGCTTTCCTCTTTCCTGAACTGGAAAAGTCCGCCCGCTGCAATGAGTTTATCCGGGAAACGGATGATACGGGAAAGATGAATTTCCGTACCGACCGTATATTCGGACGATCCGAATGGGATATGCTGGCGGCCGCGGACGGTCAGCTCGGAACCATAGTCCGGGTATACAGGGAATGGTCTCTTACGGGGGATGACGCCTTCCTTAAACGGCTTTGGCCCAAGATCAAAAAAGCGTTTGAGTATGTCCGCATTGAATGGGACAGGGACGGGGATGAACTTCTGGAAGGCCGCCAACACAATACCTACGACATTGAATTTTTCGGAGTGAATCCGCTGACCGGCGTCATGTATCTGGCCGCTCTTGCCGCCATGGAAAAAATGGCCGCGGCCATGGGGGAGGCGGGCCTTGCGTCCCAATACCGTGAACGCCGGGAAATTTCGGCGGCCAGGCTTGACGAAAAAACCTGGAACGGCGAGTACTTTATCCAGCCCGCGGAACATATTGACGAGCATCCCTATCAGTTTGGGAAAGGCTGCCTCTCGGATCAGCTGCTGGGCCAGACACTGGCCTATATAAGCGGCCTCGGCCCCCTTCTGCCCGAAGCGCATCTGAAAAAGGCCGCCGCCTCAATTTTCAAATATAACTTCAAGAGCGGCGCCGAACGGGACGCCTGTCTTCAGCGGCTCTATGTGGCGGATGACGAAGCGGGTCTGGTACTGGCCTCCTGGCCCAATGGAGGCAAGCCCAGGCTGCCCTTTGTGTATGCCGACGAGGTCTGGACGGGCGTGGAATATCAGGCGGCAACTTTCCTTATATATGAAGGGCTTATTGACGAAGCGTTGACTATTGTCAGAACCATCCGGAACCGTCAGGATGGTTTCCGCCGTAATCCCTGGGACGAGGTGGAATGCGGTTTCCACTACGCCCGTTCTCTGGCAAGCTGGGGCCTGATTCCGGCCCTGTCGGGCGCCTCTTATGACGCCGCTGCGGACAGGGAAAGCTTCGAACCCCGCATAAACCAGGATGATTTCCACTGTTTCTTCTCCAACGGAAAATACTGGGGTATGCTGCACCAGACACGGGAAGCCGGCGGTACGATCAGCCAAAAGCTTGAGGTACTGGGAGATAAGAAGTAAGCGTGTTCCAAAACTCAAGTTTTTTTCTGAACAGGTCTAATCTAAGGCCGCTGTTCCAAAATCATGATCCTGCCGGATCACCGGATTTTGGAACAGCCTTAATTTTTCTAAAAAATTCACACCATGCACTTGACACAATTAAATCAATTTACTAGTATTTTTCTATGAATAATAACCTATTAATAACGTCAAACTACTAAGTATTATTCAGAAGGAGGTTATGATGTCGAACCGTAACTATTGTTGTTGTTGTTGCCGTTAAGAACGGCCCTGAACCACAACAAATTTCAAGAGGGGCGAGTCTGTTCCAAAACCCGGCTGGTTTCGGTACAGGCTCCCGAAAAAAACCGGTCAAAGTCCGGTATTTCCGCTAAATTCAAGGAGCTGTTCCAAAAATTGAAGTTTTGGGACAGCCGGAGGTATAAAAATGAAAAAAACTATGGTTTTTCTGAACATACTTTGGATTGTTCTTGCGGTAATTTCCTTTGGCGCTTGCTCAAAAAAGGAAAACATCCGGGCGGGAACGGAAGCGAAACCATTGAAGCCTTTTGACGTGCCCTTCCAGCCCACGGGGTATACAAACATTCTCCTTGTCATTGCACAGGAGGCCGGGTACTATGCCGAGTACGGTCTGGATGTACGCTTTAATCCGCTTCAGGGAAGTTCCCCGGAACTGATCGCCGCGGTAACAACCGGGAAAATAAAGGCTGCCACCTACGGCGGAACAACGGCGTCGCTCACGCTGATTGAAGCCGGTAATGATCTGGTGATCATTGGGGGCATCATGTCCGAAGGGGCGGCCCTGGTAACCAAGCCGGAAAATCTGTCTCAATGGAAGGACTTTAGCGACGCTACCCTTTCCGGCAAGAGGATCGCCGTAACCCGCGCCCAGAGCGGGGACATTACCTTCCGCCGCTATCTGAAAAACAACGGGGTGGATATTTCGAAGATTGAGGTTGTTGAACTTGATTCCCCGCCCACGATCATCGAAGCGGTAAAAAAGGGCGAAGTTGACGCGGGGATAGTCTATGTACTATTCAGAAAGGCCGCCGAAAACCAGGGGCTTTCCATAATTGCGCATATTGATGAACTGGCGCCGGGTTATACCTGCTGCCGGGTGGTTACCACCAAAAAGGAACTTGAAGCCAACCGGACCGATTTTGTCAATTTCCTGAAGGGAAACATCAAGGCGTACCGGATCTTCAAAACGGATCCCGAAAAGACTCTTGAATATGCCGGCAGGCACTACGATGTGGAACAATCGGTTTTAAAAAACGAGTTCTACGATTACGGGCATTTGGGCCTCAGTCCGGATCCTGCAAAGAAGAAGATCCTTGACTTCTATGAAGGCATGACGCTGATAGGCTATGCCAAGGGTAGTGTGAATGCAGCCGATTATGTTGATTCCACTCTTTACGAGGAGGCTCTTGCGCAGGTTCTGAAGGAATCTCCGAACGATCCGGTTTTTCTGGAATTAAAAAAGGATTTTGACGCCTTTAATTAACCTCTGTCCATTTATGAATAGAGGTTAATTAGTGTCTGTCCGTAATGTAGATACATTATGGACAGACTTCCTTAAAATGGTCTGTCCGCAAAGTAACCGGCTTTGTGGACAGATGCTAATTAAAAGGCCCGGGGCGGCCTGGGGCTTCGGTTCCATGCCGCTGGAGGAAATTGAGGGATGAGTAAGATCCGGCTGAACAATGCATGTCTTGATTATGTTGACAACGGTAAAGCATTTACCGCCCTCAGCGATTTAAGCCTCTCCGTGGAGGAAGGGGAATTTGTCAGCATCATCGGTTCCAGCGGCTGCGGTAAGAGTACTATCCTTAATGTGTTAAGCGGGATACGCACTCTTTGCAAGGGGGAATTTCTCATTGATGAGCAGCCGGTGGAGGGCCCCGGGAAAAACCGCGGGATCGTTTTTCAGCATTACTCACTGTTTCCCTGGATGACATCGAAACGTAATGTCAGTTTTGGAATCAGACAGGCATTTGACAATATGGGTAAAAAAGAGATTGACCGGCTTGCCCGCGAACACCTTCACAAGGTCGGGCTCCGGGGATTTGAAAACAAGTATCCCTACCAGCTTTCGGGAGGAATGCAGCAGCGGGTCGCCATCGCCAGGGCGCTTGCCATGAAGCCTGAGATTCTTTTAATGGATGAACCCTTCGGCGCTGTTGACGCAAAAAACAAGATGATCCTTCAGGATCTGCTGCTGGATCTGCTCGTAAGGGATCAGGAAAAAAAGACCATTGTCTTTGTAACACACGATGTAGACGAAGCAATTCTTCTCTCCGACAGGATGCTTTTCATGCACAACAAGAAGATCGAACAGGAGATAGTCATAGACTTTAAGCGGCCCAGAATCCGGGAAGATCTTTTCAAAACCGATAGATACCGGGAACTGAGAAAAGAAATCATGAGCCTTTTCTACAGGGATGTTTTGGAAAACATCGGGGGCAGCGAGGTTGTTATATGAAAAATAAAGAGACGCTGGAAAGGCTCTATAATTTTTTGCCTCACCTGGTTTTTCTGGCCCTGATCGTCTTGATTCTCGCTCCGGCGGCGGTGGAGATACAAAACAGGTGGATATTCTTTGGGATCGTTATTCTGATAGAAGCGGTTCTAATTATATACCGCAGATCTAAATCGGCCCATGATATCGTATTTATCATTTTTCTTTTTCTTCTCATCTGGGAGATCTATACCACCAAAACAAACCGGGCAAATACGATGCTGGTTCCTCCGCCGGAGAGAGTCTTTGCGATTTTTATAAGCGACCGGAAGAAGATTCTTGACGGAGTTTTCAGTTCCGGAAGGCTGTTGTTTACGGCTTTCTTCTTTGCCCTCCTTCTGGGTATAAGTCTGGGAATGTTGACAGGCTGGTTTGAACGCCCCCGGAAAGCGTTCTTCCCAATCGCAAAGATAATCAGTCCTATTCCGGCCATTATATACAGCCCTTATGCCATAGCCCTGCTTCCGAGTTTCCGTGCAGCTTCCCTTTTTATCGTATTCAGCAGCATCTTTTGGCCTGTGTACATGAACATGATCATCTGTGTCTCCACGGTAGACCGGAGGATACTGGAATCCGCCAAGACTTTGAATATAGGTTCCCTGTCGATGTTTCTGAATGTACTGTTTCCATACAGTCTCCCGCGTCTTATCTCGGGCCTAAGTGTGACTCTTTCCATGTCTTTTATGGTTTTAACCGCAGCGGAACTGGTGGGAGGAACTTCGGGACTGGGCTGGTATGTAAAGTACTATGCGGACTTTGCAGACTATACCAGAGTTGTGGCAGGGATCATCCTCATCGGTGTAGCGGTAACAGTTCTGAACAAACTGCTTTTGACAATCGAAAAATTATTGATCAAATGGAAATAGGAGAGGATATGAGTGTTTTTTCCAAAACTCCGGAAGTGGAAGTCCGGGAACGGCGGCTTCATTCGGTGATCACCTACAACGGTACGGCAAAGGATCTGTATGATAAATCAAAATCGGGAACCTATGCTCCCTGCGACAGATCTTTCAGCCAGTGCAGCTACTGCATGGGAGGGCAGGGCGGCGGAGTGATTGCCCATATCCGGGATGTAGCCCTGGTGTGCCATGCCCCCATCGGTTGTGACGCGGGAATGTACAACGCCGCCCTGGCTGCACGGGGAACAGCGCTTGCCCGCAGTCAGAAACCGTTTTCACTTCATGTTCTCAGTACCAATATACAGGAGAAAGACACCATATTCGGCGCGGCGGAAAAACTCCGTAAGGCCATTCGGGAAGCCGACAGCCGTTTCAAACCGCGGGCCGTCATGGTTTCAACTTCCTGTGCCTCAGGTATTATCGGGGAAGACATAGAAAACGTTGCCGAAGAAATGGAAGAGGAACTGGGATATCCGGTTGTACCCATTTACTGCGAAGGTTTCAAATCGAAGATATGGTCTACGGGTTTCGATTCGGTATTTCATGCCATACTGCGGAAACTGGTGAAGTCTCCGCAAAAGAAGCAGGAAGATCTTGTCAATGTATTTAACTTTGAGGGAACGGATACATTCAGCCCTCTCTTGAAACGGATGAATTTACGGGTCAACTATCTGGTCGCCCTGACCGATCTTGAACAGCTTGAAACCATTTCCGAAGCGGCCTGCTCGACTACGATCTGTGAAACCCTGTCACTGTATGTTGCCGCAGTCCTGGAGGAACAGTACGGCGTTCCTGAAATTAAAACCGCTTCTCCATACGGCCTTGATTGGACGGATACATGGCTAAGGGCCATAGGCAAGGTAACAGGCCGGGAAGAACTGGCGGAAAAAGTTATTGCCGAAGAGCGTGAAAAATACCGTGAGGAAATGGAGGAGCTGCGTTCAAAATTAAACGGCAAACGGCTCTACGTTATTTCCGGTGATTCATTTGCCCATAACCTTGCAAACATCGGAAAAAGTCTGGGGCTGGAACTGGCAGGGGCAACTTCGCTGCACCACGATCTTCATACGGATAATCCTGAATCGGTGAATACCCTGAATGCCCTGATAGAAAGTAATGGAGACATTCCGAATTTTTCCGTCTGTAACATGCAGCCCTATCAGGTGGTAAAGATTCTGAGGAAACTTCATCCCGATTTGCTGGTATGCCGGCACATGGGGCTTACCGGTATAGGTTCAAAACTCGGCATACCAACCCTCTTTGAAGGAGACGCCAATTACAGCATCGGATACGAGGGAGTTGTAAAAATGGGCCGGAGGATCTACGAGGCATTGCAGACAAAAAAACTGGTGGAAAATGTTGCCAGGCATTTCGAAATGCCCTACACCGACTGGTGGCTTGATGAAGAGGATCCATTTTACTTCGAAGGAGGACACGGCAAATGAGTTTTCTTATCGAGCAGGCGCGATACACCTGCGCCCTCGGCGCGCAGCAGACAGTATTGGCTATTCCCATGGCCCATCCCATTGTTCATGCGGGGCCGGGCTGTTCCTCAAAGGTTTCAGGCTTTACAACGGGAAGCGCCGGGCATCAGGGTGAGGAATACGCAGGCGGAGGCCATGTGTCCAGTACCAACACCTATGAACAGGAAGTAGTTTTCGGCGGGGAGAAAAAACTTAAGGCCACCATCGAGGGGGCATTGAGGGTCATGAGGGGGGATCTCTTTGTTGTCTTGACCGGATGTACCGCGGATATAGTAGGAGACGATACGGTATCCGTGGCAAAAGAATTTGCCGGCCAGGGGCAGCCCGTAGTGGGAGTGGAAACGGCAGGTTTTAAGGGAAACAACTATTACGGACATGAAGTTGTGGTAAACGCCATCATCGATCAGTTTGTGGGAAAGGCGGAACCAAAAGCCCGCAAGGGTTTGGTAAATGTATTTTCCGTAGTCCCGTTTCAGGATCCGTATTGGCGGGCAGACCTTGAAACATTAAAACGCCTGCTGGAATCAATCGGTCTTGAAGCCCATGTACTTTTCGGTTATTCCTCTGCGGGTGTAAGTGAATGGAAAGATATTGTCAATGCCCAGTTTAATATTCTCGTTTCGCCCTGGGTCGGTTTGAACACCGTAAAACTTCTGGAAGAAAAATACGGAACGCCGTTTCTCCATTATCCGGTACTGCCGGTCGGCGCCCAGGAAACAAGCGCCTTTCTCCGGGAGGTCGCTTCCTTTGCAGAAATCCCGGAAACGGTAGTGGAGCCGGTTATACAAAAAGAGGAAGGCCGTTTCTATAAATATCTGGTTTCCCTAATCGATTTTATTGCCGAGTTCAGGAACAACCTGCCCTCGGAGCTCTATACGGTGGCGGACAGCGCCTATGGTTTGGGAATGAGCAATTTCCTGATCAATGAAATCGGCTACATCCTGAAAGGTGTATATATTACCGATGACCCAAATGAAAGCCAGAAGAAACTGGTAAGGGATGCGGCGCTTTCCAGGGATGAGCGCTTCGGGGAACTGTTATTCTTTGAAAGTGACGGCGGGATTATACAGAAAGAGATCAAAAAACGTCTCGGCAAATCAAAAAAAGCCCTGTTTCTGGGAAGCAGTTGGGAAAAATTGCTGGCTCAGGAAACAAATAACCTCTATACCTTTGTGAGTCTGCCCCTGCCTGAAACGGTAATTGTCAACAATACCTATCTGGGTTACGACGGCGGCCTGAAATTGATAGAAGAAATCTATTCCAATGTCTTCAAAACAAAAACTACCACGTCCAGAACACAGTTCATTCTGGATGAAGCCGGTTAATTCGTGTCCGGCTGTAATGTCCGTATTATAGCCGGACTCTAATTCAGGAGTTGTCAATGTCTTTCAAGGTTGCGTTGAGTTCCTCGAATGGAAAAGAGGTGGATCTGCATTTTGGCAATACGGAAGTATTTTATATTCTTTCGGTGGATGAACAAAGCGGCGCGTGGGAACCGGGGGAACGGCGTCCCGTGCCGCAGGTGTCCGGCTGCGGAGGATCTGCCCCGAAGGGAAGCTCAGGCGGATGCCTCGGACACAGCGATGAACGGCTTGATACGGTCATCAAGCTGCTCGGCGACTGCAGCTATGTCCTGACTACCAGGATAGGCAGGAAACCTCACATGTTTTTGAAACGGGCCGGGATCACCGCCCTTGAAGCGCCGGCGGATATTGCCGAATCAATTTCAAAACTCACTGTATATCACAGGAGATACTCAAAGATCAATCAGGAGCATCATAATGGTTAATGAAAAAATCCGGCAGATTGCCATATACGGGAAAGGAGGGATCGGCAAATCAACCACAGCCCAGAATCTTACCGCCGGGCTCGTGGAAATGGGCAGAAAGGTAATGGTTGTCGGCTGCGATCCCAAAGCTGATTCCACCCGCCTCCTCCTGGGAGGGCTTGCCCAAAAAACCGTACTGGATACTCTCCGCGATGCGGGAGAAGACGTTAAACTTTCGGAAATTCTCAAGGAAGGATACCTCGGTGTAAAATGTGTTGAGTCCGGCGGGCCTGAGCCGGGAGTGGGCTGTGCAGGCAGGGGGATCATCACCTCCATCGGACTCCTGGAACGGCTGGGCGCCTATACCGATGATCTGGAATATGTATTCTACGATGTATTGGGGGATGTGGTGTGCGGCGGTTTTGCAATGCCCATCCGGGAAGGCAAGGCAAAAGAAATTTATATTGTCGCCTCCGGCGAAATGATGGCTCTCTATGCGGCCAATAATATCGCGAAGGGGATTCAGAAATTCGCCGCAAAAGGCGGAGTCAGAATGGGAGGTATTATCTGCAACAGCCGCAATGTTGACCGGGAAATCGAAGTCATGCGGGCCTTTGCCAATGAACTGGGAACCAGGCTTGTATACTTTGTACCGCGGGATAATATTGTGCAGCATGCCGAGATAAGAAAGAAGACGGTAATTGAATACAAGAGTGACTCAAGCCAGGCCCAGAAATACCGGGAACTGGCAAAGGCAATAGAGACGAATACAGACTTTGTTATTCCAAAACCCATGAAGCAGGATCGACTTGAAGAAATTTTGATCGAATACGGAGTTCTGGATCTCGTGGAAGAATATAAAATTTAAAACGGAGAAAATTGAGCTTGTTCCAAAAAACTTAAGTTTTGGAACAGTCTCAATGGAGGTTCCTATGGGTAAACATATTTTGGTTCTTACCGGGAGTCCCCGTAAAAGCGGAAACAGCGATAAGCTGGCGGATGCTTTTATTAAAGGGGCAAAACAGAGCGGTCACGATACCGTTAAGTTTGAGACGGCCTTCAAAAATATTCAGGGCTGCAAGGGCTGTGGTTTATGCTTCAGCGGTTCCCATCCATGCGTAATCCGGGATGACTTTGATGAACTGTATCCGCTTCTGGAAGGATCCGGCGTCATAGCTTTTTTCTCTCCGCTCTACTGGGGAGGAATCTCGGCCCAACTGAAAACCGCCTGGGACAGATTCCATGCGTATACCGGACTTGAGAATAAAAAACGCCTCACAATCAGGGAGAGTGTGTATGTCCTCTGCGGCCGCAATAACAATACCGCACAGTATGAACCGGCGGTGAAGATCTACAGGGACATTGCGGCATACATGGGGTGGCAGGATCGGGGAGTACTGTTGGCGGCCGGCCTGCTTGACAAAACCGACATAAACGGCCGCCCCGCCGAACTTGCCGGGGCCGAGGTCCTGGGCGCATCCCTGTAACAAGTCTATTCTTTGATATACGCGAATACTTCTTTATCGTACCATTCTTTACGGTAGGGAAGTGATCTGTACCTGTGCATGTTCTTGTTGAACTGGCTGTTTGAAATAAGCCGCTTGAGCCGGCATGCGGCATCAAAGGCTCCGGCATAAGCCATGTAACTGTTACCGGGATTGAAAAGGGGCAGCACCGGCAGTCCGTGTTTTGCGGTGACGTTTCCTCCGCCTGCGTGCATCAGGATCACATCGGGTTTTATTTTCTGTATCAGGTTGGCCTGCTCAAAGGGATGCTGGGAGGCAATGTCGATATAGGTATCGCCTGAAATTTCCAGATCATCCATTACCGGTTTTACGAATTTATCGATGTGATGGCTTTTCAGCCCTGCAATTTCCATTCCCAGATCCTTTACCAGTTCCGCGGTTGCAAAGATACGCAGTTCTCCACCTGAAATATAGACCCGCTTGCCTTTCAATGCGGCGCGGTATGGTTCAAGAGCCTCATCAAGAGCAGCGTCTTCCTTTTCGATGAGGAGCCGCGCCTGCTGTTCAATATTAAAATGCCTTGCGATGTTCATGAGCCAGCGGGAAGTGCCTTTACGTCCGATGGGCATGGTATCGATTATATAGGGGATTCCGTATTCCTCATGAATATACTTGACATAATAATCATCATGAGTTCCACAGATGCTGACATTGAGCGCCGCATCAAGAACACGCCTGAAATCTTTGGGAGATGAAAAACAGGGAAGGAAATTTACATTGAGTTCCAGGGCATTGAGGAGCCTTTGCAATTCAAGTTCATCGGAACGTCCCATTGAACCGACATTGAGTACGTTGACAGTATGGGCCTTATTGTATTCCCAGACGATATCATCAAGTTTACCGGGAACCGTCAAATTTTCTCGTTCAATTTTTTTCTTTGTAAGATTTTTAAGAATGCCGTTGTATACCGCATCATAGGCGGTTGCCATAAGTTTTGTTTTGAAGCCTTCGCAGTTTACCGATACAAGATCCGCAGACACACTGCCCTGAAGCTGGCTGAGGATAGCGTCAACATCATCCCCGATGAGGGCCGGAACACAGGAACTGGCAACCACAATGGCCTCGGGCCGCCATTCCCGGTCGGCAAAGAAAACCGCCTCACGGAGTTTTTTTTCACCGCCCGAGATTACGTCACTTTCGTCAAGGTTGGTGGAGATCTGTATGGTACTGTTCTGCGCCGGATCCCGAAGACGCTTCATGTTCCTTCCGGCACCGTAACCGCCTATTGACCAGAAGCCACAGCCAATCGGGCCGTGGACAATTACCACCGTGTTGCGTAACGTATTGAGCATGGCAAGGCTCAGGGTAAACTGGCAGCCGAAACTCTGGCCGAAACTTCTGTTTGCCGTATTAAAACAGCCCCCGTCCTTGCGTCCCAGGCGTTCCCGTAACTGCATACAGGTTCCGCAAAATGCAGAGCCTGCCTGCAGACGCTCTTCCCTGGGCGGAGCCGCCCGTTCTATTTTTGTTTTCATATATCCTCCATAAATAGACAGACTCTGATTACCGTCCTGATACCAGCAGTGAAAAGGTATCTTCCGCCAGAGACAGGCCGCCGTTAAATCCCGCATATGCCTTGTTGAATACCACCCTGCTGTTTGCGGGGAACGAAACGGCGAGGAGAGGGAAACCGGATTCTTCGGCAAAATCCCTCTCAAATGCACTGCCGAAGATAACTACCGGCGAAAGCGCTTCATAGTACACGTGGTTGCGGTTCCGTTCCCAACTGTCAATAAGATAATGCCGCAGGGACGAGGCGTTTGGATCGTAACGGACTTCGGGTTCTATTCCGGAAGCAAACCCTAAAAAACGTTTATTGAGGGCCGCTTCATTTTCTTCGGTGAGCGGATCGGTAATCATGACAAGATGGGGAATCCAGCCCAGTTCATCGGAAATAAAGTTGGCCAGGGAAGGCCCGTAATTGGAATCTGCAGCCACAACCCCGTAACGCTGAAGATCGATGTCATTATAGGTATCCGCAATGCGTTCAAAGTAATCAAAGTAGATTTCCTCTTCGGCCCTGATCGCATCGTCAATAATCTTGTCTTCAATATTCAGGGCCTTCCCCACATTGTGTAAAAATTTTGCCGTCTGGAAAAAACCTATGGGCATCTGCTCCCGGATATAGGAAATTTCATGTACTTCCCTGAAGCTTTCCGCAGCCAGAGGTGCATATACATCGGACAAGACAATATTGAGCGCGGCATTGCCGCAATTGCGAAGATCTTCAAGGGTTTCCCTTTCGCCAAAAAAAGTGTTTGCCTCAACACCGATGAGTTTTAATACCCGCTTTATCTCCTTCAGATTACCCTTATAAAAAATATCGTTACCTGGAATAATGCCGAAAACATTGACGGTCTTTGTGAGCCGTATTTTCTGTTTGACAATAAATTTTTTGATCAACTTTTCGAGAACCAAATCGTAACCCTGCTGGGCGTTGCCTCTGAAACTGGGAGTCTGTACGGCCAGTACCCTCTCCGGCAGATCTTCAATATGGTCCACAGCGGAGAGTATGTCGTCACCGATCATCTCCACCATACAGCCTGAAATGACGACGTATAGATCTCCGTCTATCACTTCCATGGTGCTGCGGATCTGTTCTTCCAGCCTTGCCTCTCCACCGAATATGATTTCTTTTTCCGACACATTGCTTGAAGGTATCGACGTAGCTCCGCAGTAGCCCCCGCCTAGGTATGCAGCTCCCGCGTTTCCGCCGATGTAGTAGTTATATGCGCAACCCGTGGCTGCATGAACAATGGGTATGGTACGGGGCAATGCCCGTATTAGCGCCAATGCGCCGCCCAGGGCGCATACATAGCGGGGCCGGTCAATTACAGTACTCACAATACGCTCCTTGCTTCCGTCAGTACCAAATAGGACTTTTTTCCCGGGGAGGATCTTTCCACAGTACGGTGGAAAGGTAGCGTTCCCCCGTATCGGGGAGGATCGCCACTATGGTCTTGCCTTTGTTTTCATCCCGGCCTGCAATCCTTGCGGCGGCATAGGCGGCCGCCCCCGAGGAAATTCCTACCAGAAGCCCCTCTTCACGGGCCAGTACCCTCGCGGTATCAACCGCTTCTTCATTGCGGACACGGAATACCTCATCCACCACGGAGAGATCCAGCACATCCGGCACAAAGCCCGCGCCGATTCCCTGTATCTGGTGGGGGCCGCTTTTCCCCCCTGAAATCACCGGAGACGCATCCGGCTCAACGGCCACCGCCCTGACTTCACCTTTTTTCTCTTTCAGGGCGCTGCCTGCGCCGCTCAAGGTTCCTCCTGTGCCAACTCCGGCAACGAGAATATCAACCTTTCCGCCGGTAGCCTCCCAAATTTCAGGGCCCGTGGTCTTCCTGTGTATTTCGGGGTTTGCAGGATTGGAAAATTGCTGGAGAATCAGACTGTCCGGTATCCTGGCATTCAATTCCAGCGCCTTGTTTATGGCTCCCTTCATGCCCAGCGCTCCGGGGGTCAGCACAAGTTCCGCGCCCAGCGCCAGGAGAAGCTGCCGGCGTTCAATACTCATCGTATCGGGCATGGTAAGAATCAACCTGTAGCCCTTGGCGGCTGCAACGAAGGCAAGCCCTATACCGGTATTGCCGCTGGTTGGTTCTATCAGGACGGTTCCGTTTTTAAGGCTGCCCTTGGCCTCCGCATCCTCAATCATAGCCCTTGCAATGCGGTCTTTTACGCTGGAAAGAGGGTTAAAGTATTCAAGTTTGAAGAGAAGATCCGCCCCGGTGATGCCTGCCAGCCTTATAAAGCGCCGAGGCCTCAAAAGCGGGGTCTGGCCTACCAGTTCCGTTAAGTTATCCACTATTATATTCGCCATAACGCTCCCTTTTGATCCGCAAGCGGGGTTGGGATTCATGCCCGGAAACTTGAGCCCAGGTTCTCCATTTCATATATCCTATTAATAAGATAGGTATAATATACAATAATCCCCAAAAAACACCTTTGTCAAGCCTTTTTTCGGATTTTTAACGGAGGAGAACCCTCTCCTGCGCCGAACACAGCCTGCCTGCCGGGAACTGCCCTGTTAACGGACCGCCGGATTCTACACGGTAAGGCGGATTGGACGGGAACACGTGCTGCAGGCGGCCCCGGATTGACAAAACCTCGTTCCCCGGGATGTTCCCGGCCGGTTTCGTCTTTAAAAACATAAAAATTCCTGAAAAATTCTGTTGACATTACTTTGTTATATGTGTATAACTTTATGTTAGAAAAACATAACACTAAAGATTGGAGGTCTGGCATACATGAACAAGGTTTTTATTGCTTACTGGAGCGGTACCGGAAATACCGAAACGATGGCAAAACAGATTGCCAAAGGGGCAAGTGAAGCAGGGGCGGAAGTTGTTCTAAAACCGGCAGTGGAGGCGGCTCCTGAGATGGTAAGAGAAGCCGCCGCACTTGCATTCGGCTGTCCTGCGATGGGTGCGGAAATCCTGGAAGAAGAGGAAATGGAACCGTTCATCAGCGGTTTAACCCAGGCGGAACTGGGAGGAAAGCCCCTGGTACTTTTCGGTTCCTATGATTGGGGAGACGGACAGTGGATGCGGGACTGGGTTGAACGCATGAAAAATTCCGGCGCCAATGTTGACGGGGAAGGACTTATTGCCCAGCTTGTACCGACAGAGGACGTGCTTAACAGATGTTATGAATTAGGCAAACGCCTTGCCGGTAGCGCCGCTTAGCAATGCCCATTTTTTCACGGGAGTATCGTACAGCCTGCGTTGCTGTGCCGTGCGGTACTCTCGCTTTTTTGGGAAAGGGGTGACGAGTGCAGTCTGAAATTGAAAAAATCATTATTAACCAGTGCAGCCCTGTTTTATTTGGCTGCAAACCGTCGGCTCTATTCATGATTCAGTCTGAACATTACTTGTCATATTTAAGCGCTTTACTGCCTGCAGATATTGGATTTACTGTACTGCGGAAACATAAAAACAGATTACTGGTGCTGGCGTTTGATAAAATATCGCTTGAAAAAACAATACTGAATGAAGTAATTTTGAAATCGCTTACCGGCCTGGGATACCCGGCAGGAATATGTTGCAGGGATTCCGGCAGTGGTCAAAGATTACTTTCCGGTACCGCTTCGGTTTTCATACTGCTGGATTATTTGAAAAAACGCTTTGAACTCAAAGACTTTCCCCACGAAGTCGGTTTTTTCCTGGGCTACCCGGCCGAAGATGTACTGGGCTTTGTAAAACACAGGGGAGAGAATTATAAGCTATGCGGCTACTGGAAAGTATACGGAAATGTTAACCGGGCAAAAAAATGTTTTAGCCAATATGATCTTTGCCGTGAATCCATGAAAACTATTTTTGCGGAAAAACCGGTTCAAATCCCGGTGGAAACACGGTTCGTTTTTCCCTTCAGGGCGGAAGCAAAATACCGGTCTGCCTAAATAAGGGACTGTCCGGAATTTGGTTACTTCCCGGCCGGTCCGCACTAAGGAAGTTGTCCGAACAAGCTTTCTCACCTCTTCGGACAGCCCCTTTTGTAATGATCCTGGGCCGAATCGGACGGCCGACCTGCCGCTTAGGAGGCGGCCGCTCTATCCACTGAGCTACAGGACCGTACAAAAATCCGGAAATTACCCGGATACCTGCAGATTACCTTTTAACAGCCCCTTTTGTCAACGAAAGAGGTTGAGTTTTCCGTATTTGTGCAGCTTGCCACTGTCCCGCTTGCTGCCTTCGTCAAGGCGTTTCCAGATAAAGGAGGCAAAGGCTTCTTCATCACCTGTTTCGGAACTGGAAAAACCCATGGTAAGCCAGGGTTCGGCGGGTGCGGAGGCAAGAATGCCCCGGGTAAGGGCGCTAAAGGATGCTGCCGCCGCAGGACCCAGAAAATCTACCGCATCGTCCCTGCTTCCCCCCAAAGCAATTTCGTTCAGGGCCAGGGCAAGGGTTCCGCTTTTTTTGGATGTAAAGAACAGGGCCAGTTCTCTAACCAGAAAAAACCATCCTTTGATGTTTTCTTCCACCATGGTTTCCACTTCCGCCGGGGGCAATTCCGCAGGTCTGCAGCGGAGGGCAGGGGGAACGCAGACCAGGACGGCTTCATCTATCCGGGAAAGACGGTTTTCCGCACCCAGAAGCAGAGTCCGGGCCGAAATGGGGCTGCCGGGGTTCCATGTAAGGGGAATGGCTGCAGGAGACAAAGTTTCCTGTTCGATTGAATTTTTAAGGTTAGCTTCCTTGAGAAAGGAAGGCGGGGAAACGGGAACTTCGGGGCCGGGATGGCCGGGTATCAGGGTGCAGACAAAGTGTTCGACCCGCCGGGCTGCTTCGGCGGCTATAGCCTGGGTTAGGGAAGATTCATTTCCCGCAATCAAGATTCCCCGTGTCATGACTTAAAGATACAGAAGGATAGAAGCTTTAACAAGACCGCAGTTTCTTTCGGGAATGGCCTTGGCAAAAGCGGCCAAAAGTCCGCTTTTCCTCTAAATTTAAGGTTACGTTCCCAAAAGCTGAAGTTTTGGGAAAGTCTCATGATTCACATCATAGATACCACAGTGGCCGCCGCTTCCTTAACACTCAAGCCTTTTCCGCCGAAGGGGCATCTACCGCTGTTTTCAGCCTCAGATCTTCCAGGTACATCCGGGGACTCATGCCCATCTCCTATCCGAAGCCATGTACGTATAAAGGCTGAATCTTGACTTTCTGGTTTTTTACTACATCAAAGGTGCAAAAAGCCTGAGCACATCCTGAATCATCCGCTGAAAGGCATTGCGGGAGCAGTCGGAAATGGTAATCCTGTGGCAGCTGGGGAGGGTGTTCAGAAAGTCTTCCTTTACGGACCGGATAGAATTACTGCGGTATACTATCACGCCGCATTCAAAGTGGAGATAGAGGCTCCGGAAGTCAAGGTTTGTGGTTCCTACGGTAGCAATCTTGTCATCGCAGACAAAAGTTTTTGAGTGGTTAAAGCCGGAAGTGTATTCATACACCTTTACCCCCGCCATGACCAGTTGCCGGTAGTAGGAACGGGAAGTAATGGCTACCATCCATTTGTCCCAGCGGTGGGGGGTAATAATCCGTACATCCACCCCGCTCTTGGCCGCCATCGTTAATGCGGAAAGCAGATTGTCGTCCACTACAAGGTAGGGAGTGTTTATGTATACATATTCTCTGGCATTGTTGATAATCTGTATGTAGACATGCTCGCCTACATTTTCATCATCGATGGGACTGTCGGCATAGGGCTGCACAAAACCGTCGCTTTCACTGCTGCACTCTCCATCAAGAGGGGAACCTTCGCCTGCATTGGCAGGCCCGGTTGGGGTTCCGGGCCAGGGATAGAACGAATCAAATTTCTCCTTTTCCTTAAGGCTCAAATTCCACATACATAAGAATATCATTGTCAGAGACCACGCTCCCTCGCCCTGCAGCATTATTGCCGCATCCTTCCAGTGGCCAAAGCGTTCAATAGCATTGATGTACTCGTCCGCCAGATTGATGCCCCCGGTAAAGGCCGTCTTCCCGTCTATGATGATCAACTTCCGGTGGTCACGGTTGTTCTGCAGGGAAGAGAAAATCGGCTTGAAGGGATTGAATATCTGACATTTTATCCCCCGCTGCCAAAGGTAGTTTTTGAAGTCCGTAGGAAGGGACATGAAGCAGCCGAGATCATCGTAGATAACCCGGACATCAACACCTTTGCGGGCCTTCCCTTCAAGGATACTCAGGATGGGGTCGAGCATCTGTCCCTGACGGAGTATAAAAAATTCCAGAAAGATATAGCGTTCAGCCTTTACAATTTCTTCCATGACCCGTTTGTAGAAACTCTCTCCGGAGGGAAAGTATTCTGTCCGGGTTTTTGAGTATACGGGGAAACCTGCATATTCCTGAAGGTAATGGGCCAGAGTATAGAATTCCCTGTTATTTGAAAGAAGCGCAGGAAGTCTGTTTCCGGGAAGGAAAAATGAAGAAGCGGCAAGTCTGTCAACTGCCGCAATTTGCTTTTTTAGTTTACGCGGATTCGACTGGGTATAGAAGAGCACATAGAGAATACCGCCGAAGATAGGGAAAAGCAGGATGATAAAAATCCAGATTAACTTATAAGCCGGCTTTTCCTTCCTGTTGATGATTCTGATGCAGACAATGATACTCAGGAGGCTAAGGAATATCGACAGGTAGTGAAAGTAAAGACTTCCCCCGGCAATGAGAAAGGTAATAAAGAGTATCTGTACCAAAAGGACGGAGATGACAAAGACTCTCCGCCGGAAGACTACTCTGACCCAGGGTTTGTTTATGCCGGCCATGGCCCTGTTCCCGCCCGGATGAGTGTTACTTCATCTCCGGAAAGATCGAGAATGGTGGAAAAGATCCTCTCCTGATTTTTTCCGCCGTCTATGATCAGATCTATACCGTTTATATTTTCCAGTTCCCAGCCTCCTTCAAAAAGTTCCTCTTGAGGGATGGGGGACATTCGGGATTCCGCGCCCTCTTCCTCAGTCCGAAAACCGTCGTCCGTTGCGGCCCGCTTGGCGGTGATGGAGTAGAGCGGCCCGCCCAGGGTTTTGATAAGGGCCAGGGGAATAGGGTGATCGGGGATGCGGACACCTGCTTCCCGGCGGCGGAGATTGAGGGCCTTTTCGGTACCCGGCAGAGTCTTGAGGATGAATACATAGGGCCCCGGAGAAAGGCGCCGGATAAGGCGGAAACGGGTATTATCCATGGAGCAAAGCTCCCCGAACTGGGAAATATCGGAACAGAGAAGAGTAAAATGCCTCTCATCCCGCTCCCCCGAAAGGGATTTGAGTTTTTTTATTCCTTCTTTGGAGGCAGTAGAACAGGTCAGACTCCAGCTTGTATCTGTGGGGAGGGCCACGATACCGCCCCCGGAGAGAAGCCGTGCCGCCCTGGAAAGAACCCTGTCGTCAATGTTGCCGGGTACTACGTACTCAATCACAGTTTTTTCCTGAACCTTAAACCCTGTTTTTAGGGTACCCAGATAAGCTTATCGGTGGATGATTCCTTGACAAAGATCTTCTCATAGCGGCCGGAATGGGAAACTCCGGGATTTTCCGGAAAATAAGTCCGCCGGAAGAACCACACTACATCGCTCATCGCCGCGGCGGAATTGACTGGGGCATATCGGTACCATATCTCTTCATCTTCAAGAATCTTTCTGCAGCGGCTGTCGATGGTCAATTCGGGATCGGTGAGACGGCGGATCTCGGAACGCAGGCCGCCGTAATGGGTGTCTCCTATGTAGAGCAGCCTCAGGTGATTCTGCTCATCCATCCAGTAGATCTCGTAGATCCCGGCAACTGCAGGCACCTTGGCATTGATTTCCCAGCGATCCGCCACGGCCAGCGGAGACCACTGGATGAAGAAATATCCGTTACCATCTTTTTCCCGGGCTTTGATTCCGCATTCCATAGGGATAATATAGCGTATCCGTATAACTTTTTCCATACATAAAAAAAAGAAGGCCGTATGATTTTTTATACTTTTTCGGAATTGAGTGTGAAATCCCAAAAAATTAATTTTACGTAATTCCTTATAATACAATGAGTTACGTATGATTTTGCCCGTCTGAAATAAGATGGCATGGAATTTGCTTATTAATATCGGGATATGAATGAATTCATGTCCGGAGGATGTTATGAGTAAAAAGAAGATGAACGGTTCGGGAGATGATGTCCTGAAAACGTATATGCAGGAGATAAAGCGTTTTTCTCTTCTCAGCTTTGACGAAGAACTCGAACTTTCCCGGCAAATTCAGCAGGGAAGCGCAAGAGCCTGCCGGAAACTTGTTGAGTCGAATCTCAGGCTGGTAGTAAAGATAGCCCGTTCCTATATAAGGGATGATATTCCATTTCTGGATATTATTCAGGAGGGGAATATAGGCCTTATGCATGCGGCGGAAAAGTATGACTATTCAAAGAATGTCCGTTTTTCTACCTATGCGGCATGGTGGATCAGGCAGTATATTGCCCGTTTTCTGGTCAACCGGCGCCGGGTTATCAGGCTGCCTCACCGGAAAGAGGAAATTTACCGGAAGATTCAGCACAGCTATCATACTTTGAGTCAGACTCTTATGCATCAGCCGCGGAGTGATGAAATTGCCGAAGCTATCGGCGTAACAGTTGAAGACGTGGAAGGCATCCTCAATATAGTCAGTACTCCCATTTCTCTGGAGCCTGAGAATGAAGAGGATGAAAACCCCTCCTTCATGGAACTTCATGAGGACTATACCTACAACCCCGAGCAGGCCATGCTTCGGGAAGACAGCCGGCGGGAAGCCCTGGATTGTCTTGCAAACCTTAAGGACAGGGAACGGCGGATACTGATGTACCGCTATGAACTGGGCGGCTGCGAACATCATACTTTAAAAAAGATAGGCGACAAGATGGGCATTTCCCCGGAAACGGTACGGCAGATAGAGCTTAAGGCTCTGAAAAAGATCAGAATCCATGCCGAAAAGATCCGCAGTTACCTCTGTGCAGGTTGATGTGCTTTAGGTCTGAACTTTCCGCCTACGGGTGCGGTTGATTGGAGCGCCCGGATTCTTCGTTAGGGAAGCACCGACGGCGTCATTTAACCGGTGTTTCCTTAGGGAAGCACCGGTTTATTCAATCGAGAATAAATCAGTGCCGCTTTAATACGGTATGTGCGCAATGAAATGAGCACATACACAGGGAAACGCCGATTGGCGTCATTTGATCAGCGTTTCCCTTAGGTGTTTTTCTGCCGATAAATTCTGTAGAGATGCCGAAACTACCCGCCAAACCGGGGCTCAGGAAGAAGAGCCGTTCCGGGAGTAAATTAAAACGCAAAAGAAAACTCACCAGGGCCGATGCCGTCCGTGCAATAGCTGTGGCCGGTATCGTCATCATCCTTTCCGCGCTGGTCTCCCTGTTCCTCACCTTTGGCCGGGACAGAATGGAGAAAGAAACAGACATAACCGGAGTAGTTCCTCCCGCGCTTACTCCGCCGGAAACCAGGCCTGTCCAGCCGGCAGCCCCTGAAGCCGCCCTCCCTGAGCCGGTAAAGTCGCCTCCGGTTCCCGTGGAAGAACGAAAAACTGAAAATTCCCCTCCGGCAAAACCCGGCGCTCCTGAGCCCGCAAGTCCCAAGACCCCGGAAGCCGGGCCTGCTTCCCCCGGAGTTGTAAGAGGGAAGCCGGCGGAAACCAGCCCTGTTCCTCCCGTGCCTCAAGCTTCAAGGCCCGAGGCCTCAAGCCCCCCGAAAAGTATGCCGCGGAATGAGGAAAGCGGCAGACAGGCTCCTGCAGCAAGACCCGAAATTCCTCCCAAAGGCCGGGGAACCGTGGTTTTTGTTATTGACGATGCGGGAAACAATCTCCGGGAACTAGAGCCCTTTCTTAAGTTTCCGGGCCCCCTTACCATTGCCGTGCTTCCCGGTTTGGCCTATTCCGCAGAGGCAGCCGGTATGATCCGCAAAGCGGGAAAGGAAGTTTTTCTCCATCAGCCGATGGAGGCTCTCGGCGGGCAGAATCCCGGGCCCGGCGCCCTCTACACGGGCATGGGGCCTGGGGAAATACGTACGGTGATAGAGACCAACATTGCCGGAATAGGCCCCATTGCGGGTATGAATAACCACCAGGGTTCCAGGATCACCGAAGATGGCGCCATGATGGAAACCGTACTTGCTCTCTGCCGGGAACAGGGGATATATTTTCTTGATTCAAGAACGACTGCCGCTACCGCAGTGCCCAATACGGCGCAGCGGCTGGGTATTACCATCGGGGAACGGGATATTTTCATTGATAACGAGCAGGACAGGGCGTCAATGATTCACTATATAGAAAAAGGTCTTAAAGAGGCAGCGCGGAAGGGTTCGGTGGTGATGATAGGCCATACCTGGTCTCCCGCGCTGGCTCCGGTTTTGACGGAACTTTATCCCCGGCTTCTTGAGCAGGGTTACAGTTTTTCTACCGCCTCCGCCCTCATTCGGAGCAAAAAATGAAAGTCCTGGGTATAGAGTCCTCCTGTGATGAATGCGCCGCCGCGGTGGTGGAAGACGGCTGCCGTATTCTCTCCAATGTGGTGGCTACACAGATTCCTTTTCATGCGGAATACAGCGGAGTGGTTCCGGAGATTGCCAGTCGCAAACATACGGAGTGGATCTATGCCGTGGCAAAAGAGGCCCTTGATCACGCGGGCCTCGGAGTTGAATCCATAGAGGGAGTAGCTGCCACTGCCCATCCGGGGCTCCTCGGTTCCCTCCTTGTGGGCCTTAACTTTGCCAAGGCCTTTGCCTGGGCCCGCAATCTTCCCTTTATTGCCGTTGACCACATGCTGGCTCACCTCTACGCTTCCCGCCTTGAATTGCCGGGGAAGGACAGCGGCGGAACTTTGACGCGTGACGCCCCGCCTGAGTATCCCTTCCTGGGCCTTCTGGTTTCAGGCGGACATTCGATAATCTGCCGTGTTGACGATTTTGATAACATTACTGTTTTGGGAGCCAGCATTGATGATGCGGTAGGAGAAGCCTTTGACAAAGTGGCAAAGTATTACGGTTTTGGTTATCCGGGAGGCGCTGCTATAGACAGGCTGGCAAAACAGGGAGATGAAGGGGCTTTTAAATTTCCCATGCCCAAACTTGGAACACTCAACCGGGCCCGCCAGGGCGAAGGTTCCCCTCTTGAAAAAGAGAACCATTTACCGGGCCTGCGGAGGGAGCATCACCGTTACGATGTATCGTATTCGGGCCTCAAGACTGCGGTGATAAACCAGCTTGAACAGTTCCGGGTAAAGACGGATACCCCTGAAAACGGCACCGTACAACCAACCGCCCTACGCTCGCGGCCCGGAGGGATGCATGCGGATATTGCCGCTTCTTTCCAGAAGACCGCGGTGGAGATACTGCTCCGGGCCCTCCTCAATGCCGTGGAAGACACAGGCCTTCGTACCATCGTTGCAGGCGGAGGAGTTGCCGCCAATTCCCTGCTCCGCGCCCGGCTTGCCGAAAGACGGGATCTTGTTTGCATCTTCCCGCCCCCGGAACTTTGCGGGGATAACGGCGCCATGATCGCAGGTCTGGGCTATCAGTATCTGGCGCGAGGGGAAAGGTCGCCTTTCAACGTTACCGCATCCGCACGGGTTACGGGTTTCAGGAAGATATAGGCCCGGATACGTTCTTCATCCCCTTCAAAAAGACTTTCAAAACAGCGGTAATTGCTTTGTATTTCAGAGTACACTATAGTTATTTTAGTGTCTGTCCACAAAGCCGGTTACTTTGCGGACAGACCTTGCATTTGCGTATCGTTTCGTACCGAAACGGTACGCAAAATGCGCTCTTTAAGGAAGTTTGTCCATAATGTGTTACATTACGGACAAACTCTATTTAGAATCTGTCGAGCTTGTTCCAAGATTATGATCCCGCCGGATCACCGGATTGCGGAACAGTCTAAGGAGAACTAATTGTGAAAATATCCGGAATAGTAAACATGCTTATTACTTTAATTTTTGCTGCTGCTTTCGTTGCCTGCGGCGGCGCTCCGGCCTCCGCTCCCGCCACGGCCCCGGCTCCTGTCTCTCCGCCTGCTGAAGAGACCCCGCCCAGTGACGGCTCCATTTCCCTGAACGTTTCTTTTGAGCCTGCACTTTTCAGCCCCGACGGCGACGGGGAGAACGATCAGCTCAGTATCCTGCTCGGTGTCAGGGGAGGCCAGGCGGCTTCATGGACTTTCGACATTCTGCAGCCTGAAATTTCGGGCAGTACGGTGGTGTTCAAGCATTTCGGGGGCGATGGCGCTCCTCCGGCCCGGCAGAATTGGGACGGCCGTTCCGATCGGCAGGAACTGGTTCAGTCCGCCACCGATTATCCCTATGTCTTTACCGTTACCGAAGCGGGGGGAAAAGTCAGCGCGCCTGTTACCGGAAAGATCCAGGTTGATGTTCTGGTAACAAGGACGAGGGACGGGCGTTTGCAGATCCAGGTGCCCAGCATCATTTTCAGATCAAATGCGGCGGATTTTGAGAATCTCCCCGCCGGTACGATCAGGAACAATGAGCAGGTGGTACGGCGTATTGCCGTCATTCTGAACAAATTCCCCGATTACAAGGTACAGGTGGAAGGTCATGCCAATCCGGTAAGCGCCCCCGGTACCGCGGCCAGGACGGCTGAGGAAGAAGAAGAAAACGCAAGCGGTGCGGTGAGCGAACAGCGGGCGCAGGTAATTTCCAGAATGCTTGTAACTGCCGGTGTTGACGGTAGTCGTCTTTCCGTAACGGGCAAGGGCATCGCCACCCCCCTGGTTAACTATAACGACCGGGATAACTGGTGGCAGAACCGTCGTGTGGAATTCTATCTGCAAAAATGAAGAACTTCGGGGTATTAGACCCCCGCCTTCCAATGAACCGATCCGGCTGTAAAACAAGGCCTCCGGCAAACGGAGGCTTTTATTCTTTACATTATCTTACCGCAAGGATCAAAGAAAGTTTTAGATCTTCCCTTTCTTCATTGGACTTGTTCAAGAACCCGGTTGGTTCTCTGCTAACCTGCGCTTAACTTGCAAGACCTGCAGTTTCCCGCCAGGGAACCCTCCGTTCGATGGAAAGCTGAAGTTTCCGAACAACCCTATTGCTTACTCTAAAGTCCCTGTCAGACTTTTTTTGTTACGAAATCGCTTTTCAGGCAGCGGGCGCAGATTTTAAGGGTAACCGTGGTTCCCCCGATTTCAGTCTTTATGTTGACGAGATTGGGTTTCCAGGTGCGGCGGCGGCGGTTCTTGGCATGGCTTACCGTGTTTCCGCTGACCGTGTGTTTACCGCAAATATCGCAAGTCCTTGACATAACAATCCTTCCTTCAAAGCCCCAAAAAGGGCGAAAATTCGGTAGGGAAACGCTGATTAAATGACGCCGATCAGTGTTTCCCTGTGTATTTGCTCATTTCATTGCGCAAATACCGCATTAAAGCAGCACTGATGTATTCTCGATTGAATAAATCAGTGCTTTCGTAGAGAAACCACATAGTATAGAATCCGGGGAAAAGTGTCAAGACAACGCGTTGCCTCACGAAAAATGTTACCCCGGTACATCGAATCCCTCATGTTAAAATATTACCGCAGTCCGCCAAACTAAGAGCTTATCCGGAAATAAAGCCGGGATGGATGGGGATAAGATTTCGCCAAATAATAACCGCGCAGGCCCACTCCGCCGGCGTCCGGTAGTTCCGTGCTTTCTTCTCATACCGTACCGGGAGTTTCCTAAAGCGGTTCAACACTGCGTTTCCTCCCTTCTTTTTCCCCGGCCCGTGGAGTTTCTTCCCGCCGCATCCCGCGCCAACGGCGCTTTTACCATACACCCGTCCACACTTTGCCACTCCCGGTCCGGCCCGCACAATTCATCGCCGGTCAAAAGCCCCTTTACCGGTTCTTTCCTATTTTTGCGGATAAGCTCCAAGTTTCGGACGGCCTCAAGTGTAAAAATATGTACCATGCTGTATACTTATTACTCACCGGTGTAAACCGATTTACGGTTTTTGCCTTTTTGGAGGCTGAAAAACGGTAGAAAACAGCCTGGCATAAAAATTGCTTGTCAATATAGGGAGATACATGAAGCTAACCTTAAAAACTGAACCGGGCATGAAACAAAGTTTCATACATCCCGCCGGGCCGCGGGCATATGGAAGCTGGTTGTACGGCGCCGCCCGTGGCGGCTTGTACATGCGGCTTTATTTTTTACTGATCATTCTTACGATTTTTCTTTCCTGTCGGCGGGAGGGCAGAGGGCCGGTATACGAATTTACCCGGATCGAGCGGGGAAACATCGAAAAAACCGTATCCTCCACCGGTTCCCTTAACCCTGTATCCACGGTCAAGGTGCTTCCCCGGATGAGCGGCCGGGTGGAAAGCGTCAATGTGGACTATAACGACAGGGTTAAAAAAGGTCAGGTACTGGCGGTTCTCAATACCGACATGCTGATCTTGCAACGGGAACAACAGCTTGCCCAGGTGATAAAGTCCAGAGCGAACTATGAATTGTCAAAAATCAACTATCGCAACCAGGAGGCTCTGGCGGCCAAAAAACTTATCTCCGACTATGAACTACAGAGTACCAAAACCACGCTTGATATCCAGACCGCGGAACTTTCCGCTGCAGAATCAAATCTCAAGGCTATTGAAACTGAAATTAACCAGTATGCCTTTATTACAAGTCCCATAGACGGTATTGTCCTCGAGCGCAATATCAATGTGGGGGACACGGTGGTTGACAGTTCTTCCAGTAATTCTTCCAACATTTTTACGCTCTGCGAAAATCTCGAAGAAATGCAGATTGAATCCTGGGTTGGGGAACTGGATATTGCTTCCATTAGATCCGGGCAGGAAGTACGTTTTGCCCTGGAGAGTCTGCCGGGACGCAGTTTTTCCGGTCTTGTGGCACGTAAGCATCTTATGCCTTCGGTACAGGACAATGTGGTGTCCTATCAGGTGATCATTGATGTTGAAAACCGGGATCTCTCCCTCCTGCCGGGAATGAGCTGTGCGGTGGAATTTATTGAAGAACAGCGGGAAAACATTCTCCTGGTTCCCAACGCCGCATTGCGCTACAGGCCTTCTGCGCTTGCCTCAAGTAACAAAAATACTGGCGACAATGCCGCCAACAGAAATGCTGCGCCCGGATTGGCGAATCTTATACAGGGCAATACGGGACGTATGCCCGGCATGGGCCGAACCCCGGCAGGGGGAACCGGGGGCCAGGGTGGTGAAAACAGGCCTGCGAATGCCGAAGTTCCGAAACAGCTCTGGTATCTGGACAAGAGCGGCAAACCTGCGGCCTTGCTTGTAAGAACCGGCATCAGCGGCGGAACCAACACGGAAATTCTTGAAATTCTGCCGTCCGGAGGAGAAGACGGCAGAATGCCTGAAGGGAGAGAGATAATTCTCCGGGAGATGCCTCAATGAGCGGGGAAAGGCAGGTTCCGGTAATTGACATGCAGGGCATCAGACGGAGTTTCAGAATCGGCGGTAGAGGGAACGACAGTATCACTGTTGAAGCTCTGCGGGGTGTGAATTTTTCCGCTTTTGAAGGCGAGTTTGTATCCATCATGGGGCCTTCCGGTTCAGGCAAGTCCACCTTGATGAACATCCTCGGTTGTCTTGACAGGCCCAGCGGGGGAAGCTACCGGCTGGACGGTATTGAGACGACTCAATCTACAGAGTGCGGCGGCAAACATTCCTTCGTACAAAAAGTCCCCGGCCTTCTCAAGCGGGAAGGGGATACCTTTGCCGCCATCCGGAACGAAAAAATAGGCTTTGTGTTCCAGGCATTTAATCTGCTTGCCAGAACCACTGCCCTTGAAAATGTGGAACTTCCCCTTTTTTACAACCGGAAGATAAAGACAAGCAGAGCCGGACGGCGGGAAAGGGCCCGGACGGTATTAAGGGAAGTGGGCCTTGAATCCAGGATGGAACACTACCCGAGCCAGCTTTCCGGAGGCCAGCAGCAGCGGGTAGCGATTGCCAGGGCCATGGTAAGCGATCCGGCTTTTATTCTGGCGGATGAACCCACAGGCAATCTTGATTCCGTCATGAGCCTTGAGATCATGGCTCTCTTTCAGAATCTCAACAGCCGGGGAAAAACCATAGTCATGGTTACCCACGAAAGCGAACTGGCGGTTTATACCAAACGGATAGTAATGCTGCGGGACGGTCTTATTGTCAGGGATGAAGAGCTAAAAGAACGCAGAAACGCCGCCGAAGACCTTAAACAGAAATCAGAAGCCGGGGAAAAAGCATGAACATCCTTCTCCTGCTCAATACCAGTTTCCGCAGCATTCTGAGAAACCGTATGCGGAGCCTTCTTACCTCCCTGGGGGTAATTATCGGCGTAGGTTCCGTGATTGTGATGATGGCCGCCGGGGCAGGGGCCCAGCGTTCAATCGAAGAGCGTATATCCGCCATGGGGACAAACCTTCTCCAGATCATACCCCGGCGCATCATGATGCGTGCAGGACAGGCCAACATGGGAGGATCATTTCCCCGGCCAAACCGGCTTACCAGGGCCGATGCCCGTAAACTGAAAAATGAATCAAGCTATGCCATGGCGGTATCCGGTGTAAGCCAGCGGAATTTTACTGCAGCCTCAAACAGCGGAAGCTGGTCAACTACCGTCATGGGGGTGGAGGAAAACTACCTGCCCATAAGAAATTGGAACATAGCGGAAGGGACGTTTTTCGGCATCGAGGATCTTGAGTCCAGAAATCGTCTTGCGGTATTGGGGGCAAGCGCCGCAGCAAATCTCTTTGAAAATGAAAATCCTCTCGGACAGCACATAAAAATATCCTCGGACAGGTTTACTGTCATCGGAATTCTGGAAAAGAAAGGCGCCGGGGGAGGCATGGATCAGGATGATGTTATCCTGGTTCCTCTGGATACGGCCTTAACAAGGCTCGGCAATTCACAGAACCTCTCGTATATTGCCATGAGTGTGGTGAGCAGGAATTATATGGATGCCGCACAGGAAGAGGCCGGCCTCATTCTCCGGGAGGCCCATAAACTAAAGGACAGCGATACTGCCGATTTTGAGATCATGAATCAGGCAGATGTGATCAACATGGCAAGTGAAACTTCCCGGAGTCTTACGGGTCTTCTTGCGGCCATTGCCGGCGTGTCCCTCCTTGTCGGCGGCATCGGCATCATGAACATCATGCTGGTGTCGGTAACGGAACGTACCAGGGAAATCGGCATCAGAATGTCTGTGGGGGCCCGGAAAGCCGACATACTGCTGCAATTTTTATCAGAGGCAGTTACATTAAGTCTCCTCGGCGGACTTGCGGGCATAGTCCTTGCCTTTGCGGCCTGCAAGGCCCTTGAGGCTGCCGGAATTCCCGCCGTGATAAATCCCCTGATTGCCCTGATTGCAGCCCTTTTTGCCGCGTTTGTGGGAATCGTTTTCGGTTTCTACCCGGCGCAAAAGGCGGCCCGGCTCTACCCGATCGACGCGCTGCGTTATGAATAGAGCCGTTCGGAAACTTCAGTTTTCCGGACAATTCTGATATACGGAGGAACGGTGAACACAAAGATCTCTTCCTTTATTATTACTGTCGCCGCATGGATTTTATTTTCCGCATTAACGGTGTTGATTGTATGGGAAACATTGGATCGCGCACGGCTCATCCGGGACAATGACAATGAACGGATCTTCAGTACACTTTTTGCAAGCATACGCAATTATGAAAGTTACGGTGAAGCAATTGAATCCAGCGAATTGCTCCGTTCCCGGATTGAGGGTATCGGGATCTACGGTGAAACCCGGGAGTCCCTCTACCGCTGGGGTGACGCTCCCGAATTTTTCGATGAAAGTATTCTCGCGGAAAGTTCCGGAAAGAGCCGTTTTGGACGCCATACAATTCCCGACAAAAAAAGAGACCGCATAAAATTTGTGCTTGTATCGGATAAAACTTTTGTACCGCCTGCGTCTCCGGAGCCTCCCGCCGGGCGGACAAAAGCGGGCGCAGGATTCCCTCCGGAAAGGCAGACAAACCACCGGCATGAGGGAAATAGTCCGGGTCTTGGAGGAAAATATTTCTATATTGATACTATCCATCCGGCTTACCGCCGCACCCATACTCTTCTGGCTCTGGCTATTCCTGTCTGGGAGCTGGTGTTTCTGGCTCTGGCTTTTTATTTCCGTCAGTTATACTTACGCAACCGTGAATACCGGGAACGGATTGAATCCCAGAAAAACCTGGTAATTCTGGGAACCGCCGCCAGCACCCTTGCCCATGAGATAAAGAACCCCCTTCTTTCAATAAGGCTCCAGACAGGGATTCTGGAAAAGACGTTCCCCGGTACAGGCAGGGAAGAACTAATTCTGATAAACGAAGAGGTTGACCGTCTTTCGGCCCTTGTATACCGGGTAAATGATTTTCTTAGGGATGCGCCGGGAAATACCATACCTCTCAATCCGGCGGATCTTCTGGAAGAAACTTCGCAGAGACTCTGCGGCAGAAACATTGTTACGGAAGATTCGGTTAAAGAATCAAGAATCAACATCGATCCTGCCAGACTGCGTTCCATATTTGAAAACATTATCCGCAACGCCCTTGAAGCGGACGGGCCTGAAGAGGAAATAAAGGCCGTGATAAGCCGGGAGGGCGGCGAAATTGTCATCAGGATCATGGATCGCGGCAAGGGCATAGAAGAAAAAGACAAGGGCCGCATTTTTGATCCGTTTTATACCACCAAGAGTACGGGCGCCGGAATAGGACTTGCGATCTGTAAACGTTTTTTGGAAGCCGCGGGAGGCAGTATAGTTCTGGAAAACCGGGAAAACGGAGGGGCTATTGCGGTCCTGAAAATCCCTGAGGAGAAATGATATGCGTGTATTAATTATCGATGATGAAAAAAACATCCGGGAATCAATCGGAAAGTACCTGCGGCTGGAAAATATCGATTCATGCCCTGCAAAAAGCGGGGAGGAGGCCGTAACTCTGCTGGAGAAGGAGAATTTTGATGCGGCTATTATCGACTTGAAGCTTCCCGGAATATCGGGCCAGGGGGTTCTGGACCGGATTCAACAACGGGGCCTCGGGATCCCTTCGATTATGATCAGCGCCCACGGAGAGATTGCCGATGCGGTAGCCGCGCTCAAAGGAGGAGCAAAGGATTACCTCGTCAAGCCCTTTGATCCGGCAGAACTGGTGATAAAACTCAAGTTTCTGGTGGAAAACAAGCGCCGGGAAAATCTTGTGGAGGCAGGGCTTCGTACGGAAAACAGCCATAATGCGCTCCTTGGAGAAGCGGTGCAGATGAAGAAAATTTCAACGCAGATAGACAAGATTGCCGATGCCGACAGAAATACTGTGGTACTTATCACCGGGGAGAGCGGTACCGGCAAAGAGGTGGCAGCCCGGGAGATTCACCGTCGCGGCAGAGACGCTGCAGAGCCCTTTGTGGCGGTAAACATCGGCGGCATTCATGAGGGACTCATGGAAAGCGAACTTTTCGGACATGAAAAAGGAGCCTTTACCGGAGCGGCTTCCCGCAAGCAGGGACTTTTTGAACTTGCCGGAGGCGGCGCCATCTTTTTGGACGAGATTGGGGAAATGCCGATGATCCTTCAGGTAAAACTTCTCCGTGTACTGCAGGAACGGAAGATCCGGCGGCTGGGAGGCCTCAGCGATATTCCCATTGCGGCACGGATCATCTCCGCCACCAACCGGGATCTTGAGGAGGAAGTCCGTGAGGGCCGTTTCCGGGAGGATCTCTATTTCAGACTCAATGTATTCAGGATCAGTCTTCCCCCCTTGAGGGAACGGCAGGAAGACATTCCCCTTCTGGCAAAATTCATACTCAAGCGGCGGGGAAAGGAAGACTACAGTTTCAGCCCGAAGGCCATGGAAAAACTTGTTTCGTATTCCTTCCCCGGCAATATCCGCGAACTGGAAAATATTCTGGAACGGGCGCTGATATTTTCCGAGGACAAGATCATACGCTCCGAAGACATCGACATTCATGAACAGAATAATACGGCGGAGCGGACACAGGACGGGATCTCTCTCGATGAAATTGAAAAACAGGCCATCATCAATACCCTTGCCGCCTGCAACGGAAACCGCACCAGGGCCGCAATTCAACTGGGAGTAAGCCGGAAGACCATACTTAACAAGATCAAAATCTATGGGTTAAAATAATTCGAGTCTGTCTATAAAGTAACCGACTTTATGGACAGACACTAATTCGACGTAAACTGACATACATAGCTGGCGCATCCCATAACCGGAGGCGTGTCCAACGGGACAAACCGGAACGGCCCTTTACAGGAACGCGGAACTTCTTCCTGGAAAAATTGAAGATAAGTGACGCCGGCCGCCTTGACCTTGTAATTTTTTTTGTGTAAACGGTACATCATAGGGGAACTCTGTCTTCCCCGTAAATGATTGCAAATTGATTGAGGGCCGCCCCCAATCCCGTATCGGCATTGTCCATTTTCTGGATATGTTTTTCAAGCCCGTGAAAACCAGCTTCATCGCCGCTTCGTCATTCGGAAACGACCGGCGGTGTTTGATGATTTTTTGAATCGTGTACTTGACCGGCTCAGGGGAAACTTCGTTTCCCGCGCGTTGGCCGTATACAACGCCTTCCGGTCCTTATACGGGACAAACCGAACCGAGATGCGAACCGGGCGAACCATACACAGCCGGACTTCCGTCCTGGTCAACGAAATAATATAAATCACAAAGGATGATATATAAGAGCCCCCGACTGGCGGACGACGCTGCCCCGCGGTTCCCCCGCATCTCCGCAATGGGGAATGGTTGACAGGCATACCCGGCTGATTTACCATCGAAAAGTAAATTAGACGGAGGTTCTTCTTTGTATATTTACCGCCATGCGGAACAGCCCCTGCGTGAACTGGGCAGGCATTTCGGCGCGGTCCTGGTAACGGGGCCCCGGCAGGTGGGGAAGACAACCCTTATCGAAGAAGGAATTATAAGGGGGGGCCGGGAGACGATCAGCCGGGTCAGCCTGGACGATCCCCTGAGTCTTGAGGCGGCCCGGGC
>JAITLC010000006.1 GCA_031278095.1 Treponema sp.
TTAAGCTGGGTAAGCGCCGAAACATAGAGTTTGAATTTGTTTTCACTCTTGATAGCCGGGGTAAGGGCGTCGTTGAGACCGTGTATGCCTTCCACAATAAGCATGCTTCTCCGGGCCAGACGGATTTTTTTTCCGCCGCTTTCCCTGCGCTTTCCGGATTTAAAATCGAATACGGGTATTGTAACTTCCTCCTCGTTAAAGAGGGAGAGAAGCTGGTCGTTGAGAAAAGGAATATCCAGAGCTTCGAGATGTTCGTAATCAGGGTCTCCCTTTTCGTCCAGCGGTGTCTTTTCCGTACCCACATAGTAATCGTCCAGGCTTATGGCAATGGGTTCTATGCCCAGAACCTTCAGCTCAATGGAGAGGCGTTTTGCACTGGTGGTTTTTCCCGAACTGGAAGGCCCGGCAATAAAAACCGCCTTGACAGAATCTCTGCGTTCATAGATGCGGTCGGCAATCTCAGCCATCTTGCGGGCCTGGAACGCTTCGGCTATGCGGATATAGTCCTTTATCGTGCGGCCGGAGATCAACTTGTTGAGTTCCCCAACCGAGTGAACGCCGACGATGCGGCCCCATTTCTTGTATTCCTGATACACTGAAAAGATCCCGGGACTGTCCTCAAAGGGATCTATGGTTTTCCCCCGTCCTGTTTTGGGGAAACGGAGAAGGAAACCGTCTTGATAAGGCCTTAGTTCAAAAGCGAAAAGTTTTCCTGTCCTGTTGATAAGCGGCTCAATATAGAGATCCGCAAAATTTTCGCAGCGGTTTACCTTAATCCTCGATTCACTGCGCTGGTTGAGAAGTTCCGCCGTATCGGCCTGGCCGCTTTTCCGGAAGTACTGCACGGCTTCCCAATAGGCCATGTAGGAAAGGTTTATGGGGAGATCCTTCTCTACCAGAGATCGCATGGCCTCTTCCAGGGCTGCAATGTCGTGATGTTCCGATTTGGCGCCCACGGCAAAAGTGTAATAGTAACTGTTCCCCAGAGAGTGGCCTATGTAGAGGCTCTTTTCCGGAAACAGATTCCTTGCAGCCATGGCAAGAAGGAAAGCCAGGGAACGGCGGTAGATCATCGCCCCGTCCGGAGAATCTACGGGAACAGGCTCAAGATCCGAGTTTACCCTTATTCTGGTACTGAGGGGACGGATCTCGTTGTTTACCTTTACCGCAGCGATCGTTTCTTCACCGGTATCAAAGCGGCCTAACAACAAGTTATCCGCCCGGATGCCTTCCTCGGCACGAATTTCTTTCCCGCTGCCGAATTTGATGCTAATTTCACTCATGCTTGTTCCTCCGCCTATAAATCGCCCAGGTAATTTTTAAGAAGTTCCAGTTTCATGGCCCTTAATTTTTCGGTAACAGAAACCTTGTACACATGGGGATTCAAGAACCTCTTGTAGCTCTGATCAAAACATTCGAGATCCGCCGCCGCATGGAAGCGGATCTCCGCAAGACCAGGTTCGGTTCCGCAGAGTTTTCCTTCTTCTATCCGTTTTTTCAACAATACTTCTGCGGAACCATCTACAACATGCTTAAAATGACGGTAATCAGCCTGCGGGTGCCAGAAGGAGTATTTTTTTCCGGTTTCAATAGTATCACTGTTATCACCGTTGTCGATGGACATGACATCCGTTACCGCCATACCTGCAGAATCCTTGATGCGCCAGATCTGTTTGATTCCCGGGGTGGTGGTCTTTTCGGGATTATCGGAAAACTTCATCACCGGGATGATTTTTCCCCCTTCATGCCGGGCGGTCAGCTTGTAAACCCCCGTAAAGGCCGCATCACTCCCTCCGGTAACCATCCGGGTACCCACCCCCCAGGAGTTGATGGGCGCGCCGGCAATACTGAGCGCCTGGATAATCGACTCGTCAAGATCATTGGAAACGGTAATCGTCGCCTTATTCAAACCCGCCTCATCAAGCCGTTTACGGCATTCAAGGGCCAGATAGTGAATATCCCCCGAGTCCAGCCTTACCCCGAAATTCTTCCCCTTTTCGGCAAGCTTTTTCCCCACCTTGATAGCATTGACTATACCGCTCTTCAGGGTGTCGTAGGTATCGATAAGAAAGATCGTTTTGTCGGGGTAGATCCCGGCATAGACTTCGAAGGCCTCCTCTTCGCCGGGAAAGGCCATCACCCAGGCATGGGCCATGGTACCCAATACCGGTATGCCGTATACCTTTCCCGCCAGTGCGTTGCTGGTTCCCCGGGCGCCGCCTATATAGCTTGCCCTGGCGGCGCTCAACGCGCCGTCCGGCCCCTGCGCCCTGCGGAGACCGAATTCCATCACCTGGCCCTTTCCGCTTGCAAGCCACACCCTGGCGGTTTTGGTGGCAATAAGACTCTGGAAGTTAACCGTGTTGAGGAGCATGGCCTCGATCATCTGACATTCGATGATGTCCCCTTCAATACGGATCAGCGGTTCCAGGGGAAAAACGACAGTCCCTTCATCCACGGCCCAGAGCGTTCCCCGGAAGCGGAAGTTTTTAAGATAATCCAGAAAATCTTCCCCAAAGATCCCAAGGCTCCGCAGATACTCTATATCCTCCGCAGAAAAGCCGAAGGAGGCAAGTTTTTCCAGCAGGGGGCCGAGGCCCGCAAAGATCGAAAAACCTCCATCGTAGGGCTGACGGCGGAAGAACATTTCAAAAACCGCCTTGCCGGAAATTTTCTTGCGGAAGTACCCCTGGCTCATCGTAAGAGCATAGAAATCGGTAAGCAGCGCGGAATTTTCTGTACTCACGAAGAAAACCCCGCGGAGAGTTCTGAAGAGTTTGCAAGAATCACCCCGGCCTGTTTCATGTCGTCCAGGGCTTTTTCAACGGAACCTTCCGGATAACCCACTCCCCGGCAGGCATCAGGCAGGACGATGGTTTTGTACCCCTCCTTTACGGCATCTATGGCGCTGTAGAAGACGCAGTAGTCTGTTGCAAGGCCGCCCAGCACCACCGTCTCAATCCTCAGACCTGTCAGAAACGCCGAAAGGCCGGTTGGGGTTTTCCGGTCGTTTTCGTAAAAAGCCGAATAGGAATCCAGTTCCCGCCTGAAGCCTTTGCGGATAATAAGACTTACGCATTCAAGATCCAGCCTTTCATGAAAAGCCGCGCCGTTTTTCCCCTGTACACAGTGATCCGGCCAGAGCAATTGGCCCTTTAGCTCCACCGTATCAATGACATCTCCTGCTTTACAGCCCGGATGAACCGACGCAAAGGAGACGTGATCCGCAGGGTGCCAGTCCTGGGTGGCAATAACCCGCGCTCCCTGAGCGGCAAGGGCACGGGCAAGCGTGTTCAGCGGCTCTATTACATCATTTCCCCCCCTTACCGCCAGAGCTCCATCCGGATATTTTTCGCCGGACAGTGAAGCATACGCGGGACAGAAATCGTTCTGTACATCAATTTCGATAAGAGCTGTATGGCGAATATCCCCTGTCATGCTATACTCCTTACAATGAATACACTATACAATGCACGCCGGGAAATGGCGAGGGGGATGATGAAAAAAGCGGGAATCTCGGCGCTCGTTCTCAGCCCTTCAAGCGATCTGTACTATCTTTCAGGCTGCCGTTTTTATCTTTCCGAACGGATCATTGCCCTGGTATTAACCGGGGAGAGGACCTTCCTTGTCTATCCCCGTTTTGAAGAAAACTATGTAAGCGAAGATCTGCGTTCCGGCGCCGAGTGCATTCCGTGGGACGACGGGGAGGATCCCTTCAGGATAGCGGCCGCCCTTTTTCCTCCCTCAGGCGGACTCTATGCCGCGGCTTCCTCCATGCCCGCTTCCTTTCTTCTCCGCTTGCAGAAAAACGCAGAGCATTTTTCTCTGTCGTGGCTTGATGCCGTCTCAATCATGAAGCCCCTGCGGATGTATAAGGATGAAGCCGAATACGCTTTGCTCAAAGAGGCCCAGGAGAGGGCGGGGGAGGCCCTGCAGGATCTTTACAACTGGGGCTTTGAAAAGAGAAGCGAAGAGGCTGTCGCCGGAAAACTTACGGCCCTGCTCCGGGAGAAAGGTCTTGAAACCGCGGACTGGGGCCCCATCGTGGCTTCGGGGCCAAACGGCGCTTCTCCCCATCATTCGGTAAGCGGAAGGATCATTCAGAAGGGAGATCCGGTGGTGATCGACTTTGGGGGAGTATGGCAGGGCTACCAGGCCGACATGACCCGCAGCCCTGTGGCAGGCAAGGCTTCGCAGGAGTACCGGGAAGTATATGAAGTTGTTCTGGCTGCCAACGAAGCCGCCTGCAAGGCGGCCCTGTCCGGCGCCGCCTGCGAAGATGTGGATTCCGCTGCCCGGGAACTCATTGCAAAAGCCGGTTACGGTCAGTACTTTACGCACCGGCTGGGTCACGGCATAGGCCTTGATATCCACGAAGATCCCTACATGGTGGCGGGCAACAAGACTCCCCTTGCGCCGGGCATGGCCTTTTCCGACGAGCCGGGAATCTATCTTCCGGGAAAATTCGGCATCCGCACAGAAGACATACTCTTTATGGGGAAGAACGGGGCGGAACGCCTCACATCCTTCCCCCATGACTTACAGGAAATTTAATTTATATAGTCAACTCTGTCCGGAGCAATGGGGTGGGCTTCCTTGCTTCCGGCAGGGTAACCGACGGAGATTGCCACGGCATATTTATAGCCTTCCGGGAATTTGAGGAGTTTGGCAAAACGATCCCCTTTGGGTCCGTTAAAAGCCGGTTCGGCCCTGCCGAGCATAACGGTTCCCAGACCTATGGCATGGGCCGCCAGACAGATGTTTTCCGCGGTGATACCCGCATCGTGCCTTCCCCAGCGGGATTCAGGATCGCAGCTTATGAAGATAACCGTAGGGGCCTTGAAGAAAACGTCTTTACCCTCTTCTTTCATCTGTTTCAGGGACTCTTCCTGAATTTCCGCAATCAACTCTGCATTCTGCAGCACCGAATAATGCCAGGGCTGCAAGTTTGCCGCGCTGGGCGCCTCCTGGGCCGCCTTGAGCAGAATCTCCAGTTCTTCTTTTTTTATCTGATCCGGCTTGTAGGCCCGGATACTCCGTCTCCCTGAAATTGCCTCAAGTACAAGATTTTCCATGGAATCATCCCTCCTTATGTGTTTTTTGAAAGTGTATTCACTTTACCGGAAGTCCGATGTAATTTCAAGACGAATAAGAAAAGTTACGTTTTATTTGACTTTTGGTAGTCAATATATGATTATATTTATAATACGAGTCTGTTCAAAATTTTTCAATTTTTGGAACAAGCTCATACGTTCACATAAAAGCTGATTTTTTTGGAGGATGCAATGAACGAAAGTTGCTACGGCTGCAGTACCTGTGCCAGTGCGGATAAAACTCTCGAAAGCTTCATCGCCGCTTTACCCATGGAGACAAGCCATCACCGGGTCGAATCCCAGGAAACCCACTGCGGTTTCGGGCTTCAGGGACTGTGCTGCAGGCTTTGTGCAAACGGTCCCTGCAGGATCACGCCGGAAGCGCCCAGAGGCATCTGCGGCGCCGATTCGGATACCATTGTTGCCCGGAATTTTCTGCGTGCCGTAGCTTCCGGTTCGGGTTGTTACATTCATGTAATTGAAAACACAGCCTTAAACCTCAAGTGTACGGCGGAGATTAGAGGCCGCATCCGGGGGAAAAATGCCCTGGAAAACCTCTGTACGATTTTCGGTCTGAACGGCGGAGACGAGCATGAAAAGGCCCTCAAGGTAGCCGATGCGGTTCTGGACGACATCTACAAGCCCCACTACAAAAAGATGGATCTGGTAGAAAAGATGGCCTACGCTCCCCGCTTCAAAAAATGGAAGGAACTGGGAATCCTCCCCGGCGGGGCAATTTCCGAAGTCTACCAGGGGGTGGTGAAGTGTTCCACCAATCTCAACAGTGATCCTGTCAACATGTTGCTGGACTGTCTCAAGCTGGGAATCTCCACCGGGATCTACGGCCTTGTGCTTACCAACCTCTTAAATGACGTGCTCCTCGGCGAACCGGAGATCCGCCCGGCCCTCGTGGGTCTCAGGGTCATCGACCCCGATTACATCAACCTGATGATCACGGGCCACCAGCACACAATGTTTGTACACCTGCAGGACAGGCTTACCGATCCCGATGTAGTTGCAAAGGCACAGGCCGCAGGCGCCAGGGGTTTCCACCTTGTCGGTTGTACCTGTGTTGGACAGGATCTCCAACTCCGGGGCGTCCACTATACCGAAATTTTCCCCGGCCATGCGGGAAACAACTATACCAGTGAGGCGATTCTTGCCACCGGCGCTATTGACGGCGTGATCAGCGAATTCAACTGTACCCTGCCGGGCATTGAATCTGTCTGCGACAGGCTGCATATCAAACAGATCTGCATTGATGATGTTGCAAAGAAGGCCAACGCGGAACTCAAGCCCTTTGTGTTTGAAGACCGGGAACGGCTCAGCAACGAAATAATCGACGCGATGATCGCAAGTTACAGGGAAAGGCGGGGTACGGTCAAGCTCAACCTCCTGCCGGAACATGGTAACGACAATACCGTTACCGGGGTAAGCGAAGTATCCCTTAAAAAATTCCTTGGCGGAAACTGGAAGCCTCTGGTAGACCTTATCGTTTCAGGCGACATTAAAGGTGTTGCCGGCATTGTGGGCTGCTCCAACCTTACCGCCGGCGGTCACGATGTGCTGACAGTGGATCTGGTAAAGGAACTCATCGCCCGTGACATCATCATTCTTACCGCAGGCTGCTCCTCAGGCGGCATCGAAAACTGCGGCTTCATGGTTCCCGAGGCGGCAGACCTTGCTGGCCCCAAACTCAGAGCCGTGTGTAAGAAACTCGGCATTCCACCGGTGCTCAACTTTGGGCCCTGCCTTGCGATTGGACGGCTTGAGATAGTGGCTACCGAGCTTGCGGAAACCATCGGCGTGGACATGCCCCGGCTTCCCCTGGTTCTCTCCGCGGCCCAGTGGCTGGAAGAACAGGCCCTGGCCGACGGCTGTTACGGTCTCGCTCTGGGACTCCCCCTGCACCTGGGACTGCCGCCCTTTGTTACCGGAAGTCCCATGGCGGTAAAGGTTCTCACCGAGGATCTCAAGAACATCACCGGCGGACAGGTTATCATCAATGCCGATGCCAAAGAATCCGCGGATATTCTGGAGAAGATCATCGAAGAAAAACGGGCGGCCCTGAAAATATAAGGAAGAATGAATGAAACGGATTTTTATCGATAAGGATAAATGCGACGGCTGCAAGAACTGTACCGTAGCCTGCATGAATGCGCACCGGGAAAAACCGGGAACGGTTTACGATCTTGATCTTACGGACTTAAAAAACGAAGCCCGCCACGAAATTAAGACCGACGGCAAGGGCGGTTATGTGCCTGTCTTCTGCCGTCACTGTTCCGAGCCTGACTGTGCGGCTTCCTGTATGAGCGGCGCCCTGAAAAAAGAAGTGCCCTCAGGCCATGTGCAGTACGACAAAGACCGCTGTGGCAAGTGTTTTATGTGCGTAATGAACTGTCCCTACGGAAACATCAAACCCGACAGACTTACCAAAAACCGCATCGTCAAATGCGATTTCTGTGCTGATGACGGCGAAGAGCCGAACTGTGTCAAGGCCTGTCCCAAAAAAGCCCTGTATATAGAAGAAGTTTTCTGGCAAGGAGTGGTAGTATGAATCATCTTATCATCGGTATCGGCGCCGCCGGAGTTACTGCCGCCCGTACCCTCCTCAAGGAAAATGAGGAAAACAGGGTTACTATCGTTTCTGAGGATATCTATGTTATTTCCCGCTGCATGCTCCATCGCTATCTTTCCGGGGAGAGAACTGTTGAGGGTCTCAATTTTATCAATGACGGTCTTCTGGAGAATCCCCGGCTTACCTGGATAAAAGGCAAGACTGTTACAAGACTTGACGGCAACAGTAAAACTGTCTATGCCGGGGATGAAAAACTCGCATCCGGGGATACACTGATCATCGCTACAGGATCAAACAGTGTTACTCCGCCCATAGGGGAATTGAAGACGGCAAAGAACGCCTTCGGTCTCAGACACCTGCAGGATGCGATCAATATTGCCGCCGCGGCAAAGACTGCGGAGAAGATCGCCATCATCGGCGCGGGCCTTGTGGGCATGGATGCCGCCGGCGCCCTCGTTGAAACAGGCAAGAAACTCACCATCATTGATGTTGCTCCCACGATCATGGCGATCAACCTGGACGATCATGCGGCGGAACCTTACCAAAAAAAATTCGAGGAACACGGCTGTACCTTCCATCTGGGCTGCAAGGTGATGAATACCCAGGGCGACGGCAAGGGCAGCATCACAGGCCTTGAACTCGACAACGGAAAGGTGATCCCCTGTGATCTCGTGATCATGGCGGTAGGAGTGCGTCCCGCCGCGGCCTTCCTTGAAGGTTCAGGACTCACCGTTGAAAGGGCTATCGTGGTAAACGACAAGCTTGAAACCAACATACCCGGCATCTATGCCGCAGGAGATGTGGCGGGCCTCTCCGGCATCTGGCCAAATGCCCAGAAGCAGGGAGAGATCGCCGCCAAAAACATTTCAGGCTGGGACATACTCTACGAAGATCGTTACGCCATGAAGAATACCGTCAATTTCTTCGGCCTTGTATCCCTCTCCATCGGTTCCATGAAAATTGAGGACGGGGATGAAGTCCTCAAACTGGAAGACCGTAATGTCTACAAACGCCTGGTTCTCCATGACGGATCACCGGCAGGAGTGATCCTCCAGGGAGACATTGCCAACTCAGGCTTCTGGCAGCACCTGATCAAAAACAAGATCCGTATCGACAAGCTGGGAAAATCCCCCTGGAAGATAAGCTATGCGGACTTCTACGACACGGAGACCAACGGAGAGTACAAGTACAGGGTTTAAGAATTATGGGGATCAGGGTACGTTTCCAGTTTATCCCCCATATCGGCATAGGTCTTCCCATGGGAGTATACATCTGACTCTCTGAAGCTTCCGTGCCGCTAAGCGAAGCGGCCTTATACCGGCACCGGGGGATATGTATTGAGGCGCCGTATCCTGCAATCATGTGCTTGCCATGATAGATTGGATACCAAAGGCGGGAATGAACTGTTACTTTAACCAATTCCGCATCCCCTTTACTTTCTTTGATCGATGGTACAGCCATCAGAACAATCCCGGGATGGAGGCGGTTCCTGTTTCTCCGGATGAGGCAGCCGGCATGGTTCGGAATCATATTGGAGAGATTAAGAAACGGGGTATGTTGTACCCATGCGGTAGGACACAGATGGACATGCGAACCTTTCGGTCCCGCTTCGATCCTCCCTATATCCGTCATGAGAAACCCCCGGAGGATCCGAAAAAGCAGGAAGAGTACCGGGCTCTGGAATCATATCTGGATTCTTTTATTCCGATCATTGCTGATAACCCGCGGGAAGAAAAAAATCCTGATGCATCGATCCGCTGTTCCTGGGGGCTGCTTCACACCCATAGCGATCTCTGCCGGATTCTCGCCAAGGCCCTGATCGCCAGAACCGCAGGAGATCGTCCGGGACCGGAGGCTTTGTTCAATGATCTCGCCGCCTTTGCCCGGCTTAAAGAGGAGGAGCTTGCGGAAGTCTTTAATGTATACCTCTTCATCGACACCATGAGACGGACCCTGCTCGGTTCCGAATTAAGCTATGTCTAAACGGGTATTTCATTTATTTTCGTGTTGAGGACTTTACTTAAAATGCCAGAAATCCGGCGATGGCCTTTCCCGCCTTGCCCCGGTGACTGATGGCGTTCTTTTCTTCTTCCGAAAGTTCTGCAGCCGTTCTGCCGAGAGAGGGGATGCGGAAGATGGGATCGTAGCCAAAACCTCCCGAGCCCCGGCCTGCGCCGATGGTATTCACAAGCTCTCCTTCAAAAGTTTCCTGAGCAATAAAGAAACGGTCTTCCGAATAGCAAAGAACCATGGCGCAGACAAAGTGCGCCTTGCGGTTTTGTTTTTCCGGGGGCAGGAATTCAAGGCGCGCGTCAAGCTCTTCCAGCAGCAACGCGTTGCGTTTCGCCGCTTCCAGCTTTTTGCCGTCTTTGCCCCCATAGCGGGCCGACAAGATGCCGGGCCTTCCTTCGAGAGCCTCCACGCAGAGACCTGAGTCATCGGCAAGTACCGGCTCACCATCCCGGAAAGAGGACGGCTGCCTTTCTTTCAGGAGCCGGTACAGGGAGCGGGCCTTGATGAGCGCGTTTTCCGCAAAGCTGGAACCGGTTTCCGGCGGATCAAAATTGTCTATCCCGGCATCCGCGGGAACCCTGATGACAATATCTCTGCCGTCTCCCTTTGTGCGGAATATAGCTTCCAGTTCCAGTTTCTTGTGGGTATTCCCCGATGCAAGCCAGATATTCACGGATTACAATGCCTTTTCAATACCGCCGCCACGGCTCCGGGCCCTGCCATGAGCTCTTCAAAGAAAGCCTCTGTCTTTTCTCCGAGCCCTGCCTCATAGAGATTCACCGCAAAAAAACGTTTATCCTCCAGTATGGGACGGATTTTTGAGGCAAAAGGCCCTTTCTGTCCGGGTTTGAGGCCCTCCAGCTTACGCGAAAGTTCATCAAGACAGGGATCGGGACTGGGGCTAAACACGTTTCCCCCGTCATCAATTCCCAGAAGATAACGGAGCCATGCCGCCAGAACCAGGGGGATGCCTGTCAGCGTTTCCGTATCCATTTTCTTTGCCCCGTATGCCTTGATCGTTTCCCCAAAACGGATGGGGATCTTCTGGGAAGAATCCGCCGCAATCCGCTGGGGCGTATCGGGAATAAAGGGATTGGGAAAGCGGCGTTCCACAACTTCGTCAATAAATGTTCCGGGAGAAATGATGAGCGGATCGCTTGCCACAGGAAGGCCCTCATCGTAGCCTATCTTTTTAATGAGCCGCACCAGATCCGGGTTTTCCATTTCATCACTTATCCGTTTATAACCCAAAAGACAGCCGAAGATAGCAAGGGCGGTATGGAGGGGGTTAAGGCAGGTACACACCTTCATTTTTTCAATCTTGTCAACAGTATCCCTGCTGCAGAAGTATACTCCCGCTTCTTCAAGGGGAGGCCGTCCCGCAGGGAAACTGTCTTCAATCACCAGGTATCCGGTTTCTTCGGCATTGACAAAGGGGGAGGCAAGGCTCCCCCTTGCGGTAAGGGAAGGAACGGTCCCTTCAAGCCCTGCTTCCTGCAGCATGGCGCGAACACCCTCATCCGCACGGGGAGTAATCTTATCGATCATTGTCCAGGGAAACGAAACATTCCGGGGATCTCGTATCCACCGGAGGAAGTCCTTTTCAAAAACCGCCGCCTGGTTTTCCACGCCCCGGAGGAGCCTGTCTCCGTTGTGAGAACAGTTATCCATGCTGACCATGGTCACGGGGAAGGCGCCTGCCCTGTAACGTTCATGCAGCAATTCCGTTACCAGGGACATATAGGGGGCCGAGGAGTAGGTTTTTTCGGTAATGGTAAAACTTGCCATCTTAAGACCGGGGGAACGGAAAATCTCCTTCATCCGTTCCAGGTGTTCCTGCCTGTCGAGCCGCAGGGCTTCTGCAACGGAGGCGACCACCCGTTTTTCGATGCTGCCGTCCGCCTTCAGGGTAACCGCTACAGAAAGATTGTCATGGGCGTCATAAACCCTGTCGATCATTTCACCATCGTAGCCTGCGGCAACAGTGATACCGGTCTTCATAAGCCCCGCATCCAGCAGTTTCTGGGCCAAAACGGCGGGGAAGGCCCGGAATAAATTCCCTCCGCCAAAATGCACCCATTGGGGGCCGGATCCGGAAATCCGGATCATCTCTTCCCTGTCAAAACGGGGCAGTATGAATCCTGCCTTTTCCCACACGCTGCTGTCTTTTAGTTCGGAAGCATTCAGATACATGGTTAAAAACTCACTTTTTTTGGATTTCCGCCACAAGGCTTTCTGTTTTTTCTATAAAATCCACGGTATTAACCCTGATGGAATCAAGATCGCTACGGCGGGAAGCCATTTCAAGATCCTCCGCCGTTTTCCCGCCTTCTGAGTGCCGGCGCCGTAAGGGGAACCTTTTATACCGTGTACCATAATGGTATATTCGGAGAGAGCGGCTTCTTTTTCTTCTTTGCCCGTTTCCGTATCTTCCCCGGTAAGTAATGCCGCATTGACCGAGATCCATGAACGGACTTTGTCAAGATTGGCGCTTATATCATCTACCACCAGAACCCCGGCATAGGGCATCTGAACATAGGGAAAATTATTTGTCACTTCCCGGCGGGCGGCGGCATATTTAAAATTTTCAAGATTACCTGCCATTTCCTTTTCGAGGGGATTGGGATTAATAACCTTCTGTTGTATCCTGACAGTAAAAGTGCTGCCCTTGCCGTATTCACTCCGGACGGCAATACTGCCGTTCATCATTTCGGTAAGCCGCTTGGTTATGGAGAGTCCCAGGCCTGTTCCCTCAATGCGGCGGTTACTCTGTGTATTCACCTGATTGTAGTCGGAGAAAAGTTTTTCAAGGTCTTCAGGTTCTATGCCTATTCCCGTATCCCTGACAGTAAATATAAGAACTATGCTCGTCACAAAAAAAACCGGCATTCCGGAATCAATGCCCCCGGCAAAAAAGGAAAGCAGCAGCAGAAGAAGGATATGGCACACTGACAAGACTGCAATCCGGAACATCATTGAATAGAGATGGAATTTATTGTTCAGAATCAGCAGGACAACAGCGATCATGACAATACTCAGAGTACTAATCAGAAAAGCGGGGGTGTCTTCCATGGCGGAACGGGCAATACTTATGTCTACATTATGGACAGACACTAGTTACGCCCCGACCTCAATAACCCCGTAGGGACGGATCGACATAACAAAGACCGCTCTTTTGTCCCCCTTATTCGGCATGGAACGGTTTATCCATTCTTCATAGGCGGAAACCTCTTCTTCGGGGAGGAATGCCTGTATAACGCCTGCAAAGCCGCCTCCGTGAACCCGGCAGGCAGCCCTGGGCCCCTGGGGCCCGGTATCAAGGCCTCTCTTGTGGATGAAGATCTCCGTCAGGGCAAGGCCGATGGAAACACCCTGTTCGACAGGGCGGCCGGAGGGAACATAAATGTTCTGCAGCCATTTCCACGATGAATTCCCCGATTCGCTGATATACTTAAGGAATAGGGGAAAATTGTTTGACTTGAGCGCGGCGATTTCCTCATCTACCCGGCTGTTTTCCCCTTCAAAGTGGAAGGCCCGCAGTACCGCCCGGTCGCCGCAGACAGCGCGGATTTCGGGGAGTCTTCCGGCAATTTCTTCGACGCTGATACCCCGGAGCACCTCCTTGCCGAAGAACCGGGCCACCTGCTTCATCTCCGAAGGTATTGCGGAGTATTCATCGGAAAGATTGGCGTGGTTTCCCCCTGTGTTTACCAGTACGACACGGTATTTTTTTGCCGCAAAATCAAAAGGAATTTTCTCCACCACCGGGGAGGAAGGATCTTTAAAGTCCATGGCAACAAGACCGCCCGCCACACAGGCCATCTGATCCAAGAGCCCCGACGCCTTGCCCCAGAAGACATTCTCCGCAAACTGACCTGCGGCGGCCATCTTCTCTATGGGGATCTTTCCCTCATTGTAGAGCCGGTTGAGAATGCACGCAATGATCATTTCAAAGGAGGCGGAGGAACTTACCCCCGATGCGGGGATCACATGGCTTGTGAAGGAAGCTGAAAAGCCGCCGGTTTTGAAACCGTTTTTTTTGAAGCCCGCACAGATCCCCCGGATCAGCGCCCTGGAACCTTTCTGCGGCCCCACATGATTCCCGTCCCCCAGTTCCGAGAGATCTACTTCGTAATCCTCATTATAGGTAGAATCGTTGATATGAATTTTGTTGTCATTCGAAGGGGCCGCCGCTCCTATGCAGTCAAGCTGAATGCTGGCCGCGAGAACTTTGCCGTGGTTGTGATCCGTGTGGTTGCCTCCTATCTCACTCCGTCCGGGGGAACTAAAGAGCCGCACTCCTTCCGGGCTGCCGAAACGTTTTTTAAAATCATCCAGAAGATCGCAATACCGTTTTTTCTGCGTCTCATAGACAGTAACGCTGTCACCGTAAAGCTCTCCAAAGAGCTTTTTGATTTTTTCGCTCTCCAGCATTTTCACTAATCCGGCAGCATTCATGGTATCCACCTCAATTCTTGTAGATTTCCCAGCTGGTTCCGATTAAAGTTTCCAGGTCTGAGTATTGGGCCTTCCAGCCCAGGATTTCCAGAGCATAGGCTGCACCGGCAGTAAGTTTTGCCGGGTCGCCGGGCCTTCTTTCCGTGATCGTTACGGGGATAGGTTTTCCTGTTACTTTGCGTGCACATTCTATTACTTCCAGCACCGAAGAACCGGTTTCGCTTCCCAGGTTGACAATAAGGCTTTTCCCCTTGCCCGATATGTAATCCAGCGCGGCCGCATGGGCGATTGCCAAATCGGAAACATGGATATAGTCCCGGATGCAGGTACCGTCGGGGGTAGGGTAGTCATTCCCAAAAATCTGTACACCCCTGCGGATCCCTGCGGCAGCTTCCATGATGACGGGTATAAGGTTCGCAGGGTTCAGTTCTTTCCCCTTGATGCGGCCCCTTACATCATAGCCTGCCGCATTGAAATAACGGAGGCAGGCAAAATGTATGTCTTTTAGTTTTTCATACCATTCGAGAAAACGTTCGATTTCCCGTTTGGTAAAACCATAGTAGTTCTCAGGCTTTGTGGGGTGTTTTTCGTCAATGGGAAGATACTCGGGTTCTCCATAGACGGCAGCGCTGGAGGAAAACACAAAATTCTTTATCCCGGTTTCACAGGCCGCATTGAGAATATTAACAGTACCATTGATGTTCCGCAGCGAATACTTTTCCGGGTTTGTCATTGATTCTCCCGCAGCCTTGCATGCGGCCAACAGTATCAGTGCGTCGTAACCTTCCTTCATGGCCCTGACCAATTGGGTATAGTCCATGATATCCCCATGGACAAAGAGCGCCTCGGGGAAAAGGTTTTCCCGCAGCCCGGAAGAAAGGTTATCGAATATTGTTACTTTGTGCCCCCTGTCCAGGAACTCCCGTGTAACATGGCTCCCGATATAACCCGCTCCGCCTATTGCTAAAATTTTCACCTCAAGCTCCTTGTTTACGCCGTTTTGGGAGACGCTGATTAACCTGACGCCAATCAGCGTTTCCCTGTGTATTTGCTCATTTTATTGCGCACATACCGCATTAAAGCAGCGCCGATTTATTCTCGATTGAATAAATCGGCGCTTCCTTGGTTCCAGAGTTTTTCAGGATACACACCTGCTGCAGTAAGTTCCGCAATACGTTTCTGGGCTATTTCCCGGTCTTCCCTGTAGGTGACGCCGAACCACTCGCTGTCCGCCTCAAGGCTTTTTATGTTCAGTTTTTCTGTCTTTACAAGCCAGTCCGCCCAGAGAGGAACATAACATTCACTTTTCAGTTCCCCGCCTTCACGTTTCAGGAAATCTTCAAAATAGGAATGAAGGCTGGAGAAGACCGGAACGGGGAAACCCCAGAAGTTCATGGAGGCCGGAGCGTCCGGAGCAAGGGGCCGTTTCTTTCCGCCACCCTCCGTATTGAAGATCTGCCCGTCCTGTTTTTCGATTAATTTGAGTTCTTCAACCTGCTCAAGGTACCCGTTCTTTATCACGCAGATTCCCCTGGTAACAGTACCGCGCGGACTCAGTGTCCGTTCCAGCCTGAAGGGAACAATGGCTCCTTCCTGCGGGGAGAGCCTGAGGAATTTTCCTAATACCTCATAGGATTCACGGCCGTAAAAGTCATCGGCATTCACCACGGCAAAAGGAGCGTCTATGTACCTTTCCGCGCAGAGCAGGGCATGAGCCGTTCCCCATGGTTTACTGCGGCCGTTCTTTTTCACTTCGGCAAGAATCTCCACGGGGATAAGGCTGTCCAGTTCCTGAAACGCCAGGGCAAAATCGACCTTTCCTTCCATCCGGGAAAGCACCACTTCCCTGAAATCCGCCTCTATATCATGACGGATAATGAACACCACTTTGGCGAAACCTGAGCGGAGGGCATCATACACCGAATAGTCCAGGAGCACTTCTCCCGCCTTGCCAATCCGGTCAATCTGTTTGAGTCCGCCATAGCGGCTCCCCATCCCGGCTGCCATTACCACCAGAATCGGTTCTTTCATTCCTAATCTCCTTATCTCTCGCGGCCCGGAGGGACCACTTATTGTATATAATGGACTAAATACCATCATATTGCAAATACATACTGCATAATATTTCGGCGACCCTTTCAGCAGGAACCGCGGTAGTTTATCTTTGCGGGAAGCCGGAAGGCCTCGTAGGGCAGATCCCTTTCCCGAAAACGCGCGAGCAGCCTTTCGGCGGCCAGCGCCCCCATGCTTTCCCCCGGCTGCACTACCGATGTAAGCGGGGGACTCATCATGGACATCCACAGGTCATCGTCAAAGGTAATCAGAGCCAGATCCCCAGGCATGCGGAGCCCCGCATCATTCACGCGGCTCACCGCACCGACGGCAGCAAAACTGTTGCCACAGATGAGGGCCTCTATATTTTTTTCCAGAAGTTCTCCGGTGATCCGGTAGGTCTCTCCATGACGGAGGGAGGCCCTGGTATAGCTGGCGCCGGGAACCGTCCGTACCAGCGAAGGATCAAGACGCAGCCCCGTCATTTTGAAAGCCTCTTCAAAACCTTCAATCCGTTCCCGTATCGTAGGATCTATACTTTCTTCACCGTAATGGTAGGCAACAAAGGCGATCTGTTTATATCCTTTTTTGATTAGGCTCTCTGCGGCCTCAAAACCGGCCTTCCTGTTGTCGAGAAGCACATAGTCCGCCTCATAGTTTTCGGGCCGTCGATCCACAAAAACAAGGGGGAAATTTTCGCCCAGCATGTCTTTGAGAAAGCCGTAACCCGTAGTGGTCGGCGCAATGATGATACCGTCCACACCCCGGAGCAGCAGGGATTCGATATTCTGTATCTCCCTCTCCTTTGAATCTTTGGAATCCATGATAAAAAACTGGTAGCCGGGGGAAAGCCCTGTCCCGTCCAGGGTTTTCTCGATTCCCGCGGCCATATCGGTATAGAAGAAACAATCGAGGTTTGAAACCACATAGCCTATCAGCCGGGATTCCCCGGAACGGAGATTGCGGGCAACGGGATTGGCCCGGTACCTGAGTTCCCTGATAGCCTTTTCCACCCGGGCGATAGTCTCACCTGAAACAAAACGTGTTTTGTTGAGTACATGGGACACTGTTGCAATGGAAACCCCCGCGGCAGCGGCCACATCCTTTACCGTGGGCAGCCTGCGTAAAGAGGTTGGTTGTACTTGAAACCGCTGCGCGGCATCTAGAGAGCCTTCGGCAGTTTGCGCATGCGTCCCTTTTCCCGGTTCCATGAATTTCAGGGTAGCACACCGGGAAAGTACTGTCAAACGTTTACGTAAACGTTTTTATTCGCATATATGAAGTTGTTCCAAAATCCGGTTAGCCGGCAGGATCATAACTTTGGAACAGTAACCTTAGATTTAGAAATCAGATTCGAGCCGAATATCCCTTTCAACAACCAGTGAATTTGGCTGTTTCCATTTACTACTGCAGATTATCCGTTCTCTTCCGGTCATTTTTATTCGTGTTGAGGGGTTTAATCTCCAAGAACCCGCTTGCGCGGGGGAGCTTTAGGGCGAGGTTGTCGATTACCCCTTAACCCCGCCTTCGGTGAGGCCCGCCACAATATATTTCTGCCCGACGGCAAAAATAATCATCGTCGGAAGCAGGGCCAGCACAATACCGGCGCTCATAATATCCCATCCAACCCCGGATTTCCCAATAAAACCGTTCAAGGCTACCGGTATGGTTAGTTTCCCTTCATCGGAAATAAGCATTACCGCAAGCCATAGTTCATTCCACATGCCGACAAAGAGGAAGCGGTAAATAGCTACCAACTGCGGAAGGGCAACCGGGAGGATCACCCTGAAAATTGCGCTTACATGACTGCGGCCATCAATCAGCGCAGCCTCCTCCAGAGACGGCGGAATATGATCAAAAAAACTCTTTGACATAATAGATCCAAAGCCTACGGTTGTCGTCCCGTAAACAATCGTCAGG
>JAITLC010000007.1 GCA_031278095.1 Treponema sp.
TCGAAGATGCTTTGGCCGCAACGGCGAAGAAGGCGCATAAGGTTTACCTCAGAAATCCCTCTTTCGCCTTCCTTCTTCGCCTTTTTCGCCTTGGTGGTGAGTACTATTCTTCAAAACCATTCAAATTTCAGTGCATTTTGGCTGTTAGAAGAGTAAACGCCGATGCCCTGCCCGCATTGCCGGGGTACCGGCGTTTACTTTTCAAAGCTTCAGCTTTGGGGAAAACCTTGCAATTCGCAGAAAGACACTCTAATGACACCCTGGACTTATGTTTTGTATAATGAGCCTGTTCCAAAACTGTGCCCCCGGCTATGCCGGAAACGTGAGCACACAGTCGATTGGTTTTGGAACAGGCTCAGATGATAAAACAATAAAATTTCTTCATCCCTTAAATATACGATTTTATAATTTGTCAATATTTTTATGTAAAAAATTTATACAGATTTTAGCCCCCATTTTGCACTACAGGACTGTATATGATTCACCGCCCTATAGGTGACTCGGGTTACGGTTTGCCTAGGTCATTCTGTGTCCCAGCGTAGCCGGGGATCTACATTGGGCATTGCATTTAACGCTTCAATAGGTAAAAATAAACTATGTTTTCTTCCAATGCTCAGTTGTTTTTTCTGTTTGCGCTCATTTTTAGCCTTGTTGCCTGCCGTCGGCCTGTCCCCCGGTTCAATAATCCAAACGCTGCCGGGAATAAAAGTTTTCCGGTATCCTCCACCGGAACCAAAAGCCAGGATTCCCTTCCGGATCTTCCTGTGGGAGAGAATAATACCGAAGAAATGTTTAGCAGTTTTCTTATAAAGACGCTTGATGAGGCGGGTATCCCCAAATCCTTGGCGGAGCGGATCGGTTCCGGGGCCGCGGAAAGTCCCGGCTTCATCCTGGATCTTCTGGCCTGTCTTGAAGGAGATCCGTATCTGTACCGCCTGGTGGACAAAGGACATTCCCTGCCCGAAGGCTATGTTCCGGAAGACTTGGTAGAGCTGGGTAGCAGCGGGGTTTCGTACACGGTAAGCCGGAAGGGACTCATGCTGAGGCGTGCGGCGGCTGAGGCGCTTGAGGAGATGTCGGCCGCCGCCCGGGCGGATGGCATTACGCTGCAGGTATCTTCGGCCTACCGGTCTTACACATACCAGGTGGAAGTGTATAACCGTATCGTAAACGAAATGGGACAGGAGTCGGCAGACCGGGAATCCGCCAGACCGGGTTACAGCCAGCATCAAGCCGGACTGGCAGTGGATTTTGGTTCGATTGACAATTCCTTTGCCCAAACCGCTGCAGGTCACTGGATAATGGCGAATGCGGGCCGTTACGGCTGGTCTCTCTCCTTTCCCGAAGGCCTCGAAGAGCTTACCGGATACCGCTGGGAAAGCTGGCATTACCGTTATGTGGGAAGAGAACTGGCCTCATTCATTGAAACCTGGTTCGACGACATACAGCAGTATGCCCTGCAGTTCATCCATGTCTGGGAGAAGAATAGCAAAAACTGAAACGGCCTCCGGTGTTTGCTAATTTTTAAAAGCGTGATATACTTTTACTATACACAAGGAGTTATATGGTGATGACTCTGGTTTTTCATGGCGTAAGAGGCTCTCACCCGGTGGCCGACAGTAGAATGATGCGTTATGGAGGGAACACTTCCTGTGTTGAGATTGTAAAAACCAATAAGGAAGGCAAAAAAGTACCTGTCATCATTGATTCGGGCAGCGGTTTTATCCCATTGGGCTACACCATGGCGAAACAGCTCATTTCCAAAGAGTATCTGCCCACTTTTCCTCTGCTTTTTACCCATCTGCATCCGGATCATACCGAAGGTTTTAACTTCTTTGCGCCCAATTTCTTTAATTTTTGCACCATCTATATTATGGGAATGAAGGCCCTCAAAAAAGATGTGGGCCTCATCCTCAAGCGGAAGATGGATCCTCCCGTATTCCCCATCGAATATCGTGATTTCAAATCCCACCGTATCCACGAGGTACTCAAGGACGGGGATCTGTTCTACATAGGTCAGGATGGAGTCCCAACCGCAGAAAAGAACGATCCTCTCTTTGAAATACGGGTGATGCAGGCCTTTGCTCCCTCTCACCCCCAACAGGGCGCTCTCTACTACCGGATTACCGATTCTGAGGACGGCTCTTCCATCGCGTGCATCTGGGACATCGAATCCCATATCGGCGGAGATGTCCGGGTGATCAACTTTTCCCAGGGCGCGGATCTGATGGTTCATGATACCCAGTACACCAAAGAGGAATACATCAACCGCTCCAACCCGGTACAGGGTTTCGGACATTCAACCTATACCATGGCTATAGAAAACGCAGCGGAGTCAAAAGTAAAGTACCTCTGCTCCTTCCACTACAGCCCCCGCCACACCGATGACATGCTGGACGGTATCGCCAAAAAACAGAACGGCGTTCATCCCTTTGAATTTATCATGTCGGTCGAGGGTCTCAGTCTCAGCCTTGACCATGGAAAGATCGTTAAACGGGAAAATCTACGCCTGGGTTTTGCATAAAACTTCGTTTCGTGTGCCTTCCTTAATCTGTTTCCGTAGTTTTTTCATCTCAAAGGCGATCATCAGGGCAGTCAACAGTGAGGCAAACCCATCCGCTATGGGTGTAGCTGCTACCGCTCCCCAAAGCCCCCAGAGTTTCCCAAAAATCAGGATACAGGGGATCAAGGCAAGGAACTGCCTCAGCATGGTGAGGAAGATCGAAGTCTTGGGACGGCCTGTTACCACAAAAAAATTAGAAGACACGATCTGGAAGCCTGCCAGAGGCAACATGATCATCATTATCCGCATGGCGGTGGGGGCAAAACGCATCAGCGCGTCGCTTCCCTTTGGCGCAAAGAGGCTGACCAGCTGCACCGGGAAACATTCTCCGATGATAAACCCGATTACACATATAAGTGTAGCGGCCCCGACGGCCCTCAGATAGACCTGCAAGACCCGATGATACTGTTTTGCACCATAATTGTAGCCTAGAATCGGCTGTGCGCCCTGATTGATGCCGAATACGGGCATCAAAATGAGCATGGTAATGGAGCCGTCGATGTTCATCCCCGAGAGGGCCACATCGCCGCCATTGGCTACTCCCAGCGCGGCGGACCCATACCAGCCCATGGTGGTGTTATAGAGGAGCTGGACTGCGGACATGATGAATTGCAGCAGAAACTGGGCGGAACCAAAGGATACAATCTGAAAGATAATGCCCAGGGAAGGCCGCATTGTTGAAAACCTGAGCCGGATCACCGTCTTTTTGCTTACACTGAAATAAACAATCCAGACGGCCGAGATCAGCTGAGAGATGATCGTGGCCCATGCCGCTCCTTCCACACCCCAGCCGAAACCGAAGATGAAAATGGGATCGAGTATCATGTTGATTCCAGCGCCCAAAAGCATCGCAATCATGGTGATCATAGGGAAACCTTGAGCCCTGGTGCAGTGTGAAAGGCCAAAACCCACCATGGAAAAAGACGATCCCAGAAGGATGATTCTGAAATAATCCCTGGCATAGGCAATGGCCCCGCTGTCTTCCTGGGCGCCCAGAAGGGAGAGAAGGGGTTCAAGGAAAATCAGGCCTACCGCCATGAGCAGAAGACCGGCGCCAAAAAGCAGAAAGAAACAGTGATTGAGTGCATTTTCCGCCTCAGCCCGCCGTCCCTGACCAAGGCGCATGGAGATCATATTGGCCGCCCCGACTCCAAAGAGCATGGCAAAGGCCATGGAGACGGTCATAAGGGGAAGTACCAGCGAAAGACCGCCCAGAGCAATTTCGTTGACGCCCCGGCCTACAAAGATACGGTCTACCATGTTGTAGAGAGCGCTCACCAGCATGCCGGTAATTGCGGGGATCGAGAAACGCAGAAGAAGTTTGCCTACAGATTCGGTTCCCAGCCTTCCGGCGGCATCTCCACCGGGAAAGCCGACAACGGGATGCGGTTTTTCATCGTGTGTATCAAGCATGCTACAAGCATAGACATATCAGGCGCTTCAATCAACAACCACTGAATACGTTTCCATGCCCTGGGAACCGGGGAACTCTGTATTTTTGATTTATCCGTCGTTATGGGGAGCCGGAATATCCCTGGTCAACCACCACCTGGCCGCGCTTAAGCGGATACGGTTGGTAAAGGGCCGCTGGGACGGGAAGATTATCTACTACTCCCTGGACGATGACCATGTAAACAGCATAGTCCGCTATGCCCGTGAACATTTGACGTAATAGGAGATACAAGGCGCCGATCAGAAACAAATGGAGGTTTCTTACCGGGAATACGCCGGAAAAGGAATGGAACTGATAGCGACAGACGGAAGTATTCTGGCAGGAAACCGGAATTTTCTTGAACCCGGGGGAGTAAACATCAGCCAATTCGCCTTCTCCGGAACGGCGGCTACCCGGACTGAATCTTTATCGGAGACTCCGAGAGGGCGGTCCGTTTTACGTCAGGACTTCTGGGCATCAGCCGGGTAGCCGCCGGGTTAATGCCGGAAGACAAACTTGCCGAAGTGGAACAGGTTACCAGAGTTGGCGCCGCGGTCTTTGTGGGCAACGGTATCAACGATGCCCCGGTACTGACCCGACCGGATGTAGGGATACTCATGGGAGCCGGGGCGGATGCGGGGGTTGCTCTGGCGGCTATCATAAACGTCACCAGAACCTTGCGCTAAAGATAAATAAAGAAAAAAATCATCAAAAAATATTATTTTCCCCCTTTTTTTCTTAAAACTATGATAGAATTCCAGAAGAGTTTAACGACACTCAAGCCCTTCTCCGCAGAGGGAGGTGTCTTGAGATTGGAGGGTTTATGAAACGTTTTCTGTTTTTTCTGACGGTAATTGCCCTGACCGCAGCAGTGTATGGTCAAAACCAGTTACCGGAACACAGGTTCGCCACGGGAAGCTGGTCTATCCGGGGAGAAAGGCTCTTTCAGGATGATGCCAGGGCTCCTCTGGCTAAGGTGAACATCCGTTCCGATCAGTCGGGCCCCATGATTTGGGAATTCAATGCCCGCTATGAATCCGGGGCGGAAGACGGACACGGCGGCTTCGGCCTCCATGTTTTCGGGGACAGTGCCTTCGGCGGGGCCGCCTGGGGTGCAGGTCAATCCTGGCTGCTCTGGCTCAACTACGACGAGAATCCGCTGAACAGGAACATTCAACGGGGCTTAAGCGGTCAAATCTACCGCAGTTACTCAAATTCGTGGATGGATCTTGTAGCCAGTTATGATCTCAATGAGTATGCGCAGTACCTTACCGATGAAATCCTTGCCGATCCGGTATCTTTCAGGATCACCGTCAACGGAGACACCGGAGAAGTTCGGGTTTATGATCCCACCGATTTGTCAAGTTTCTATTCTCTCCAGATAAGCGGCAAACTTCCCGTCAAGGGGAGCTGGACTGCCCTGCGCACCAACGGCATGAAAGTGTCCTTCGGCGAGGGGCTTTAAACGCCTGTTTCCTAAAAAATAACGGCCCGCGCCCAAAAAGCCGGACCGTTTATTTTTGTGGATGATCCTTGTTTCTCCATCCCTCTACAGCAGGGCGTCGAGATCCACTTCCGCGGCGGTACAGGGCATGGTAATGCCCCAATTTTCCAGCGCTTCCGGGTGAATTTCACCAAACACCCCGATGATGTTCCCCCGGCAGCGGATCGCCGCCGCCCGGCCCGGAATAAAACGGCTGTCACCGGACTCCTCTACCGTATATTCCCTGTTGATGTAGTAGAACAAAGTCTGTACCTGGGCGGCAATGGTATTGAAATTCATTTCCCGGTCAGCATTGAGGAAGCCGAGAAACTGACGGGTTACCGTTCCCGAATTCTCTTTTTCGTCCCGGTAGACGAGCTTCCCGGTTTCAAAGATCCGGTGAGGATACACCGAGTGGCCTGAAACAGACTCGCTGGAGAGCAGGGAGGCAAGAATACTGTCCCTCACATACTCATAGTTTTCCGTCATGGGGTTGGAGATCTGTATAATTTTTGAACCATCGCCCCGGACTTTTTCCACAAGATCCTTTCGGGATCCCAGGTAGTTGTAGATCATCTCCTGATAACCCATCCCGATCATGATCTCCTTTACCCGGCGGCTGAACAGGGTAATGGGCGTCAACCGGCCTATGGTAAAGTCACGGGGCCGTTCGGGTTTGAAAGTCCCCAGTCCCCGGCCTATCATAACATCCTCCATCACATCGGCTGCATGGAGAAAATCGTTCCTGTATTCGGGAGGCCAGGCCCGTATCCCTTCGGAGGGCATCGCAATTACTTCGCCCTTGTCCAGCCCCGGTTCAACATCATCAGCGATTTCCGCCCTGACTCCCATTTTTTTCAGGGCCTTTACGCAGTCCGCCGCCTCTATCCGCTCCCCAAGGTACTTTTCGATCCGGTTGAGGGAACAGAATACCGGCTCCTGGAAATAATAGGGATTAACAACACTGCGTCCGAATGAGGTATCAAATTCATACTCTACTTCCACAGGCTCAATGGTAAAGCCCTGGTCGGCAAGATCGCAGGCCACGATGGAAGCGGCCAGCGTTACCGCACGCTGATCCGTACCGGTAAGCTCCACAAAGAGATCCGTATCGCCAACCTGCACCGCCCCCAGATCCGCGGAATTGATGATGGGCGGATAGGAGAGAACCGCATCCCTTGCATCCACCAACAGAGGATGGAGGGGCTCATGCTCCTGAATAAAGGCGTATTCCTTACCCTTGGGGTGCCGCCTCAAAATCTCCCGGAGGCTCAGCGGGGTATCCCACTGAAGGGGAACAAAAGACACCGAGTCGGGATCGACAGCCCTGTAATGAATCGGCCACTTTATAGCGGCAATACGGTAAAGTCCCATGGAAATCGTCCTGCGCTTCCGCCCGAAGTTCCAAGCCAGCTTTTCCTGGGTCTGAATCATATCCCGCAGGCTTACATCGCTTATGGCCCTGCCTACAGCCGCAAAACCCGCAAGGAAGGGTCTTACCTTCTGCACCGATTTTTCCACGATAACCTTATATCCGGCGGGCATTGGAGCCCCCGGCCGTGAAAAGAAAGGATATTCGGGAATGTTCCCCCCGTAATAGACCCTGAGCTGCCGCGCACAGCCTGCAGTAGCCCAGAGATCGGGCCTGTTTGTATCGTTCAGTTCGATCTTGAGTTCCCGTTCCAAAGGGGGGAGGCTCTTGTCGCTGTCCTCATTCAGTTCCGCCTTGGCACAGCTTAGGGCCTCTTCAAGAAAATTCCGCAGGGATTCTCCCGTTTCCCGGCATTTGTCACCGGTAAGTGTATAAAAAACTTCCTCGTTAACGTCAATTTTAGGCATAGTAAGAAAATAGTATTGAATTTGGGAGACAGGGACAAGGGGATTTTACCCTTCTTTCAGCCTCTCATTTATCTCCGCAGCGGCTTTCCGCCCTTCCCCCATGGCGAGGATCACCGTGGCCGCACCGAGCACGATGTCTCCCCCGGCATAAATCCTGTCCAGGGAAGTTTTCTGCACTTCGTTGACCACGAGGCGGCCCCGACTGTCGGCCTGCAGGCCGGGGGTGGTTTTTGAAAGCAGGGGATTGGGCTCATTGCCCAAGGCAACGATAACGGTGTCGCAATTAAAGCCGTATTCCGAGCCCGCAATAGCGACAGGACTTCTTCGGCCTGAAGCGTCGCTTTCCCCCAGTTCAAACTTTTGAAGTTCCATGCCGGTAACCCGGCCCTTTTCATCTCCCAGAATCTTGTTGGGATTACGGAGGAAATCAAAGATGATCCCCTCTTCCATGGCATGTTCCACTTCCTCCACTCGTGCGGGCATTTCCCCGCGTGTACGGCGGTAGATCACGTGTACCTCGGCGGCCCCCAGGCGCAGGGCCATGCGGGCTGCGTCCATCGCCACGTTTCCGCCGCCGATGACTGCCGCAACCCTTGAAAGGAATACCGGAGTGGCGGCCTTTTCGCGGTCATAGGCCTTCATCAGATTCGCACGGGTAAGATACTCGTTGGCGCTGAATACTCCCACAAAATTTTCTCCGGGGATGCCGAGGAACTTGGGAAGCCCGGCTCCCGCGCCGATAAAGACCGCATCACAGCCGTCTTTTTCAAGAAACTCCGCGATGGTTCTGGTGCGGCCTGCGAGAAAATTGTTTTCTATTTTAACACCCATCTTTCGGAGGCCTTCAATTTCCGCCTGAACGATGGCCTTGGGAAGGCGGAATTCGGGAATGCCGTAGACCATCACGCCGCCGGCCTTGTGAAGGGCTTCATAGATAGTAACACCGTGGCCTTCACGGGCAAGATCTGCGGCAGCGGTAAGGCCGGCTGGGCCTGAGCCGATAACGGCTACCTTCTTCCCGGTGGCAGCCTTTACCGCCGGCAGAGTTACCGCACCCTGCGAGCGTTCCCAGTCGGCGGCAAAACGTTCCAGCCTTCCAACGGCCACCGCCTTTTCCGTATCTCTAAGGATCTTCCCCAACGTACACTGTTCCTGACACTGTTTTTCCTGCGGACAAACCCGGCCGCAGACTGCCGGCAGCAGGTTTGTTTCCTTAATAATATCCACGACGGCCTTGAAGTTTCCCGCCTGGATCTCCGCAATAAAACGGGGAATCGGCACCCCCACGGGACAACCTGCAATACATGGCGCATTTTTGCAGTTCAGACAGCGTTCCGCCTCAAGCCGGGCCTGGGCTTCGCCGTAACCCAAGGCAACTTCGCAAACATTCCTGCTCCGGGCTTCCGGATCCTGGGCGGGCATCTGTTGTGCAGGGATCGCCATACGTTCTTTTGCGGAAAGCTTCTCCCCCGCGGCTTTTTTATCCAGTATGGGCCTGAGCAGTTTCTCTGCTTCGGCCTCCAGAATTTCCTTAGTCTTCACGTCTTGCCTCTTTTCTAAAGTATTTGAACTTGTTCCGAAACCAACCGGGTCTTGGAACAAGCTCAATTGTCCAGGCCCAAATTCAAATGACACTTGTAATGATCCTCATCTTCCTTTTCCTTGTATGAACGCATACGGAGCATCATGTTTTCAAAATCCACCGCATGACCGTCAAACTCCGGGCCGTCCACACAAACAAATTTGGTTTCACCCCCGACAGTAACCCTGCAGCCTCCGCACATGCCCGTGCCGTCGATCATAATCGTATTGAGGGAAACCATGATCGGTACATCAAATTCCTTCGTTGCGGCGGCGCAGAACTTCATCATGACGGGAGGGCCTATGGCTACCGACATGTCTGGTTTCGGCTTCCCTGCGCAGTATTCCTTCAGGGGCTCGGTTACCAGGGCTTTGCGGCCGCAGGAACCGTCATCGGTAACAATGACAAGTTCATCGGCAAAACGGCACATCCGCTCTTCAAAAATAAGCAACTCTTTGGTACGTGCGCCGGTGATAACCTTTACGATATTGCCTGCCTCCTTCATCGCCTGAACGATCGGAAAGAGCGGCGCTACGCCGATACCGCCCCCCACGCACACCACGGTTCCGAATTTTTCAATATGGGTAGGATTGCCCAGAGGGCCCAGGATATTTTCCACACGATCCCCCGGTTCCTTCAGCGCCAGCTTGTGTGTAGTCGCCCCTACAGCCTGAAAGACCATGGTAATGGTTCCCGCAGCCGTATCCGCGTCGGCAATGGTGAGGGGTATGCGTTCCCCCCAGTCGCTGTCAATCTGCACGATGATAAACTGTCCCGCCTTCCGCGCCCCGGCAATAAAGGGCGCTTCCACCGTCATCTCATAAACATCCGCGGAAAGCTGTTTCTTTGATACGACTTTACTCATAATAAAAAGATAACACAAAAAGGCAAAAAGAAAAAAGTTCTGAAAATGGATTCAAAACGCTGTTCATTGGGGAAGCATTAATTTATTCTCGATTGAATAAATCAGCGGTTCCTTAGCGTTGTTCGGAAACTTCAATTTTCCATCGAACCAAAGGTTCGCCAACAAGTCTATCCATGTTTCTGTACTGTCAAATTCCGCACCCAGCGCTCCTTGTTGAGAAAATGCCGGGCAATAAAATACTTGATAATATCGGTAAGCTTGACAATGGTGAACATGGATACAGGATGTATGCTTGTACAGAGGGCCAGAATGAAGCAGGCGGGCACAAAGAGGAAGGTATTTACGGATACATCGGCGTACATGCCCATGGCAGTGTCTCCGCCCGCACGGGAAATGGCCCACATGGAGTTGAGCAGAGCCCAGAAAGGCATGTAGAAGAGAATGACATAGATAAGACCCAGACTGATCGACCTGGCATTTGCCGTCAGGTTGCTGAAAACCAGGGGGATGAGAAGGGTGGAGACTCCTGCTCCCGCAATTGCTATGATAAATCCTGCCGCAGTGGAACCCGACCTGATCCATTCGGCGCGTTTACGGGCCTCGTCGAGTTTGCCTGCGCCCAGGCTCCCCCCGATAAGCACCGCGGTAGTGGTAAAGATCCCTCCCCAGAGCAGGAAAAAGATATTGGCTATGGTCCAGGCGGCGGCCATGCCTGCAACCACCTCGGCTCCACCCCGGCCATTGTAGAGCGCCGTCATGATGGTTTCGGAACTGATCCATGAGAGGTCCGAAAGGAACATCATGACCGATTTTGCCATGATTTCCCTGGTAAGCCGCCAGTTAACATGGAGAATCTTGCTGAAACGGACAAAGAAAGGCGCCTTTCCCCGCTTTTTATCCCAATACACATAGATAATAAAGACTGTCATCTCGACAAAGCGGGCAATGATGGTGGCAATGGCAGCCCCGTTCACTCCAAGCCGGGGAGTCCCCAGGTTGCCGTAGATGAAGAGCCAGTTTCCTACAGTGTTGACCAGCGTAGCCGCAGCGGAGATAACCAGGGGCACGGAAGGCCGGCCGATCTCCCGAAAGGAACTGCCTATCGCATTGGAGAACACCATAGGCAAGAGGGTAAAGGAGGTGAACCGTAAGTAAATTGAACCCAGCTCCACGATTTCCGCCTGGGCCGCGTTCCCCATGGTCATCATGGAGAGCATCGCTTCCGGTATAGTCCAGCAGAGGATAAAGTAGAACGCCGAGACGGCAAGGCCGAGGAGTACCTTGAAGCGGTAAGCCTGGCCCATGCCTTCCTCATCTTTTGCACCCATAAACTGGGCGAGATATATGCCTCCGGCGCCTGCAATAACATTGATAAACACAATATGGATAAAGTTGATCTGGTTTGCCACATTTACCGCAGCCATGCTCACATCCCCAAGACCTGCAACCATAAAGTTATCGATCAGGGAAACCATGCTCATGATGAACTGCTGGAGCATAACAGGCGCGGCGATAGAGAGAGCTACCCGGTAAAAACTAAAGGGGCCGAAACGAAACAATTTCATATTATATCATAATCATAGTTGAAACAGCAAAGTATTTATAGGGGGAATCCTCTCACATATCAAAATTAGGGAACCGCTGATTAAATGACGCCAATCGGCACTCTCTTGGATAAAATAACTTAAAGAGCTATTTTTTATACGATTTTTATTCCATGTCTTGACTTAAGTCTTGTCTATCATCCCGGTTATATTCTATAATTTTCTTTAGTTTTGTTAAGGAAGGCTGTTTCCTAATCCGGTGATCCGGAAGGATCATGATTTTGGAACGGTAACCTTAGATTTGAAAATCGGCCTAAAGTCCGATTTTCAAGGGCTTGTTTCGAAATCAACCGTGTTTTGGAACAGGCTCAGGGGTTTTTCAAATCGATTTTGAAAATACCTCATTTTTAACCATAGGGAGTAAAGCAATGAAAACCAAACGTTCGGGGAGTTCTTTCAATTCACTCAATTCCAAGCGAAAACTGGAATCGGTCTTCCTTTTTACCACGGGAAAGTGTAATGCCAAATGCGCCATGTGCTTTTATGCCAGCGACATGGATAAAAAGGCCCAGGATCTAAGCTTTGAAGAGATTAAAAAGCTTTCGGAAAGCGCCGGGGAATTCAAACGGCTCTGGCTGTCCGGAGGGGAACCCACCCTTCGGGACGATCTTCCCGAGATTATCGAAATGATCTACAAAAACAACCACATTACGGACTGCAATTTCCCCACAAACGCCATCAAAACAGAGCGTGTCATTGAATGGCTCGCCCGGCTACGCAAAAACTGCCCGGACATGAACATCTCCATTTCCATATCCCTGGACGGTTTCGGCCAGACCCACGACACCCAGCGAGGCATTCCCAGTTTTTACAAGGCCATCGAGACACTCCAGAAGGTGCATGAAAATTTCAAGGACGACGGCCATATCCTCACCAATATCGCCACGGTAATTACCAGGTACAATATACAGGAAATAATCGATTTTGTGGCATGGGTCTACGGGCGTTTCCACATTTCCACCCACACCATCGAGGCCGCCAGGGGAGTTACCAGGGAAGACGGGATAAAGGTGCTTACCGAAAAATCCCTCAGGGAAATTCAGGATCAGATTGCCCCCTACTATCTCTTTTATGCCAAACGGATAGGTGAGGGAATGAACTTCATTGGCCGCGGCCTTACCAAATTCTTCTATGTGGGGCTCATGAGAGCCATGTATAATATCCGGGCCGGCAACCTGGAGAAGCCCACGCCCTGGAACATGGACTGTACCGCCGGGGAAACTACCCTGGTTCTCGACTATGACGGACGTTTCCGTTCCTGCGAACTGCGGGAACCAATCGGCAAGGTTCAGGACTACGACTGTGATGTACAGAAGATCATGCAGAGCGATGCGATGAAGAAGGAAATTGAGGCAATCGGGCACGGATACAAGGCCAACTGCTGGTGTACCCATGGCTGCTGGATCATGAGTTCCATCACCTTCAATCCCGGCAAGATGATCTCCATGCTGATAAAGGCAAACAAGGAAACTAAACGGCTTGCATCCGAGTATCCGGTAAGCATCGGTGAAGATGTGCTGGAGAGTCTGGAGAACAAGTATAAACTGGATCGGGCCAAGCTCATCGAAATCGGGCTTATCCCGGGCATTGCCACTGCGGAAAAGCAGACGGCATAGTAGGACAGCAGGAATGAACATATTTCTCGCAAACAGGGGTTCTCAGGGAGATATTTATCCCTACCTCAGGCTGGCCCAGGAATTAACAGTCCGGGGGCACTTTGTTACGATCAGTATTCCGCGGATCTTTGAAAAGCAGGCCAAGGAAGCGGGAGTAAACTATGTACTCCAGGCCATGGACGATATTGCAGGGATGCTGGAGGAAACACCGGATATCAAGATTCTTCTTAAATGGTTACACCGGGTGGTAGAGGATCAGTTTGATGAGTATATCCCTCTGCTGGAAAAGCACGACATTCTTGTCTGTGGTAACACGGAGTTTTCCGCGGGGAGCATTGCAGAATACTGCAAAAAGCCTATCGTCCGTACTGCCTTCGGGCCTTTCCTCCCCTCAAAAACAATTTCGCCCCCCGCAATGCCCTTCCCCACTGCCAAAAAGATATTCATACCCCTGCTCTGGGCAATGCTCAACAACGGGCTTAACATGATGATTCTTAGAACACTCAACAGGTACCGCAAGGCCCTGGATCTCAAGACGATCAGAAGCCAGACCAGCCATGCTCCGAAAACCGCGGATAACTTCCTTATGTATTCCAAATACCTGGGCACTGTGGATAGAGAGTGGCCCTACAAATGGGCGATAGGAGGCTATGTCTTTAACGACAGTTTCCCCTACGAAGAGCAGACGCTCAAGGATGTGTCGGCCTTTATCAAAAAAGATAACAGGCCGACAATCTTCTTTACTCTGGGTTCCTGCAATGCGGAAGAAAGAGACCGCTTTGCCGAACGGCTCTTTGACATTTGCCGCCGGCATAACTTCAAGCTTGTGGTTGGCTGCGGCTGGTGGAAGGTGGGGACTCATCTCCACAACGAGGAGAACCTCTACCTTCTGGACAAGGCGATTCCCCACTGGTTTATTTTCCCCTCCTGCGATGCGATTATTCACCACGGCGGATCTGGCACTACCCACAGTTCCGCCCGTGCAGGGAAACCCCAGATGGTGGTTCCGCTTCTTCTCGATCAGTTCTACTGGGGTCAACGGGTCAAAGAACTGGGCATCGGGCCCGGTTCGGTAAAGATGAGGATCTCAACCGAATCTGCTAAAGCAGGTAAAGGTTCCCCCCTTGAGAAGAAGGTGCTGGATCTTGTAAACAATCCTGTATACAGGGAAAACGCCGCCCGTCTGGGGGAGCAGATCCGCAGCGAGAAGGGACTTGAAGAAATTTGCAAACATATTGAATCCTTTGCATCAAGCCTTGCATCCAATTCAGAATTGGCGGTAAATCAGTAATTGGATTAGCTTGTTCCAAAGCCCGGTTGATTTTGAAACAACCTCGGATAACAACAGCCGGCCTCACAGTTTTTTCTCAAGCCTGGGGAACCGCCGATTAAATGACGCCAATTAACGGTTCCTTAGGGGCTCGTCTTTACGGCTTGTTCCATAATATTTTTGTCCTGAAGTAGCTGCCGGTTATCCGGAAACTCGGCAAGAGCGGATTCCAGAATCCGGGCCGCCTCGTCGAATTGGCCTTTGTTAAAGGCTCCGGCAAAGGCATTGTGAATATCCGAAACCCGGTTCCCCCTGAGAACCGCCAGATTCGCCTCAAGTTCCCTGTTGGGGCCGTAGCTGTGCAGGGCTTTTTCCAGATAATCAATACCTGCAAGCCAGTTCTTTTTGGAGGAAAGAAAGCCTGCCGTTTTTCCGATAACAAAAGTCCGCAGCTCTCCGGCCCGTTCCGGTCGTAAAAACCCATCCTTTTCAGCGCTGTCTATGGCGGAGAGAAGCTCAGGCTCTTCGGAAGCCTGCCTGATCTTCCTGGAGCGGTCACTGAGTTCCGTATCATAGATCATGCTCAGAATGGCCTTCTGTTTTTCGGCGCCGATCCGATCCCGGTTTCCTTCAAAGGCCCTATGCGCTTCGGCAAATTTACCGCTTTTACAGAGTTTTATGATCAGGTTGTTTGCGGCCGCATCGGTAAATTCCTGCCAGCGAACCTGATTGGGAAAAACGGCCTCCGCGGTTTTGGCCCAGTCCAGAGCTGTATCTTCCTTCCCCTGTTTCATGAGATACGCACCGTAATTGAATATCCTGTCCATCATATCATCGTCCGGATCGGCAAAAATGGGACTGGAAACCGTTTCCTTCCTCTCCCGGAGAAGATTTGCCCGGCTGATAGCCAGAGGTATTGCCTCGGCATAGCGGTTTTTGCTTTCCAGGTCTGCAATACGGTTATGGATAATCAGGCTGAGGAGTTCCAGGGGACTTATTTCCGCCCTGTCCCGGTAATTCCGGGCGGGAACATAGGCAAAACCGGTAGATTTCCCGAATTGATCATGGAATTCCTTGCGGTTTCCCGGATCAAAACCATAGGGATTGGTTGTTTCTACATCGATCCACTCATTTTCTGCCCATACTTTTGCAAAGGCATGATCTTTTGTCACTACACCCCGGATTTCAAGACCCGTTGCGGAGGCAAGGGTAAGGTAAAGAACCGCGGAAGAAACGCAGTTATAGCTCCCCCTGCTCAAAAGGGTATCGATTCGGGTCTGCAGAGCCGAATAGTTTTTAAGAAATTTCCTGTGCATCCAGTGGAGCACATACTCACCCCTGTCCTTTTCAGCGGAAGGCAAGTCGGCTGAGGCAAGTAGCTCCGCTGCAGCGTCTTTTATACGCTTGAGATTGGCGTCCGTGGAGCCGGAGGACGCAGCCTCCCCCGTTACGGAAGCCCAGAGGCCGATCTCCCCATAGTCTTCCCAGTCATAGTTTCCCTGCCGCCCGTACTCCGCAGCTTTGGGATCGGCTTCAAGCAGAGGAAAATTCTGGGCCGAAAGACCGGACAACCCGATACCCAGACTAAAAAGAAAAAAGAGATGGAAGCAGTTCCAAAACTTCAATTTTTGGAACAAGCTCAGATATAGAGGCCTTTTCATGATTCCAATAATACAATTAAAATGATAGAAACAAAAGCATTGTTACGGCTGTTTCAAAACTTTTGAAACAGCCTCAAGGAATAAAATGGCTGATATACAAACACAAGCCGCTGATTTGATAATAATCGGTGCGGGACCCGCGGGGCTTACGGCGGCCCAGTACGGCGCCAGAGCAAACCTCAAAACGCTTATCGTCGAACAGTTTGCTCCCGGCGGTCAGGCCCTGCTCATCGGTGAACTGGAAAACTACCCCGGTTACCTCCGCCGTGGAGAGGGAGCGCCTTCGGGCTTTGATTTTGCCCAGGATCTCCAGAAACAGGCCGAACAATTCGGGGCCTTCTTTGTGTATGATACGATCAATTCTCTTAAAAAAGAGGGCGGCAGTTTTATTCTGGACACGGCAGGAGGAAAAATTCTCACTGTTCCGGCGGTTATCCTTGCAACAGGCTCCAAGCCCCGGCTTCTGGAAGTTCCCGGAGAGAAGGAATTCTTTGGCCGGGGAGTTTCCTACTGCGCCACCTGCGACGGGCCTTTCTACAAAGGGAAGAAAATGTTTGTTATCGGTGGCGGGGATGCCGCGTGCGACGAGGCTCTCTATCTTTCCCGGCTGGCAAGCAAGATAGTGCTGGTACACCGAAGGGATCGTTTCCGGGCTCAGGCCTCCATTGCCGAACAGGTACTTAAAAACCCTGCCATCGATGTACGCTTCAACACGGTACTTATCGAGATTCGGGGGAAAGAGCCCAAGCGGGTAAATTCCGTTATTCTGGGGAAGGTCTCCGGAGGAGACTCTTACGAAGAGGAAACTGATGCGGTCTTTATCTTTGTGGGAACCACTCCCCAGACAGGCTTGCTCAGAGTGAATAAGCTTCCCGGTCTAGCCTTTGACGAATCAGGCTATGTCATAACCGATCAGAATATGGCTACCGGTTTGCCCGGCCTTTTTGCCGCGGGGGATATCCGGGCCGGGACTTTCCGGCAGGTGGTAACGGCCTGCGGAGACGGAGCTTCGGCCGCCCACGGCGCTGCGCGTTATATTGACGAACTCAAGGGCTCTGCGTATTGATGAAGACTGTCAAGTTTCTCTTTCTTTTAAGCGTGTTTTCCGCCGTCCGGGCCCAAATTCCCGCACTTTCATTTGGAGATTCCCTGCCGCCTGAAATACTGGCGCTTGAACTGACCCGTGCCATGAGTGATGAAGAAGCCCTGGCCCAGGTTTTTATGTTGGGCTGGGTGGGAGCGGAACCTTCACCCCTCATCATGGACTGGATCAGGGATAGACATATCGGCGGGATAAAGATTTTCGGCTGGAATACCGGAGACACCCGGCGTCTTGCCCAAACGGTAGGGGAACTGCAAAAGGCCAGCCTCGCAGGGAATTACGGCATACCTCTCCTTGTGGCTACCGATCAGGAGGGGGGCTGGATACGCCATGTAAAGGGAAACACCAGCGAAACTCCGGGAAACATGGCCATAGGGGCCTCCGGTGTCCCCAGAGACGCGTACCTTTCCGGTTACTATATAGCAAAGGAACTGGCGCTCCTGGGAATCAACATGAATTTTGCGCCCACGGTAGATCTCTTTACCAACAGGGAATCTACCCTTATCGGGACGAGGGCTTTTGGGAGCGATCCGGTACAGACGGGAATTCTGGGGGCCGCCTTTATGAAAGGACAGCAGGCCGCCGGGGTAATTCCCACCGCCAAACATTACCCCGGCCACGGGGATACGGGCCTGGATTCCCACGGGGTACTGCCCCGGATCGGCGCAACCTTTGAGGAACTGTGGGACAGGGAACTGAGCCCCTACCGGATAATGGCGAAGGAAGGACTTCCTGCGGTGATGAGCGGCCACCTTTCCTTTCCAAATACACAGGCTGCCGATACACCGGCCTCCCTTTCATCATACTTCCTGGACGAGGTATTGAGGGGACAGATAGGCTTTAAGGGCCTCATCATCACCGATGATCTCATGATGAATGGAGCTACCACCTGGGCGGGAAGTATCTCCAAGGTGGCACGGCAGGCCCTTATGTCGGGAAACGATGTGATCATGCTGTCCAAAACCCCCAGTCTCTTCGATCCTGTGTGGACGACTCTGCAGGGGGCCATGAAAACCGATGAAGCCTTCCGGAATCGTGTGAGGGATGCATGCCGCCGGACGCTGAAATTAAAGCTTCAATATCTGCGGGGAGAAACTTCGGTTCCCCCCATACCGGATCTGAAAAAAATTGAGAACGAGCTCCCCGATCCAAAAGGCTCGGCCTTTTTCCTGGATCTGGCGGCCCGGAGCGTTACCGTGATAAAGCCCACGGCAATCCCCATAAACGCCGAAGAGGCGGGCAGGGTGCTGCTGGCAGGTCAGTATGAAGACTTTTTCCAGGCGGGAAGAAGAGCCTTCCCTGGAGCCGTTTCCTACTGGTATTCCTCATCGCGGGGAACTTCGGAACTTGCCTCCTATGCCCGCAGTGCTGATACCATCATCTTCTGCCTTTCCGACGGGACGGGCCTTTCCATGTTAAGGAGCCTTGAGCCTCTTAAAAAACGGATCATCGTTCTTTCGGTCCTAAATCCGGTATATCTGGAACAGGTTTCATGGGTAGATGCGATTCTTGCAGTCTACAGTTATGCCTCGGAATCCTTTATTGCAGGCTTTTCCGTCATTCTGGGCCGTGTCCCTGGCCGGGGGAGGCTTCCCTATGAATAAAACCGCCAGAAAGCGGCGCTGGCGCAGGATCGGGGACAGAGAAGCCCCAGCGGTTGAATCAATACTACGAAACAGGGAGAAGTTCTGTGTCGGGGCTTCCAGCCGTTTCCTCCGCCGGGGGGAACCGGGAAATCATATATGGGCTCTGGATGAAGCGGGACATTTCAATGCCCTGCTGATCCACTGGAAACAGTCTCTCCTCCCGGTCTTTAACGGAAACCTGAACACGCCCCTGCCGAAATTCTTAAGCCGTTTCCTTTTTAAGGTACATATCCACTCGATACAAGGCTTGGCTCAGGAGGAATTTCCCCTGGAACAGGGCATGAGCGCCCTGGGCTATGAGATTAACGAAAGCCTCGACTATGACCTTATGGCGCTGGATAATCCGCCTGACAGGGAAAACCTCTCCGCCGGGCCGCCGGGACTGATCATCCGTACCCCGGACATCGCCGACATGGACGCCCTCTTTGAATTACAGGCAGCCTACGACAGGGAGGAAGTGCTCCCCGTCTTTTCCCAGTTCAAGCCGGCTGCCTGCCGTCTCAATCTGGAACAGATAGTAAAACATGAACGGATCATGACGGCGGATTACGGGGGCCGGCTTGTGGGGAAAATCAACACCAGCGCCGTTTCTTTTACCCGCTACCAGATTGGGGGGGTGTATGTGCATCCCGATTTTCGGGGCCTGGGCATCGCCCGGCGGATGTGTACAGAATTTTCCTTAAACCTTTTCAAACAGGGCTGGAAAATTTCCCTCTTTGTAAAGAAACGCAACGCCGCGGCCCGCCGGGTTTACAGCCGCATCGGTTTCAGATCCGTGGCAGACTACCGTATCGCCTACTTCAAGGATTAAAGCCCTTCCGCGGAAGAAGCCTGGAAGCCGGGACGGCAGATCCCCATGCAGTCCGCCCCGCCGGAGCACTTTGTACTGCTCATAGAACCCGGCTCATTGCCATGCAGTCCATCACCAGATATACTACATGTATGATCAGTCAATGCACATTGAGAGTCCGTACCTATGAGTGCGATAGTTACGGTCATGTGAACAACGCCAACTATCTTAACTATCTGGAATACGCCCGCTATGAATACCTCAAGGACGTGGGTTTCGATTACCCGGCCGCAGTCAAGGCCGGTTATGGAGTTTATATAGCCCGGATAGAGATCGACTATAAAAAGTCCGCCATTACCGATGAAGAGTTGCTCATAAAAACCTGGGCGATCAAAAAAGGCGCCGTATCGGGAACGGTGGCCCAGGAGATTTGGCGGGGGGAAGATCTACTGATCAACGCAAAAGTTACCTGGGCCTTCGTGGATTCCGGAGGCATGCCTACGAGGATTCCCGCCAAATGGGATCTTCCGGGCCTAAAGCCGGTATCCTCCGCCAAACCCGAAGGGTAAGGCGCGCCGCATGGTTCCCCCCTCCGGAAGGATAAACTACCGGCGTTAATCAAAATAACTGGTTTTCAGTTCTTTTTCTTTCGCGAAGCGCTGCAGGGCAAGCTGAATAAGGCGGTCGATTAGTTCGGAATAGGAAATGCCGCTGGCTTCCCAGAGTTTGGGGTACATGCTGATCCGGGTAAAGCCCGGCATGGTGTTAATCTCGTTCACGATAACCCTGGCGCCTCCTTCCTCCCGGACAAAGAAATCCACCCTGGAGAGGCCCTCGCAGCAGAGGGTATGGAAAGTCTTTACCGCCAGATCCTGCACTTCCTTCGTAATTTCCAGAGGCAAATCGGCGGGAATTTTGAGAACCGCCCCCTTTTCGTCGAGATACTTGGCCTCGTAAGAGTAGAACTCGTGGCTTGCAAAGATCTCGCCGGGAAGGCTGGCTATTGCCTCTTCATTTCCCAGAACCGAACATTCAATCTCGCGGCCTTTTATGAATTCTTCTATGACCAGTTTGGTATCATAGCGGAAGGCATTTTCCAAGGCGGTATGGTACTCTTCCCTGTTATGAACCTTGGAAACACCCACAGAAGACCCCATATTAGCGGGTTTTACAAAGAGGATCTCCCCCAGTTCGGCGCTTACTTCTTCATAAGGAGGAAACTTTTCATGGGATTGCAGGGCCCGGTACCTGCCGATGGGGATGCGCGCATCCCGGAGGAGCCGCTTCATCACATCCTTGTCCATGCCGGCGGCGGAACCGAGAACCGATGAACCTACAAATGGAAGTCCGGCCAGCTTGAGCAGCCCCTGTACCGTACCGTCTTCCCCAAAGGGGCCGTGAAGGATGGGAAAAACCACATCTACCTGCAGGGCGTTGTCCGAAATAAGGGACACCGGCTCTCCGTTTTCAATAAGTTTTATCCGGCCGGGATCTTCGGTATTCAGGAGAAACTGCGAAGCCTCTCCCCGCAGCCAGCGCCCCGTCTTGGTAATTCCCACCAGCACAGGTTCATACCTGTTCCTGTCCAGGGCATCATAAATGTTTTTTGCCGATTGAAGGGACACTTCGTGTTCCGCCGATTTCCCCCCGAAGAGTATACAAACCTTGACCTTTTTCCCCATATTGAGTCACTATATATCTTTCCCAAAAAAAAGGCGATCCGCCTGATGCCGAATCGCCTTTTTATTACCGAATTTTGAAACAGCCTCAACTATTATTTTAAAAAGCTGCAAACTTTGGGGAGAAATTACAGCTCTTCCTCGCTTGAGCCGCCCTTAATCTTGTTTATATAAAAGTCCAGGGCGGTAACCCTCACCTGTATGCTGTCGGCATGAGATTTACCGTCTTTTACAGCCTGCAGAGAAGCAGCCAGATTGTCCAACAACTGCTTTCCTGTCTTCATGCCCAAACCGTCGGCTTCGGCAGCAGCTTTACTGACATTGTCCAGGTCCGCCACTGCCCCTTCTCCCGCAGAAGCAATTTTTTTTGATAATACTTCCAGTGTTTCTCTCAATTCTTCAACGGTTGCCATCTTTTTCTCCCTTAATCGTTACCTTTTTCGCTAAGTTTTTCCATAAGCATAGCATTCTGATCGTTGCTGCGGACAAGGCGTTTTGCCAGCAATTTTGACAGAAAGATCCCGTAATGCGGATATTCCCGGACAATGGAAACAAAGGCTTTGCGGGTAATAAGTATAAGTTTACCCGGCTCGTCAGCCCTCACGGAAGCGCTTCTGCGCTGATTCAGGAGGAACGCCATCTCACCCATGAAGATATCTTGGGGAGAAAGGGAACCTACTTTCTTCAGGTTATGAAACACCGAATATGTACCGGAGGCGATATAGTAAATATAATCGGAAGGCTCGTCTTCCCGGAGAACTATATCTCCCCGTTTGACAGTCACCACTTCTTCCTTTGAAAAACCGACAGGAACTTCATGCTCTACATCAGCCTCATGCTGAACCTCCAGGGTCACCTGGTTTCCCCTGTCATTATAACTAAGACTGCTTGAAAACAGGCTCGCCATTCTGATGCCCCGGCCATGAAGGCTCATCATGTCCTGTTTTGCAATCTTCTTGAGGTGGACTTTTACATCGAAACCCTTCCCCTCGTCCCGGATAATAAAGACACTTTTATCATTCTGTATTTCCCACTGAAATTCCACCTTTTTCCCCCGGATTAAGGGATCCTTACATTTGAGGGCAACCAGATCCACCACTGAAAAACCGTTTTCCATGCCGACGGTTTTTTCGTCGTAAGTAATACCGCAGTTCCCGTGCTCAATGGCATTGATAATGAGTTCCCCCAGGGCAAGCTGAAGGTGCATCTTGTTTTCCGCCCTGATAAGACCTCTCTGGGCAAGGATAGTGGCGCCGATACCTGCAAAGAGAGGAACAGCCAAAAGATCATTTTCGATGGTAAAAGCTCCCGAGGCGCCATCCAAAAGATTCCGGGTAAATTCCTGCTGGAAGATGATCTGGTAGTTCTGCTCAATAATCTGAACACTTTTCATGAGATGACTGCGGATTCTGAAGTTGTCCAGCATGGTAAGAAGATTGATGGCCATATATTTTTTGAGCAACGCTTCTTCCTCGTCTTGTTCGCTGGAATAAAGGCCGATGATACCGAAGTTAAGAATCCACTTGTCTTCTTTGATATGGGAAATAATGTCTTCGATATCTATTCCCGGATCGGAAAAATTGATGATTACAATTTCCGGAAGATCAAAATTGAGAAATTCAAGTATTTCATCACGACCGGTAAAAAACCGGGGATTATATTCATGCCTTGTGCTGGAAGTGAAGGCATCTTCAACAAGTTTTTTTATGAACGGGTCGGAATTAATCACTCCTAAAATCATGGTTTGCCTTCTTTTTTAAACATTATATTATCATTCTACCGCTGGATCCGTGCGGAACCTCCTGCAGAAAAAGCTTCTACCTGATCAAGACTTACCATGGAGGTATCTCCGGGGGTGGTAGTGAGCATGGCGCCATGAGCCCAGCCCAGCCGGAGAGCTTTTTCCGGACTTTTATTCTTCATGAGACCATAAAAAAGACCCGCTGCAAAACCATCCCCGCCGCCGACCCGGTCATAAATATCCAGTTCGCAGACAGGGGCGCTATACTCCTTGCCTTCATACCAGAGAAGAGCAGACCAGGAATGACGGTTGGTGGAATGGACTTCCCGCAGAGTAGTGGCGACCACCTTGATGTTAGGGAAATCCCTTACTACATTTTTTATCATATCGAAAAATGCCGAAGCATCCATCTCCCGTTTGTGACTTCCCGCGGCCTTTTCCACCTCCGGGCCCCGGATTCCCAGGCCCTTCTGTAGATCCTCTTCGTTTCCCACAAGCACATCCACATAGGAAATGATCTTGCGAAGGATCTTTACCGCCCGTTCACCGGCCTGCGCAGGGCCGGAATCCCCTGCGGCGTTTGTCCCGGCATTCGAAGCCGCCGCCCAAAGCTTGGCCCGGTAATTGAGGTCAAAGGAAACCACCGCCCCGGCAGCCTTTGCGGCCTGCATGGCTTCAATGACCAGTTCCGGGGTTGTGGGGGAGAGAGCACTGAAAATACCCCCCGAATGAAACCAGCGTACATTTGGTTGTTCTTTGGAGCCAAGAATTTTCTGCCAGTCAAAGTCTCCCGGTTTAAGGCGGTCTGCAGCCTCATTGGAACGGTTATAAAACACTACCGGCGGGCGCACCCCCTGGCCTTCATCGCTCCAGACAATTGCCATATTGGGACCTCGAACTCCGTCATGGGCAAAACGCCTATAGTAGGGAACCACACCCGCCCGCCTAACCGCATTCTCTATCCTCTTACCGATGGGATAATCCACCATGGCGGAAACAATAGCGCTCCGCATGCCGAAACAGCTTGAAAGATTTGCCGCTACATTATACTCCCCCCCCGAAACATGAAGGGTAAAATGATCCGCCTCCGCAAAGGGGATGACTCCGGGGTTAAGCCTGGTTACCAGGGCGCCCAGAGCCAGGAAATCATGTTTTACTCCCTCCGGAGGAGGAATATACAACGAAGACATAAAATGATTATGAATTATTTTTTATCATTTATCAAGAATTATTGCCGTCCTTTGAAACGGCATTCAAAAAATATTCGAAATTCTCATAAGTCTTCAAAATTTACCTGTTATAAGGAGTTTAATTTCTGATTCCTTATATATTTTACAGATATTAGATCATAATACTTGACCTATTTTGAGTATTTTAGTATATTTTGAATTGAACTTGCTCCGAAATTATGATTCTGCCGGATCACCGGATCTTGGAACAGCCTCGATTATGGAAAGGTATATCCCCCGTCATTTTGACAATCTACAGAATTTAATGATACCCAAACGGGCAACGGTTCTTTGCGGGCCCTGCGGGGTGGGGAAAACCACCCTGATAAACCATTACCTTGCCTCTTCAACCGGACGGACGGGTGAAGGTTCCTTCCGTGAGGCACGGGTTCTCCGCGCTTCCGGAAACAACCTTTTGGAACGCAGCCTCCTTTCCAGCCAGGAAGCACGTGTTCTGCTTGAGTGGGTTTCCGGCTACGATACGGTATTTATTGACGAGGCCCAACGTATACCCGATATAGGCTGGGCCCTCAAGACACTGATAGATTCCCGGCCGGAACTGACCATTATTGTTGCCGGTTCTTCGAATTTTGATCTTGCCAACAAATTCGGAGAACCTTTGACGGAGCGGCAGATCCCCGTCATCCTGTTTCCCCTGTCCGCCGGAGAATTGCGCGCTACCATGAACGATTTTGAACTCAGGCAGAATCTGGAAGATCTGCTTGTCTTCGGCATGTATCCTGAAGTCCGTACCTGTGTTTTTGCAGACGAGAAAAAGAAGATCCTTAACGAATTTGCCGGTTCCTATTTATTGAAGGACATCCTTGAAACAGAGGGAATCAAAAAACCGCGGATACTTGTCAACTTGCTTATCCTTATTGCCCTGCAGATTGGAAACGAGGTAAGCCTCCATAAATTGGGCGGCAAACTCGGCATAGATATGAAAACTGTTGAACGCTATCTTGATCTTCTGGAGAAGCATTTTGTCCTTTACAACCTGCGCGGTTTTAGCAGAAATTTGCGGAATGAGGTTACCAGAACAAGCAAGTACTATTTCTACGATACGGGGATACGGAATACTGTGATAAAAAATTTCAATCCCCTTTCCCTCCGCAATGACGCCAGCGTGCTCTGGGAAAATTTTATGGTTATTGAACGGCTGAAAACCCGGAGTTACAACAATATCTATGCCCGCGATTACTTCTGGCGGACTTGGGAAAAACAGGGAATCGATCTGCTGGAGGAATACGAAGGCAGTCTGCATGCACTGGAATTCAAATGGTCAGCGGAGAAAGCCGCAAAACCCCCTCCGGCATTCAGGCAGAGCTACCCCGATGCAAGCTACAAAGCGGTAAGCCCGGATAATTTTTTGGAGTGTATCTAATGGAAACTATCGAGTTTCGCCATCTGGAACTACGCGCTCCGCTTTATTACCTGGAAACCTCCGGACTTGAGCCTTTTGAAACAGATGAAAGAGAAGAACAGGCATTCTGCTTTGAGCTTGACGGCGGGGAAGGAATCAGCATTGAACCGGATCTGCGGCATTGGCTGGGGCCGCTTCTCTTTGCGGGGAGGCAGAGTCCAATAACCGCAGGGGGAGAGCCGAGTTTTGAAATTCCTGCGGGGCATTATCTCTTTGCCCAGCTTCGGGGGAAGAGGAGCCGGGAAGATTTTATATATATGGGAACGGAAGTACAGAAAGACGGGCTTTGGGAACGTTACAGGCTGGAAAACAAGGTTTTCCTCAGACGGCTTTTTGAAGACGGACTGCCGGTAACTCAAGTACTGAGGCCTTGTAGCCCTCCCGAAGAGCTCTGAAACAAAACTACAGTTTCAATGCTTCCACCATGTAGCGTACATCGTAGCCTGAATCCGCCTGCTTGCGGGTTTCGATCACAAAGATTATGGAGCCTTCATGGGGGGCGGCAATGACCTTCTTGATTTTGTAAGAGGCAATGAGAGAGCGTTTTACACCCGGTGTGCCGACGGTATAGGATTTCCGGCTTCCGTTGGCACTTGTTCTTTCCAGTTCAATATAAAACGAAGATTTTAAGTTTGCGCCTGTTCCTTCGATATAGGGAACCAAAACCGCACGGTAATTGTCGCCTTTGCCGAAGTCACGGAATTCGATGCTGGAACCCTGGGCAACGTCTGTAGAAACGTCACCATTTTCCAGGGAAATGTAGAGGGGTTTCCCCTGATTCATAAAGGTAACCTTATTCTGATCCGCCAACGCGCCGTTATGGGAAAGTAGCCTGAAAAAAGCGCCGGAACCATCCTGGCCTGCCAGCACCGGACTTTCGTGGGTATAAGAGAGTTTCCCGCCGGAAACAAAGTTATTCCGGGGCACATCTACTGCAAAAAGATCCGCCCAGGGTCTGAGGGTTGAAGTCTGAACTCCGTATTGGGCGAACATATACACCTGTCCATCGGAGGAAAAGCCCAGATCTACAAAAGATGCGGTATCTCCCGCCCATAAGGAAAAAACAAGCAGAACCATGCCGCCTAATATGACAGTTTTTTTCATTAACATGCGTACCTCCGATCCGTGAAGATTTGGGAATCTCCTGAGCTTGTTCCAAAATTATGATCCTTCCGAATCACCGGATTTTGGGACAGCCTCTCCTCCTTAAGAAGTATCGGCATGTAGTATAACCGCCTTGAGGGAAAGGACTTCATGAGTTATACTTTTTATATGACCCTATCCGGCAGGAATACCATTTTAAAAGGGAGTATTGCGCTTAGTTCGGTGTTCCTCTTCATATTGGCTGCAAGTTCGGCAAGGGTTATTGCCGCCTGTCCGGATGCCGCTGCTGCCGCCTTCCGCCGTTCCGCCGGATTCGGTCAGTTGATTGGGGGAAAATTTTTTGAAACGAATCCTTACGGGGCCTATATTTCCATAATCGCTTCGGTACTCTATTCTTTCACCGTCACTATTATTATTTACTATTTTTTTGAAAAAACCCAGTCTCCGGAGATCCTCTTTTTTGCCTTTTTTGCGCTGTCTTTCGGCTTTGAATCAATGAGGATCGTGGCGCCCCTGAACATGGATCATGAGATTCTTCCCATCTACCTGATGATCTCTTCGCGGCTTCTCCTTTTTGGCCGTTATGCCGGTATCTTTTCACTCTTTGCCGCTTCGATTTATGCGGCCGGATTCCAGGCCCAGCAACAACGTATCACGCTCTTTGTTATAGTGGTGGCAACCTTGATTATCGCCCTTGGAGTCCCCGTGGATACCCTCTCCTGGGATACCAGTTTCAGTATGATTTCCGGTTTTTTGCCCATGTTCCGCCTGGTGGAAGCTGTAATGTTCATCATTACGCTGATAAGTTTCTTTATTTCATCCTGGTTCAGGAGCGAAAAGGAATTTATTGTTATCGGCATAGGTTCCCTTCTCGTCCTGCTTGGCCGGAATCTTCTGCTCAACGCCGATACCTGGATAAGCCCTATTCCCGGCTCGCTTGCACTGGCGGCAGGAACCTGGTTTATCTGCACAAGGCTGCATAAAGTCTATTTGTGGCTCTAGGAAAACGCTGATTAAATGGCGCCAATCAGTGCTTCCCTAAGGCAGTATTCCGTATTGTCTGACTGTAAGTCCGGATTAAAAAAATCGGGTTTTGGAACCGGTAAAAATTTACCGGTATTCAAATTCAAGAACCCGGTTGGTTCTCTACAAGTCCTGCAATTTCTCGTCTTACGGTTGTGAAATTGCGGTTTTTTAGCGGAAGTTGTTCAGAAACTGTTTCTGAACAACTCTATTATTAGGATAAACACAGGTAAATAATGCAAAAAGATTTGACATTGATCGCAGAAGGCGGAAAGGATGCTGACCTTAAAAATTTAATCGGACAGGAAATAAAGTTTCCTGCGGATCTTTCCCACGCCCAACTCGATTCGCTTCTCTCCCGGGCCCTGGAAAAAGCCCTGGAGGAAACCGGCGAGAGCGGCCCGGCACTGATTCTGCCGCCGGATATTACCCGTTACCATTCCGGAGCAGGCTATATAAGCGGTATTGTCTTCCGGGAACTCAATCGCCGTGGCAGCGGCTCCATGCTGATGCCTGCCCTGGGGACTCACATGGCCATGACCGCTCCTGAAATTTCCCGGATGTTTTCCGGAATTCCCAAAGAACGCTTTCTTGTTCACGACTGGCGCAGGGATGTAGTTGAACTGGATCGCATTGAAGACGGCTGGGTTGAAGAAACCTTTAAGGGGGCAGTCCGCTTTGACTGGCCTGTACAGGTTAACCGGCAGCTTTGCTCCGGCGCATACAAGCTTATCGTTTCCATCGGGCAGGTGGTGCCTCACGAAGTTGCGGGTATGGCGAACCATGCCAAAAATATATTCGTGGGATGCGGGGGAAAAGAGGCTATCGATAAAAGCCACTTTGCCGGCGCCTGTTATGGAATGGAAAAGATAATGGGACGGTCAGACACACCGGTACGGGCCCTGTTTAACGAAGGGCTCAGGCGCTCTGCCGAAAAGCTTCCTCCCGTCCTCTGGATACTGACGGTTGCCGGCCTTCGTCCAGACAAGACTCCCGCGCTGCGGGGGCTTTTTGCCGGTTTCGGCAGGGAATGCTTTGAAAAAGCGGCAGCCCTTTCCGGGGAACTAAATGTAGAACTTCTCGATAAGCCTGTACAAAAGGCGCTTGTTTACCTGGAACCCGCAGAGTTCAGAACCACATGGCTTGGAAACAAGGCGATCTACCGTACCCGGATGGCAATGGCGGATGGAGGGGAACTTGTCATTCTGGCTCCCGCTCTGGAACGCTTTGGGGAAGACCGGGATGTGGATGTGCTGATCCGGCATTACGGCTACCGGCCTGCCGCACATATACGGGAACTGGTGGAAAAGGAATCCCTTCTGGGGGAAAACCTCTCCGCCGCCGCACACCTTATCCACGGTTCCAGCGAAGGCCGTTTTACGGTGCGCTACTGTCCGGGGCCGCTCATGAGCCGGAGGGAAATTGAATCGGCAGGCTATGAATGGGGGAATCTGGAGGAGGCTCTGAAGCTTTATGATGTGAAAAATTTGCCTATAGGATGGAATACTTTACCCGGCGGAGAAAAAATATTCTTTGTTCCCAACCCCGCTTTGGGGCTTTGGAGTCATTCCCGGAACTTTTCAGGGTAAAAATACCCGATACCTTTTAAAAATGTCAATTTTTGAAGATAATACAGCGTCTTTTCATCCTGATTTTCCATCTTGGCATGTTTTTTGCTTAACTACTTACAGAGGCCTTTCCAAAATTTGATATTTTGAAAAAGCCCGGCATGTTCAACATGCGTGAATATGCTAAAATTTTATTATCAAGGAGTATGTAGAAATGAAAAAGATTATTCTCACTGCGATCATGATTGCGGCCTTTGGCGCCGCAGTCTTTGCCTGGGATAAAGTGCCTGCAATGGAACAGAAAACCCTGAGCGGAACCCTTGTTGCCGAGCGTGGGCAGATTGCTCTCAGGGCGGAAGACGGTCTTTACTATGTCCGGGGTCTGGAGCAGTTGGCCGGTTTTATCGATGGCCTAAAGGAAGGAGCCGTAGTAACTCTGCAGGGAACCGTGTGGGTGCTGGAACGGAAGCACTGGAATATTCAGCCGAATACTGACGGGCAAAAAACCGAAATTGCCCCCGGCGCCGGTGATCCACAGATCAGCTTCAGGACAATCAGGGTTGAAAAACTCAGTCTTAACGGAAAGGATTACGATCTGGTTACGGAAGACAGGAGAAAGGACAGGGACTTTAATCCATGGTCAAAGGCTTTCAACCACAGACCTGACCGATACCCGCCGGAGGCGGCGCCGTACTATCAGTTTCCGAACGCTCGTGACCCGATGGGGCATATGCCCGGCCGGAATCTTGGCCGGAGACACATGAATGACATGTACGGTTCAAGAGAATGGCGCGACCGGAGGATGACTCCCCGCCAGCGGTAAATCCGTTCCCCTCTGGACAAGTCCTGAAAGGTGTCTTAGTATTAAAATAAAAGGTGTCGCTCGGAAATTCCGGACGACACCGGTTTATGTACCTTCAGGAGGATAATATGGCAACTAAATTAAAATATGGTATAGTCGGCTGCGGCGGGATTGCCAACGGCAAGCATCTGCCGGCCATTTCAAAGCTCAAGGAAGTGGAGCTTGCGGCGTTTTGCGATATAATTCCTGACCGGGCCGAGAAGGCAAACAAGGAATATGCCGGGGGAAAGGGCAAGGTCTTCAAGGACTATAAGGATCTTTTGAAGGAAAACCTTGATGCAGTGATTGTGTGTACCCCCAACATATCCCATAGCGAGATTTCTGCAGCAGCGCTGCTTTCCGGTAAAAATGTGCTCTGTGAAAAACCCATGGCTATAAACTATAAAGAAGCCAAAGAGATGATCGTCGCCAGGAACAAGAGCGGAAAAATTCTTACCATCGGCTACCAGAACCGTTTCCGGCAGGACAGTCTCTTTCTTAAAACTGAATGCAGCGCGGGTACCCTGGGAGAGATTTATTTTGCCAAGGCTACCGCCATCAGGCGGCGGGCGGTTCCCACCTGGGGTGTCTTCCTGGATGAAGAAAAACAGGGCGGCGGCCCCCTCATCGACATCGGTACCCACGCCCTTGACCTTACCCTCTTCATGATGAATAACTACGAACCCTTCTATGCGGTGGGTGCGGTGTATCACAAACTCAACAAGGACAAGAATACCGGAAATGCCTGGGGCGACTGGGATACAAAGAAATTCACCGTTGAGGATTCGGCCTTTGGTTTTGTGGTGATGAAGAACGGCGCAACAATAATGCTTCAGTCCAGTTGGGCGCTCAACATTACCGAAGCGAGGGAAGCGGTTACTACCCTCTGCGGTACCAAAGGCGGCGCAGACATGCCGGTTGCGGGTGAGCTTGAGCTTAATGGGGTTAAAAACGGCAAACAATTTACCATGAAGCCGGATCTGGGAGCAGGCGGCGTTGCCTTCTACGGCGGCGAAACGCCGAAAGACACCGACCTTGAGGCCGAATGCTTCCTCAAGGCAATCCAGGGCAAGGGAAAACTCTATGTACAGGCGGAAGAAGCCGCAGTTGTAACAAAGATACTGGAAGGGATCTATAAATCCGCATCATCGGGGAAGCCGTACTACTTTGACGAGAAATAGGAGTTGTAATGAGTGACATCAGAGTTACTGTCTGGAATGAATACCAGGATGAACAGAAACGGGAAGAGGTAACAAAAGTATACCCCAATGGGCTGCATGTTGCAATTGCGGATTTCCTCAACAGGGAAGGCGGCATAAAGGCAAAATGTTCGGTCATTACCGATCCCGATCAGGGCTTTAGCGAAGAGATCCTTGACGATACCGATGTCATGGTCTATTGGGCCCACATGCTGCACCACATCGTGGAGGACAGGTTTGCCCAGCGCCTTGTAGACCGGGTACAGAGGGGCATGGGGATTGTCTTTCTCCATTCCGCCCATCGGAGTAAGGCTTTCTGCCAGCTTCTAGGCACCTCAGGCCGCATCTCCTGGCGGGAAGCGGAGGAACGCTGCAGGGTATGGGCTGCAAATCCCCAGCACCCAATTGCGGCAGGAGTGCCGCTGCAGTTTGTCATCGATCACGAGGAGATGTATTCGGAGCCCTTCGGCATTCCCAACCCTGACGATACAGTTTTTATAAGCTGGTTCCAGGGAGGCAATGTGCTCCGTAGCGGCGTTACCTTTCACCGGGAATTCGGCAAGATCTTTTACTTCCAGCCGGGACATGAAACCTACCCGAATTACTTCAACAGGGATATTCAGAGGGTGATCACCAATGCCGTTAAATGGGCCGCTTCCGCTGTCCGCATACCAAATACCGACTGCCCCAACGACACGGAGCCTCTGGAGAAGCTGAATTGAGGTAATTTTGGATGGCGATCCCCCGGCAAACTAACGGCATACGCTGCCGCAATGCCATTGGCCGGCTTCCGGACTGAATTCTCAAGACTTTACGATACAAAGCAGGGGAAAGAATTCTCTCAGGTTTTCATACAAATTCCGGTACTTTGCATATCCATGCAGGTACTGTTCATGACGGACAGGATCATGGATAACCGGTATCTCTTCGCCATTCAAACGCATTTCCGTATTCGTAATGCCTGCGGCCATGCCTGCCAGGAGCGCCGCCCCCGCGGATGAACCCTGATTATTGCCGACATAGCGGAGATCGAAACCCGTTACATCGGCGACAATCTGCCGCCACAGTTTGCTCTTCGAGCCGCCATTGGTAATAAAGATGCGGTTTATGGGAAGATTCAGTTCCCGGAAAATTTCTATATGATGATTGAGACTGTAGGCTATGGCCTCAAGGATCGCCCTGTAAATATGGGCAGCCCCATGGGAAAGGCTCAGGCCGAAGAAGACACCCCGGGCCGCCATATCGAAGAGAGGGGTCTTTTCACCGAGAAAATAGGGGAGCACCGTGAGCCCTTCGGAGCAGGGCGCTATGGAGTGTGCATGTGTATCCATTACCGTAAAATCCGGCAGATTGAATTCTTCCTTTGCCCATTTGAGGATGGAACCGGAAGAGGCGGTACAACCGTTTATCACAAAGGGCGCTTCCCTGCTACAGCCATAGTCAATAAAAAGCCGCGGGTCTGTCAGCGCCTTGCCCGAGGACAACAGAATATCTGCGGCGCCTCCCAGCTTGAATACCAGATCTCCACTTTTCCCGGCCCCTACCGCAAAGCCGGAGGCGATGTGATCCGCGGTACCGGCATAGACCGGAATTCCCGAATGAAGGCCGCTCCGTTCCGCAGCAGTCCGGGTGAGCGTTCCCCGGCAGTCCTCATACCCAATCAGCGGCGGCAGCATTTCGGGCCCGATCTCCGCAAGCTCAAGGATTTCAGGCAGCCACCTTTCCTCCCTGAGACTGTACATACCGCTTTCCAAGGCCCAGTTCCGTTCAATGTACAGATTTCCTGTCAAAAGGTATCCGGCATAATCGTAGGAACCGATGATATATTTCATTGACAGAAATACTGTTTTCCTGTGCCGCTTGAGCCAGAGAATTTTGGGGAAGATATGCTGCTGGTTTACCTGATTTCCTGTTTTCCGGAAGAACCAGAGGCCGTCAATCTTCTCTTTCAATTCCTCAATTTCGGAGGCGGCGCGTATGTCATTCTGCTGGATTGAATTAAACAGAGGCCGGCAGTGTCCGTTCAGTGGAATCAATGCGGGTACCATGCCGGTAAGTCCTATGGCGGCGGCTATGGCAGAAACATCAATTTCCTTTGCCGCAGTCCTGAGGAGTGCAAAGAGGTTCTCTTCCCAGATGTTTGGATCTTCTTCGGCATAACCCGGCGCGGGCGAGAGGAGATCGTGTTCCCGGCTCCATGAACATAAAAAAATTCCGTCCTGATCCAGGAGAACTATCTTTATGGCTGTGGTACCGATGTCGATACCAAGACATGTCTTCAAGATGAAGCCATACGGCGCTGCAGTTCTCTGGTATCTTCTTCCATTCGCCGTACATAATCGCTGTAATCAATGGTAAGAAGCTTCCTGTCTTTCATGAGCCAGTTGCCGTCTACCATGGAATGAGTAACACTGTAACCGCTTACCGAGTAAACAAGCTGAGTGTAGTAATCCTGTCCGCAGAAAGGCGCCCAGCCGATGTCGGAAAGATCCAGCACAATAAGATCCGCCTTCTTTCCTTTTTCCAGAGAACCCGTTTCTTTTTCCATGCCCAGAGCCCTTGCACCTTCACGGGTAGCCATTGATACCAGTTCTCTGGCGCCGACAGCCTTGACATCCTGTTCCCGGTGGATGATGAGTTTCCCGGCAGTTCCCATTTCTGAAAACATATCGTAGGTATTACAGTTGCAGACATTATCGGTTCCCAGGACAACGGTAACTCCTGCATTCTTCATGGCCTTTACCGGGGCCGCAGGGAAACTGCTCCGCATGGCCGCAGAAGGCGCCATCACCGGATAGAAGGGATACTTTGCCATGCGGGCGATATCAGATTCCGAGACGGTAATGGAATGGGCGGCAAGAATCGGTATCTCAAGAATCCCCAGTTCTTCCATTTTTTCTATGGCAGTACAGTGAAAGTGTTCCGCACAGTAATCATTTTCTTCGTTGCTGGTGGCAAAATGAATATGAAAACCGGCATTGTATTTCTTTGCCAGGGCAATCTCTTCCCGGATAAGATCCAGGCTGTTATCCACAAAGAAGGCGTGAGGCCCTACCCAGCCTTTTATCCGCTGATGCTCCGTACAGAGTTTAAGGAAGGCTCCGGAGCTGGCAAGTTCCTGTACCCGCCGTTTTTCGTCTCCCAACTCCACAATGCCATAGGCAATAACCGCCCTGAGTCCTGCCTTGTCAACTTCGGTAAAAATTTTATCCGCATAAAAGTACTGATCGGCAAAGCAGGTAGTCCCGGTACGGATCATCTCGGCACAGGAAACTCCCGTGGAGGCCGAGGCCATGGATGCGTCTTCAAAAGATTCATAACGCCGCAGGGTATTGAGAAAGCCGTCCATGGTGAAGAGGGAAACCCCTTCGCACATGCCCCTGGTAATGGTCATGGGACTGTGGACATGGCAGTTAATGAGACCTGGCATGACAAGCGAGTCTGATAGATCCACTGCTTCATCACCGTTTTGGGCTTTTGGAGCTTCTCCCGATCCAAGTGCAGAAATCCTGCCGTCTTCAATTATCAAGTATCCGCCCTTATGGATACTGTATTCAGTATCCATAGTGAGTACTATCCCTGCGGTAATAATGGTACGCTTACCCATATTAACTCCTTTTTTTGTTACGCTAAAACAATTTCCGCAGATTCTTAATTCTCGCCTGCCAGGATACAAAGGACAGTATCACCAGTGTCATTACATAGGGAAGGATCTGCACGATATAGGGAGGTATCTTGGTAACATTCTGAAGACGCAGGGCTACTGCATCGGCAAAACCGAAAAAGAGTCCTGCCCAGAAAGAGCCGCCGGGGCTGTTAAAACCAAAGAGGGCCGCCGCATTTCCAATCCAGCCCCGGCCGGAACTCATGTCCCTCGTGAACAGGGTAAGATGTCCAACCGAAAGAAAGGCCCCCGCGAGGCCGGAAAGAACGCCGCTTATGATCAATGCGGTATACTGCACCCGTCTGACGGAAATACCTACGGATACTGCAGCTTCTTCATTTTCCCCGACAGCAAGAAGATGCCTGCCGAAACGGGTACGGTATACCAGTATGCTGAAGGCAACTGCGGCTATCCAGGAGAGGTAGACAATACTATTGTAACCGGAAAAAAGCCGTCCTAGAACCGGAATTCCTTCGATAAATCCCAGATGTATGGCAGGCAGTTGTACTATACTCGGATCTGACCAGGTACCGGATTGTTTGAACAAGACCCGCATGAGGTACACGGTTACTTCCAGGGACAGTATGTTAATTGCAATGGCCAATACCACAAGATTTACCCGGAAAGACACATGAAGCCAGGCAAAGAAGAGTCCCAGCAGCGCCCCTGCGAACATGGCGGCAATTACACCGATAAAGGTTGAAAATTCGGGATTGACCATGCCGAATGCGGTATAATTTCTTATGAAGTAGGTAGTAACAATGGCGACGAAGGCCCCGACCGTGATCTTGCCGTCTATTGCAAGGTTGAGAACCCCAGCCTTGTTACAGAGAGCCGCTCCCAGGGCAGCCAAAATTACCGGTGTTGCAAGCCTGATGGCGCTGCTTAAAAGATTTACCGTAAGGAAATTAAAGATGCCTGTCATGATGAGGCCTCCTTCTTTTTGCCGGTAAGACGATTTACAAGTTTTTCCAGAAGAGGCCGGTAGATATTTTGCGCCGCCACAAAGAGGATGATGAGGGCGATGAGTACCCCTCCCAGTTCCCGGGGGATCTGGAGTCTGATCTGCAACCCAAGCTGGGCTCCTTGCCGTATTCCCGCAAGAATGAATGCCACAATTACTACACCCATGGGGTGGGAACCACCGAGGAGAGCTACGGATAATCCGTCGAATCCCAGGCCGGAGGAGAAGCCTGTCATGATCCGGTGATAGTTTCCCAGAATTTCAAGACTTCCCGCAAGACCGGCCAGCATAGCGCCCATGACGATGGTCTTCAATATTACTCTATCGGATTTGATGCCTCCATAGCGGGCAAAACCGGGAGCTTCACCTACCATGCGCAGTTCATAACCTGCAGGACTGCGCCACACGTAAAAATACACTAATACTGCACAGACAATGGCGATCATAAAGGCGATGCCCCAGCGGGAACCGCGGACGAACTGGAAAAGCCAGAGAGTCTGGGGGATCACGGCGGACTGGGCCTTCTGCCCCGCATCCGCCCGGAGGGGGAATGCCACCATATATTCAAGTACCAAAACAGCGATACTGTTGAGCATGATCGAAGATATGATCTCGTTTACCCCAAGTTTTACCTTGAGAATACCCGGGATTATCCCGTAAATACCTCCTGCCAGCATTGACAGTATAAGTATAAGGGGAATGAGTACCGGAGCAGGCAGATGGAGTGACGCTCCAAGCCAGGCGGCAACAATGGCTCCCGCTACATACTGCCCTTCCTGGGCGATGCTGAAAACCCCTACCCTGAAACCGAGCATGGCGGCAAGACCGTTCAGAATGAGGGGTGTTGAATTGGCCAAGGTGATGAACAGGGGCCATACTTTTCCCGATACCCCGAAACCGCTTCCAAAAAGAACTCCGAAGGCTGAAAACGGCGAAACTTTAGTGATGGCGATAAGCAGGGATGCGCAAAAAATCCCCAAAAATATCGCCGTAAGGGGAATGAGGGAGGAAAGCAATAGCTGTCTGCGGTCACGGTTCACGGTATTGCCCCCCGGTCATAAGAAGCCCGATGTTTTTTTCGTTAATTTCATCACCTGTAAGTTCTCCCTGGAAGGCGCCGCCGAGCAGAACCTCTACCCGGTCACTTAGGGCTATAATCTCTTCCAGTTCTACCGATACCAACAGTATTGCTACACCCCTGTCCCGGTGATCGAGAAGCATCTGGTGAACAAATTCTATGCTCCCCACATCAAGACCCCGTGTGGGCTGGTTCACAACCAGAAGCACCGGATTGGAGGAAACTTCCCTGCCCAAAACGATCTTCTGCATGTTTCCGCCGGAAAGTTTTGCTACAGGGCCGCCGGCTGCGGCGCCGTATACCGAATAATCGGCAATTATCTTTTCAGCCCAGGCATTGCAGGCCGATGTATTAATCATCATTCCCTTGCGGAATCCGGACTTCCACTGGAAACCGAGCATCGTATTCTCCGCTATTGTGGCGGCAGGATTAAGACCCATGTGGATGCGGTCTTCCGGTACATGGGCAAGACCCCGGAATCTTCTGCCCCGGACATCAAGTCCTGTTATATCTTCACCTTTAAGCCTGATCTTTCCTTCACTTACCGGCATAAGGCCTGCGATCCCCGAAACCAGGGCATCCTGACCGTTGCCGCTGACTCCTGCAACGCCTAAAATTTCTCCGGCACGGAGCGTAAAGGAAATATCCTTTAATGCCTTTACTCCCAGCTTGTCTTTAACAGTAAGACCCTGCACTTCCAGTACCGGTTCCCCGGGCCTTGCGGCAGTCTTGCTGATCCTGAACACAATTTCCCGGCCTACCATCATCTCGGCAAGATCTTTTGCATTGGTCTCTGCGGCGTTTCTGGTGGCAACCACCTTTCCCTTCTTCATTACCGTAATGCGGTCTGCCACTTCAAGAACTTCCTTGAGTTTGTGGGAGATAAAGAAAATGGTAACTCCCCTCTTTGTAAGCTGTCTCAGGGTTTTCAGAAAAGGTTTTACTTCCTGCGGAGTAAGGACTGCGGTAGGTTCATCAAGGATCAAGATACTTATCTCGCGTGCCAGCATTTTTAGAATTTCCAGCCGCTGGAGAAGGCCGACAGGAAGACTTCCTGCAATGGCAGAAGGGTTTATAGGAAGACCGTATTTTTTTTGAAGTTCTTTAACAAAGGTAATTTCTTCCTTATGGTTCAAAAAACCATAACGGGTTTTTTCGATACCCAGGAGTATATTTTCTGTTACGGTGAATGAATTTACTGTCTTGAAGTGCTGATGCACCATGCCGAT
>JAITLC010000014.1 GCA_031278095.1 Treponema sp.
GGATTTACATTTCTCTCCATTTTTCCAAGGGTTCCCAGAATTTCAAGCCTAAAGATTTCGTCAATCCGGGCCGGTTCTGGGGGTTTTTGGGTTTTAAGGACGTGCCCTGGAGGCCGCCTGAGATCGTCTCGGCCGGCGGCGTGCCGGGTTCTTCGTGCGGGATACGTACAGGTAGACAGAATCAACATTATAGATAGTAAAATGAAGATGTTTCAAAAACTTAGGTTTTGGAACCTTCCCTGGATTTGAGGGAAAAACCGGGGGGTTTGACCGGTTTTTCCAAGAGCCTGTTCCAAAACCGTGCGCATTAGCGCACAGTCAATTATTTTTGAAATAGGCTCAAATATATCCGATTTTCAGTAGTACTTATTCTTCCTGAGAAAAGACTCAAAATAGATCTTGACCCTTCCCTTTCTCCGTTTGAGTAAAATTCGGCTTTTTTTAGAGTAGGCTTAGGAACCTCTTGCAAATATAAGCGGGTTCTTATGGATTCGGCAAGGCAAAAATATTTATAAAAGTCGGAGCGCTGTAGATGGGAGTAAAGTTGGAATCAATGCCTGTAACAACAATATACATGGCGGCATAGGTAAAACGGGAACCGCTTATGTCGTTTTTGTTGGCTACATCGGCATTTACCGTTGACGAAACATTTGAACTGGAATTGAGTTCTGAGGTATTAAGAAAATAACGGTTGGGAACAGGATTAAAACTCCCCTCCCCCGTTGAGCGGTAGAGAGTACGGGAACTGCCGCCTATGCTCAGGAAAGGTCGTACACCGGTAACCGGAAAATCTATGATCAGCGTTTGTCCCATGACCTCGCTTGACAGAATATCATCTATATTTGCATTTTCCAATTCAAGTTTATAAAAATTACGGCCTTTGAAAAGCGAACCGGTAGTAGCGGATACGGTAGTATCGCTCTTTGTATAGGGTTCGATGGCTAAGTAATCGGAGGAAAGATATGAATTGATGGAGCTCAAAGAGGCTGGGGAAGTTTGAATGGCTCCCGATTCCTGACTTCCGGAAATATAGAGCCGGTAGAAAATGGTAAAGTTAGTAAAGTAATAATATTCGGCGCTCAGGCTTGGAAGCTGAATGATTGCACGGTTATTCAGGGTAACCTGAATGTTTCCCTGCGGCACGGAATAGAGAAAATAATAATCTTCTATTCCACAGGAAGAAAGGAGAAACACAAGAAGAATGAAAAAAAAGAAGGAAGAGTCCTTTGTTCTCATTTTATTGTTCCAAGACAACAATCCGGCTCCGGGCGAGATTTGTCCAGACCGGATCCTGGGGCCACTTGCTGACCAGACTACGGTAAGATTCAAGCGCCGCTGTTTTTTCGTTCCGTTCTTCCTGAAGCCTCCCGATGGAAAACTGGGCCCTGGCGGCGACAGGAAAATGATCGGAAAGAGCAAGGCTTTCATTGTAGTATTGTATTGCTTCATCAATATTGTTCTGTTCTTCCGCCGCAACTGCGGCATTATACCATGCCGCGGGGGCAAGATAGGTTTTTGCGGCGGCGTTTGCCGCATTGACCCAGGAGGCCTGAGCATCGGACCACTCTTTCCGGTCGGCATGAATGTTCGCCGCAATATTCCATGCCTGGGCATAAGCGTAGCCTGAAGCCTTTCCCGCAAATTCCTTTACATCGGATAGCAGTGTATCTACCTCATCTTTCTTTTCTTCGGAAGTGATGTCAAAACGGAGAACTTCATAACGGCGGCTGAGTTCTTCCATCACGCTAAAGGATTTATTGCGAAGATTGTCCCGAATGGCAAAGGCTGCGATAAAGCCGGCAATGACAATAACCATAAGACCTGCAAAAGCCGCAATGAACTTCCGGTTTTTTTGAATAAATTGCTCAATCTGTTCTTGCGCTCCGTGTTTTTCATTTACATCGGACATTAAATTCTCCTTATCCTTCCGGATGATTGATACCCAGTTCCTTTATCAGTCTTGAAAGATAGGTACGCTGGATATCCAGCGCCTTGGCTGTTTCGGTTTGATTCCACTTGTTTTCTTCCAATATCTTTCTGATAAAATGGGCCTTAAACACATTGATTGCATTTTTTAAGTCCCGTCTTCCGGTTTCCGGTTCGGAAATAACAGGGCCATTCTTGAGCAGGAGATCTTCCCCCTGAATCCATTTATTCTTGCTGATCACGCAGGCCCGTTCAACACAGTTTTCCAACTCCCGGATATTTCCCGGCCAATTGTAGGAAAGCATTGCCTTCATTGCTTCATTGGAGAAACCTTCAAACTGTTTTTTTGTCTCCCGCATGAATTTTTTAAGAAAGAAGGCTGCCAGCTCAGGAATATCCTCAGGCCGCTGTCTGAGTGGCGGGATGTAGATGGGAAGTACATTGAGCCTGTAATAGAGATCGTTCCGGAATTCTCCCCGCTCTACCAGTGTCTCAATATCCTTGTTTGTAGCCGCCAGGATCCGCACATTGACGGTGATTGTGGTATCGGCGCCCACTTTTTCAAAGGTTTTCTCCTGAATAACCCTGAGCAGCTTTGCCTGAAGAGGCAAGGGCAGATCCCCAATTTCATCCAGAAAGATCGTTCCGCCGTCGGCCAGTTCAAAACGGCCCTGCCGGTTGGAAATGGCATTGGTAAAGGCTCCCTTGACGTGGCCGAAGAGTTCACTCTCCAGAAGGCCCTCGGGCAGGGCCGCACAGTTTACCCGGATAAAAGGTTTTTTGCTTCGCTGACTCTTCTGGTGTATCTGTTCGGCAAAGATCTCCTTCCCTACTCCGCTTTCCCCCAGGAGCAGTACCGAAGAATCCGTCTTTGCAACCCTTTCGATAATGTCAAGCTTTTCAAGGATCGCAGGACTCTTTGCAATGAGGGTGTGATACCCCTGATCGGTATTGATCCTGTCCTGCAGGAGCTGCAATTCATTGCGGGCCTGTTCAAAACTCCGGGCATTGATAATGGCCAGGGCAGCCTGATTTGAAAAAATTTCGAGCCATTCGAGATCGTCCTGGCTAAAATTTTTTCCGTCTTTTTTATTTATCAATTCAATGACGCCGATACATTGATCCTTGATCCGCATGGGAACTGCCATCATTGTTTTTGCAGGATAGTCGATCTGCCTGGAAATTTCCCGGAGATGACGCTTGTCGTTGACCACATCGTTGACGATTATGGCTTTGTTGTGCTGGGCTACCCAGCCGGCAATTCCCTCTCCCGGCCTGAGGGTAAAGCGTTTTACATCAGGGCCTTTGGCGCCCAGCGCTATTTCAAAGTATAACTCCCGGCTTTCCTTGTTCATAAGGAGCAGACTGGAAGCCTCTCCCTCACAAAGCCGTGTTGCCGATTCAAGAATCCGGGTCAAAAGAGTACGGACATCCTCATAATTCGAATTTATGAGCGTGTTAATCTCAATAAGAGTATTAAATTTCTGTACATCGATCTTAAACAGCATACAGGCCGCGGCACTTATTCGGCAGCGCCGCCCTTATCAGTTCCCTCATCCTCATTCTTGTTCCTTTCAGGAGAAACGGCCCAGCCTTTGGTCTCGGCAGAAGAACCCGGCTTGGACTTCAGGAAATCCCCCAGGGTAAAGGCTGACTCGCCGGACTCTTCTCCTGCCATATAGCGGGAAATTTCATCACGCTGTACCTTTTTCTGATAATCCCGAATGGAGAAGGCAACCTTCTGTTTTTCAGGCTGTAATTCCAAAACCACTGCCTTGATCTTGTCCCCGCTTTGGTACTTCTTGAGCAAATCGTCGGGATTATCATCCCGGTTTTCCACCAGGTTTGTCTTGTGAATAAGTCCTTCGATACCGCCGGGAACACGGACAAATATTCCAAAATCGGTGACCGAAGAAACTTCCCCTTCCACCATTGTTCCGGGTTTATAGGCCTCCGCAAAGCTCTTCCAGGGATCTTCGGTAAGCTGTTTGATACCCAGCCTGATATTGTGGGCTTCCGGTTCAACACCGATAACCATAATCTCCAGTTCCTGGCCTACAGTTAATTCGCTGCCCGGATGTTTGACTTTCTTCGTCCAGGAGATATCGTCGGCATGGAGAAAACCGTCTATTCCTTCTTCCAGCTCTATATAAGCCCCTGCATTGGTGATCTTTACCACCTTACGGGTAAGCCTGGTACCTACAGGATACTTCTCCTCCACATCATTCCAGGGATTCGAGGTAACCTGCTTGAGGCCCAGGGAAACCCGGCCGGCCTGGAGATCGTAACCGAGGATCATGCACTCAACTTCGTCGCCGATGGAAAGAAGATCGCCGGGTTTCTGGATCTTCTTGACCCAAGAGAACTCGGAAATATGGGCGAGCCCTTCGATGCCTTCTTCAAGCTCTATGAAGGCGCCAAAATCGGTCAACTTGGTAACCCTGCCTTTGACGATGTCATTGACATGGTACTTATCCTCAAAATGCACCCAGGGATCATCGCTAAAGTGCTTGAGGGAAAGGTTGATCCGTTTCTCCTGCTTGTCGATGCGGATTACCTTAAGATGAATTTCCTGACCTTTCTTTACAAAGTCCTTGGGCCGGGTAACATGGCCCCAGCTCATATCGTTGATATGAAGGAGCCCGTCAAAACCTCCAAGATCGACAAAGGCGCCGAAGGAGGTAAAGCTCTTGATCGTCCCGGTAACGTCTGCGCCGATGGGGGTATTTTCAACAAACTCGTTCCGCTTGCGTTCAATTTCCTCTTCCATCCACTTGCGGCGGTTTATCACCACATTGACTTTCCCGTCCGAATAGAGCCGTTCCACATAGAATTCGGCCTTTACACCGAGCAGTTTTTCCGGTTTTTCTACCCTGACAATATCGGATTGGCTTATGGGAAGAAAAGCCCTGACTCCACCGCCGAGGTTCACATCGTACCCGCCCTTGACGCGCTTTTCGATGATCCCTTCAACCATGGTATGATCCTGGAAAGCCTGGCGCAGGTTCTTCCAGAAGATCTTTACATCCGCTTTCTGCTTGGAAACGATGACTTCACCGTATTTATTCTCTTTGGTAACGAGGATCACCGAGACGGTATCCCCGATTTCTGGAATTTCAGTGAATTCCCCTATGGGAATCTTTCCTTCGGACTTATAACCCACATCGATAAAGACCTGATCGGGAGTCACCTGAATGACTACACCGTCAACGAGCTGCCCTTCTTCGAGGGATTCAAGGGTTTTTAAGTATTCTTCCTGTAATTGTGTCTGGATATTGTCGGCAGGAGTCTTCGGCTCATCCTTTTGAGTCATATCCGGTTCCACATCCTTCTCAGCCATTGTTGTTCCTTCCATCATTATTCTCTCTACTAATTTGTCATAAACTTGTTGGATGGTCAAGTCCGAAGTATCCAGATAGTCAACCCCGGGAACCAGAATCAGACTCCCCTCTTCCTTGTCCCTGTCAAGCCTGTCACGCTCTTCAATACCGGAACTGATCTCCTCAAGGCTGAGTCTGGAAACTCCCTGATCATGACGGCGTTTAGCCCGTACTTTCGCCGAAGCATCCAGGTAAAAGCGGTATTCCGCATGGGGAAAAACCACGGTGGTCATGTCCCTCCCCTCCACCACCGCATTGAATCCCGCGGCAAGACGCCGGATGATGTCATTTACCATATGCCTCACCGGCACAATGGCGGAAAGTGGCGATACCAGGGCATCTACTTCGTCATTGTGAAGCAAGGATTCCACGTTTTCCCCGTCCAGCAGGCACTCTCCGTCCCGGTATTCAATTTTCATTTCGCCGGCATAGGCCGCTACGGCTTCGGTATCTTCGATTTTTATGCCCCGGCGCATGCAGCCCAGGGTTATGACCCGGTAAAGATTACCGGAGTTGATATAGGTAAAGGCTTCATTTTTGGGAGGAATACGCAGCCCCCGGGCAAGCATTTTGGCGATGCTGCTTTTCCCGGAGCCCGCAGGCCCGTCAATCGCTATTACCATACCGCAACCCCTTTCCCAATTCCTTCAATTCCCTTTCCGTGAGAGGCCGGAAAAAACCTTCGGCAAGATCCCCCAGCAGTACCGGCCCTATGCGTATACGGCAGAGCTTTTCCGGATGCAGATGAAAATGGGAAAAAACCCGCCGTATCTCCCGGTTTTTCCCTTCAATAAGGACAATACGTACGCTCCTCCAACTTGTTCTTTTAACTTCCAGGGCTTTGTAAAAAATCCCTTCCACTTCAATCCCCTTTGAAAACGCTTCAAGCGCCTCATCGGGTATGGAGCCGGAAGCCTCCACCAGGTATTCTTTTTCTATCTCCGCCGAAGGGTGGGACACATGGGCGGTAAAATCTCCGTCATTGGTAAAGATGATAAGCCCGGAAGAGCGAAAATCCAGACGGCCCACACTGAAAAGCCGTTCTCCAATATCCTTAGGTAAGAGATCCAGCGCCAAAGGGCGCTTCTGGGGATCAAAGGAACTGCATATATAGCCGGGAGGCTTATGAAGAGCCAGATAAAAACGGCGTTTTTCAAGCGTCAGCAGCCGGCCGTCCAGCAATACCCGATCCCTGGACGGATCTACCTTTTCCCCCAATGCCGTAACAGTTTTCCCGTTAACGCGTACCCTTCCGGCAAGAATAATTGCCTCTGAGGAACGCCTGCTGGCTACACCCGCATGGGCAAGGTACACCTGGAGTCGCAGGACGGGTTTATCCCCCTGTTCAAGAGGGGAACCGTGCGGCAAAGTTTCAAACACGCCCTGACGGCGCTCTTGCGCCGGCGGCTGCAGGCTCGATTGAGGATTAGGCTTCCCCGACAAGTTCAAACCGATCCTTCTCCCGATCACTCAGTTTGGGAAGATCCGCAATACTGCCGAGATGGAAAAGCTTTAAAAATTCTTTGGTTGTCCCGTACTGAACCGGCTTGCCGGGTACATCTTTCTTGCCCGCTTCCCTGATCAGTTTCCGCTCTATAAGCAGGTGTATCATGTTATCCGCCGAAACTCCCCGGATTGCTTCAATTTCCGTCCGGGTAATGGGCTGGGAATAGGCAATTATTGAAAGGGTCTCCATTGCAGCCCGTGAGAGCCGGTTTTCGTTCCGTTTTCCGTAACGTTCCTTGAGACTGTCCCAGTATTCTTTCTTGGGAGATATCATGACCCCTCCGCCGATATAACTGAGTTCCAGCCCCGATTCCCCCTGGGTATAGCGGGCATTCAGCCGTTTAATACACTCCCTGACCACCTCTTTTGCAAGACCGGAATTTCGGCTGATGGAAGCTTCATCTATAGGATCGGTTTCAAGAAAGAGGATCGCCTCTACCAATGCGGTTTCTTTTTGTAATTGTTCGCTCACTTCTATCCCTTTGAGGTTAAAGCAGCGCCGATGTATTCCCGATTGAATAAATCAGTGCTTCCTTAAGTGTAAAATTGAACCGGACAGATACTCAACCGGGTCCAGGACCATCGACGCAAGAGCGCCGTCAAGACGTGCCTGAAGCTTCGCTGCATGATTCCCCTCTTTACACGATTTTTATGGTATACCCGGCTTGATAAGTATATCACCAAATATGCGGTTCTGAAATATGATTACCATCCGGATCTTTACCGCCTCAAGAATCGCAAGAAAAGCGCAGATAATATCCATCACGGAACCCTGTCTGACCACAAGATCGGTAAAACGGCATTCTCCCCGGTTTTCCAGAAGCTCCGAAAGAAGCGTTATTTTTTCGTTTACCGAAACTTCTTCATAGAGATCCATGATCCGCTCTCCGGGGAGCTTTGACATAAGCGCCGCAAAGACATTGAGGAGATCCAATACGTCTACCTGTTCCCATAATTCATCATCATCGAAGGGCAGAGTCCGCTGAAGTTTATTTCGTTCAACGATCCATTCGGCTTCCTTTTCTTTCTCTTCCATCAGCTCGGAAAGCTTTTTATAGCGCTGATACTCGATAAGCCGTTCAACCAGTTCCTGCCGGGGATCCTCGATGTCATCGGAAGGATCGAGCGTGGAGGGAAGCAGAGTCCGGCTTTTGATATAGAGGAGCACAGCCGCCATGGCCTGGAATTCCGACACCTCTTCAAGATCGAGTTCCGTAGCATAGCTCAGGTATTCGAGAAACTGTTCGGTAATCTGGGCAATGGGAATATCGTAAATGTTTATCTCGTTTTTCTTTATCAGAAAGAGAAGCAGATCCAGGGGGCCTTCAAAGTCCTTGAGGCGGAAACGGTGACCGTTCCATTGGGTATCTGTATGTTCCTGAAATACCGAAGTTCCCATCTGTCAGTCCGGTTTCCTAAAAGAGCCCGTCATCACCACTCTCAGTCTCCTGGACTTTCCTCGGTCTGCCCGGCCCCCGTGATTCTACGGCAGGAGCAGAGGGAACGGGTTTTGCGGCGGCAGGAGGCCTGCCGGGGCCCCGGTGTAGAGGAGTTCCTTCCGCCGGCCTGGCAACAGGGCCTGCCGGGGCCGGCCCGGAAGCCGTAGAGCCGGAAACCCGCGAAGGTTCCGTCATACCAGGATCTTTGTTTCCGGTGACAGGCGGCTTTGGGGCTTCGGGCGCCGAAGTTTCTAAAACCGCAGGTTTTACGGCCTCCTTCTTTTCCTTTTTTTCCGGAGAAGGGAATTCCCGGCCCGGGAACATGATGCTGCGCAGTTTTATTTCCACATCTTTGACAAAATCAGGGTTGGTTTCCAGGTATTCACGGACATTTTCCCTGCCCTGCCCTATCTTTTCTTCCCCGTATGCGTACCAAGCGCCCTTCTTGTCGATGATTTCGTATTTTACCGCCGCATCAAGGAGGCTGCCGATGGCGGAAACACCCTTGCCGAACATGATCTCCAGTTCCACCTTTCTGAAGGGAGGAGCCACCTTGTTTTTTACCACCTTTACCCGTACCCGGTTCCCGATGGCATCCTCATCTTTCCCCGCTTCAATGGTCTCGATCTTTCGAACCTCCAGGCGTACCGACGCATAAAATTTGAGAGCATTGCCGCCGGTAGTTGTTTCGGGGTTTCCGAACATGACACCGATCTTCATACGGATCTGATTGATAAAGATGAGAATCGTTCGTGAACGGCCTATGATGGCGGTAAGCTTCCGCAGAGCCTGACTCATGAGCCGGGCCTGGAGACCCATGTGGGCATCCCCCATGTCTCCTTCAATTTCCGCCTGGGGAGTCAAGGCGGCAACAGAGTCCACCACGATGATGTCCACAGCCCCCGAGCGGATCAGGCTTTCGGTTATCTCCAGGGCCTGTTCCCCGGTATCCGGCTGGGAAACCCAGAGTTCGTCTATGTTAACACCCAGGTTTTTGGCATAAACCGGATCCAGGGCATGTTCGGCATCCACAAACGCCGCTGTTCCGCCGAGTTTTTGGGCTTCCGCAATGGCATGAAGAGCCAGCGTCGTTTTACCGGAAGACTCAGGACCATAAATTTCGATGATACGTCCCCGCGGATAACCGCCGATTCCCAGGGCCTCGTCGAGAAGTATCGATCCGGAAGGAACCGTTTCAATGCCCGATGCATTGGAATGATCTCCCAGCTTCATGATCGCACCGGACCCGAACTGCTTTTCAATCTGCAACCGGGCTGCTTCCAGTACCTTTGCCTTTTCTTCCCCACTGACCGGTGTAATAGTCCTGGATTTTTCACTTTCAGCCATCTTTGCCACCTTTTCCTCCCTGCGTGTTTTCTGTTTTTTACAGACACTGAATATAGGGCATTCTGCTGTGAATTACTTCAATAAAAACTGGAAAAATTTTACCATTTTTTTCAGGAATTGAAAAGGCTGGGAGATTTGAGATAAATTTCCGCATTGAAAGGCCGCAGAAGCTTGTTCATGGAGGCATCTGTGATGATCGCACGGATCACCAAAGCGCTGAGACCTGCAGAAGGAACCAGCACCATATTGGGTACTTTGAGCCGGGATGAATGGTGACAGCAGATCGTATCGGTGACAATAACCCGTTTAAGGAGCCCTTCCGCGGAAAGCGCATTGAGCCTCTCCACTGCAGGTTCTGAAAAGATGGCATGAACGGCAATAAGGTTGATTTCCGCGGGTTTATGGGGAGCCAAAGCCCGGATAAGGCTTTCCGCAGAGGCTGCCGTATCGATCATATCGTCTACAATCCAGAGGGTCCTGGATTCAAGGGGTTCGGCGGAGAGGATGTTGATGGACTCTATGGTATTGGCATGGGAGTAATCCCGCTGTTTATGGGCCACAACCAGGCTTGCTCCAAAGGAATTGGCAAAATCCCTGGCCAGTTTTTCCCCTCCGGCATCCACGGAACAGAATGCCCAGTTGGGCCTTACAATCTGCTCCAGGTTTGAAAGATCCTGTATATACGCATCGCAGAGGTAACGCTTGAGGAGATTGAGGGCGGGAATATCCTCGATGATATAACGGGTTGGATCAACTATTGATTTGGACTTGTCCGAATGAAGCTGAAAGGTAACGATATGATTCATGCCCAGATTCACCAGGGTCTGAAGGTGAACCCAGAGCCCCACGGAACTACGACGGTTAGTTCTGTCCGAGCGGGAACAGGAAATAAAAGGTTCAAAGACAATGATCCTGCCTGCCTGGGAACGCTTCAGGGCATCTACCGCATGGTAGAGTTCAATCTTTGCCTCTTCCACCGATATTCCCGCTTCATTCCTGGCGGAGCTGGTAAAGAGCACTACATCCCTGCCCCGAATGGAAGTATTTACCACTACCTCCATCTCGCCATCGGCAAAACGGTCTGCCCTGAGCAGATCAACGCCATTTATTTCTTCTTTCAATCCGGAAAATTCAGGATATTTAAGAAAACTCTCCACTACTTTGGAGGCATAACTCCGCATCGATCGTGTTGTGCCTATAATGAAATTTTTCATTACTCTCACTCTACCATAACTAGGAACGGGAATCCAGCAAAATAGTAACCGGGCCATCGTTGGTATATGTTACCGCCATGTGAGTCCTAAAAACCCCTGACTCGCATAGGATACCCTGATTGCGGATCTGCACTATAAAGAATTCGTAGAGTCTGTTTGCCATTTCCGGGTCTGCCGCTTCCCCATAGTAGGGCCGCCGTCCCTTTCGCGCATCGGCAAGAAGGGTGAACTGGCTCACCGCGAGGACACCTAAAACTGAACGGACGACGGTATTATAAGCGCCATCGGTATACATATCCAGCTTGTTATCGGTCTTGATTTCAGTTTCAAGGAGGTCTCTTATCGAAAGATTCATTACCCCTTTTTCATCATTAAAGATCCGCAGATTGACGGTTTTTTCAACCATCCACAGGACGTCTTCTTCGGTATCGGAACGACCTACTCCAAGGTATACGAGGAGTCCGCGGTCTATCCGGCCTGTGATTCTTCCTTCCGAGGAAACCGAAGCCTCAAGAACCCGCTGGATTACAGCCTTCATGGCCGGCCTGCCGCGTTCTGGTGTATTGATATGCCTTCAATGGCTATGGTAAGGCCGGCAGGACTTGAAACAGGAACAATGCGGCCCAGTAATTCCAGGGCTTCTTCACTGTTGACGTTGACCGCACCGGGAAACTTGACCGCCACAATTCCTTCAAGATTTGTTTTTTTTTCATAGCCTACAAGAAAGTCAAATGAACCTTCCTCGGCCCTGACATTGGTAGCCATGCCCCGCCAGATGACACTACAGTCCCGGTAAAGCAGAGGATCCTTCATTACTTCGGAGTAGCTGAAATTGTCGCTGCGCCTGAAACTGTCAAAGCCCGGTTTCTCCATAAAGGAAGCAAGGATCCGGGCCTTGTTCTTTACCGGATCGGAAGCGTTGGATTCAAGGAGCCGGTTGATCCGGACTCTGGCCTGTTCATCCCGGAATTCGGAAAAGAGGGAGAGGGCCCGGTTATACTCATCCAGTACCTGGTCTCTTGTAAGGATGTAACGGTATACGCCGTCTGTCTGTACCGGGTTTATCTTTTCCTCTCTATCCAGCGCCGCCCCTCCTATGTCCCGTTCGGAAGCCCGGCTCCAGGGAACCGGAATGACCTCCTGCCATATAAAAATCCCCGTTACTCCCGCGGATATGCCCAGAACCCCAATAAGCGCGGGTATAAGAACCCTGTTCCAGGTAAGGGGGATCTTTGGAACCTGGGGAAAGATCTTCCTGAAACCCGTGGAATTTATCCAGTCCGGAAGACGTTTACCGGATGAATACTTTTTTATAAGTCTTAAAGCTTTTTCTGCGATCTTGTTATTTTCATCATTGTCGAGAATTTCAAGATAATAATCCACGGCCGCGGCAGTATCCCCCCGGTGGAGATAGAGCGCCGCAAAACCCAGAAGGATTCCCGGATCCCGGGAGGCGTCGCGGGTATCTTTCTGTCTGGATTTCAGGGCATATTCAAAATAGAATTTGGCGTTCTTAAAATCCCGGATATTGAGGTAGGCTACCGCCAGAAGATAGTAATAGAGATACGAACCCCGGTAACGGCTGGCCTCAGGTTCAAGGATTCGGATTGCCCTGTCGTACCCGCCTTGCCTGATGAAGCGGATTGCCTTTTCCAGCACGAGTTCCAGTCTCATGGGCTTACCGTCGGCTGTACCGATCCCTCAGACGGTTTATGGACAATTCCAGAGCGTCAATTTCTTCGTCTGAGGCGGTGGAAAGCGGAGACATATATTCATCGAGTTTCCGCAGGAGTTCCCGAAGCGCCGCCAGATCCGCCTGCATAGAAGAACGATCCGGGGTATCATCGGGGAAAGCGCCGGTTTCCCGCATACCCGCGGAAACGGCGGTAAAACCCTGTTCATCCCCTGAGGCAAGCAGAAATTCCCAGGTTTGAGTTTCTCCCCTGTTCAGGGTCTTCTGATCGAAATAGTAACACACTGCGGAATCTCCGACAGAAAAGGGTATATAGTGAAAAGTTCTCCCGGATGAGTACTTGATCTTCCAGAAAGCGCTGCTGAGTCTTTTCCAGTTGGAAAAGATGATCAACTGCGCGGGGGTATTTACTCCTTCGGATATACTTCCCATGAGGGAAAGCTTACCGTTTCCGGACAACCACCAGGGTTCTGTTGAATTCGCCTCATAAGCGGTTTCTCCATTCATCTTTCCCTTCGTGGTAACAAAGGGTATTCCTCCCCTCCCCTCCCCCAGCATGGTATCGATAAGAAGGCGTGCACTGATAGAGGCCCGTTTGCTGTTCAAATTTTCTACCGTGATGCGGACTTTGACACCATTTGTATCAAAAGAACCGGCAGTTCTTATAAAACTGAATTCTTCAATGACCCTTAAAAACGAAGATTCAAAGATCAGGGAAGGATTCCTTCCGGCTTCTACCCGGCAACGAAAGGCGCCGGATTCACCAAGACGGTAGACCTTATTATTAACACGAACGGCCAGAAAAGTTTTCCGTGGATCCTTGTCGGAAAAAAGCGGTTCATAGAGTGACCGTGCGGGATCGCTAAGGTAATACAGGGAAAAACGGCCTTCCTTTTCGTGAAAGGTGAGCCGTATATGCCCTTCGGAAAAATCTACAGCCTTCAGGGAAAGGGCAGGAAGAGAGAGAAATACGCAGCAGAGAGAAAATAGAAAGCCCTTCATCACAAATCTCCCGCGCCTGTTCCCAGGCTTTTTTCCAGTTGATCCTGTAATTCCAGAGCCTGGCTTTTAATGTTGTTGAGACGCATGCTTCTGTCTCCTCCTCCCGGAGAAGGCAGGGAAACTCCGGGAAGAGAAGTAGAAGGAACTGTACCTGCCTGGGTTTCCGGGCCGCGCTCCTGCGCCCGGGAAGGCTGCTGACGGTACTGGGCGGCGGCTTCGGCGCCGGAAGAAGGGGATTCCTTGAGCATGTCGGCGATACGTTTCTGATAGGCTATGATCGCCTGATCATAGGCCCGTTCCCGGCGCTGGTATTCTTCAATTGTTTTAAGGGATTCTTCGTGGCTCCACTTGAGCAGAGCCAGTAGTTCAGTCTCGATCTTCTTCTGGTTTATCAGGGAGATCCGGTAGGACGCGGCTTCAAACTTTGCGCTTGAAGGATAGTTTTCCGTGATAGTGCTAAATATATCTTTTGCTTTTTCCATCTGGCCCATAGAATAGAGAGATTCTCCTACCCAATAGAGGGCAGCGCTTTTCCTGGGATCCCCGGGATCGCTTAAATTCTCTGCAAAGGCGCTCAAGAGACTTATTCCCTCATCATAACGGCCCAGATAGTAACAGACTCTGCCCTTGTGATAGGGAATTTCCGCAGCCCGCGTTCCGCCAAGTTTTTCCAGGGCTTCCATATCCTGAAAGGCCCTTTCATAGTCCGCGGCCCCCAGTTCCGCAAGGGAAATCCAGTAGAGGACTTCCGCCTGTATCGCGGGATCCTTCTGCTCCTCATGATAGGGTCTCAGGTTTTGAAGAGCCTCCTGATAGCGGCCTTCACCATAGAGCCTGAGCCCCCGCTGGAGAGCGGTTTCTGTCTGGGTATAGCCTCTTCCGGCGGCAAACAAAAAAATACAGAAAAACGCTATGGAAACACGTCGTACAAAACCGGAAGGATCTGTAAAAGTTGATATTTTTCCCGGCATCTGCCATGACTCCTCTCTGAAAATTACCATGAGGACTGCTTTACAATCGACATTATGAAAGCGCCTCACCCTTATTTCTTTTCGGCATTTTGCTCAAAGTACTCCAGCACGGAGAGAACGTATATAGGCAGCTTTGTCGTTGCTTGAGAAGAAGGATGAGCCGGAAACAAGCGCGTCCGCCCCTGCCTGCCGTGCCGGACCGGCTGTTTTCTCATTTATGCCGCCGTCTACCGAGATAAGGAACGAGAAACCCTTCTCTCTGCGGATCTTTGCAAGACATTTTACCTTGTCAAGGCATTCGGGAATTAATTCCTGTCCCCCAAAACCGGGGTTTACCGTCATTACCAGAACCTGATC
>JAITLC010000049.1 GCA_031278095.1 Treponema sp.
GCCTTTAGGGGAGAAGATAACATTTTGTTATATTTCCTGTTTTCTCTTGCGGATATAATCGGGAATGGAATATATTCATCTGGCAATGAGGGGAAGTGTTTTAATCATAGAAGATGTAAGAGAAGTTTCGGATCTGATCGATCTTTATCTGCAAAAGGAAGGGCTTGAGGTTAGAGCCGTGGAAAGCGCCGAAGAGGGGCTTGCCCTTCTTGAGAGCTGGAAGCCGGATCTCATCATCCTGGATCTCAACCTGCCGGGAATGGACGGTTATGAATTCCTTCACGCATGGCGGCAGCCCGGCGCAGTCCCGGTAATGATCCTCTCGTCCCGGAACAGCGATGAGGATCTGATAGCCGGTTTTGCCGGAGGCGCCGATGAATTTGTTACCAAGCCCTTTTCGCCCCGGGTGCTGGCCGCCAGGGTCCGGGCCCTGCTGCTGCGTATCCGCAGTACCCGGGAAGAAGCGGAAAGGGGCGGCCGGATTTTCTGTTTCGGTCCCTTCAGCCTCAACTTTGACGCATGTCTCCTAAAACGGGGGGATGAGAAGATAGCGCTCGCCGCGAAAGAATACGAAGTCCTGGCCTGCCTTGCCGAACACGCAGGATGTCCGCTGGGGCCCGAACAGATCTTCAATGTCGTGTGGAAAAAAGCTTACGGGGATCTCACCGTTGTGGCGGTCAACATCCAGCGGCTGCGTAAAAAAATAGAAAGCAATCCTGCCGAACCCCGGTATATCGAAACGGTTCGCGGTTTGGGGTACCGGCTCAATACGGGGGAACCGGGATCGGGAAAGGAGCCGGATGGCGCCGTTCCATGAAAATCAAACATCAGTTCGATCTGCTTGTCGGGGGGATCATCCTGATTCCCCTTCTCGTAATAATATTACAGTTTCTCTTCTGGCGGCTGCAGCGGGAGGAATCGCATCCGGTAATTCCGGTATACGAAAAACTGACCCCCATGCTCAGAAGTACCATGAATAGCAAGGAATGGAAGATCATCAGATCCCTTGTTCTCCGCCTGCGTCCCAATACGGATATTGTTTTGTTCCACGAAGATATGACGGTGATCTATTCAAGTATTGAAGGCTTTCTGGCCGGGAAAAAAATGAAGATAGAAAGGGTTTACTCCCTGCTTCAAGGGGGGAACCCCCGCTACGGCTATACTTTCGAATCGGCTCCCTGGCTGAGGGAAGGACGGGTATTTATCCTGTTGCGGAACGACAGGGAAGCCCGGTCTGTATTCCCTCCCTCCAGTCTTATTATCCGCAGCCTGCTCTTTGTTGTCTTCGGGCTGTTCAGCTTTGTGTTTGTCATGTCTCTCCTCATCACCCGTTCCTTTACGCGGTCGGTATTGATTTTGGAAGATACCACCCGCCGTATTGCCGCCGGCGAACTGGATTTGAACGTAGAGATATCGAAAACGGAATTTTTACGGAAGAACAACGAAATTACCAGCCTTGCGGCGTCTCTAAACCGTATGCGCCTGGCCCTTAAAGAAGAGGAGCAGCGCCGCAGCCGCTTTATCATGGGAATAAGCCACGATCTCAAAACACCCCTGACTTTGATCAAAGGCCACGCGGAAGCCATCGAAGACGGCGTAACCACGGGACCGGCCCAGGGCAGATCCCTTAAAATTATCATCCAAAGGGCGGATCAACTGGAAGGCATGATCGATGACCTTGTCAATTTCGTCCGTATAGATACCAGGGCATGGCGGTTGCGGCTTTCAAGGGTAAAGCTTCGGGGTTTCCTCGCCGCCTATGGCAGGTGGATTACCGATGAGTCCGCGCTGCTCAAACGCCGGGTAGAGTGGACGCTGGATCTGCCGGAGGAACTGTCCGTCCCCATGGACGAGGGGCTCGTTACCAGGGCTCTGGAAAATCTGATGAGCAATGCCCTGCGTTATACCCCGGAAGGGGGGCTCGTGTGGTTCAGGGCTTATCTGAAAAAAACCTCCGCCGCCAAAACCGGAGCTTCCGGCGGGAAATACCGCATCATCATTGAGGTGGAAGACAACGGCCCGGGTATAGCCGGAAAAGATCTGCCCCATGTGTTCGACATCTTTTACCGGGGGGATAATTCCCGGCGCCAGCAGGGCATGGGGCTGGGATTATCGGTGGTAAAGGGAGTCGTAGATTCCCATGGCTGGGAACTCACCGTAGAATCCCCGACAGGCTCCGGAGAAACCGGCGGGCCGGGAACCAGGTTTAGAATAATCATATGAGCCGGTTCAAAAAACCGGCTGTATCAGTTTTGTTGACACGGTAACCGGTTCATATAACAAAAAAGTTATAAAGCTTTTATCTCCCATTAATAGTCTTTTCCCCGGATATAACGTATTTTTTTTACAGATGCCGGGGAAAAGCAAAGCCCAGTACTTCGATGGTGATGGCGGAAGCGGCGGTTTTCTTTTCCCGGGCGCTGAAATCTTAACACAGAGGAGCCGCAAGATGAAAAACAGATTTGCGCAAATGGGAATTACCGGCATGGCGCTGGTAATCGGACTACTCGCCGCGAGCTGCGCTACCACAGGAGGGACGGCGCACTTTACTCCTCCCAATGGGACATACCATAACTACGCACAACAGGGGTACGTTGTCTTTAATTCCGCCGGCAGTTCCTGGGAAGCAGCACGCCTGGGTTACAGGGGAACTTTCGATTTTGACGAAACGACTTCCGCCCTTACCTTGACCGCCCAACAGGAATTGCAAGGGCTCCGCTGGGTGGATATTGATCCCATCGTTGGCTTTACTAACGGTCAGGTGAGGAATAAATATACAGTAACTCTGGGAAATTTCGTATTCGTCATGCCAGAAGA
>JAITLC010000068.1 GCA_031278095.1 Treponema sp.
CGTTTTCCCCGATTACTGCGAACTGCATTTTTCTTTTGCCCCCGAACGGGAATTAACGCTGCAAAAAAAAGAAATGCACTATAGAGGTCTACTCTCCCGGGAAACGGAAATATATTTTGAATCGGCCGAATTTGCTTCCCGGGAAACGGTTAGGGAGCCTGCGATTCCCGCTACAGGCAAGAGACGCACGGGAAATTATTATTATTCCTGGAATCTGGGCGAGGCAGGCGTCGGCCTGGCATTGCCCTTGGATATGAACAGTATCAGCCTCTTTCTCAATATATTCGACATCTTCATCGAGCACAAGGATTCAAGCCTGGGTCTTGAAATAAATCTTTTAAGGTATCGTTACTATCCGCAGGATAACGGGGGCAAGGAAGATTACCTGGACTGTTTCAATTTTGGCATCTATTATAACCTGATCAATAGAACCGGTTATTTTGCAGGGAAAATATCTCCGGATGAAATGAATGTCCTGGGCGGCCCCTTTGTTTCGGTAAATTACCTGAGCTTTAGGGACTGGAAGGACATAGATTATCGCAATTTTACGGTTACTGCAGGTTTTCAGTTTAAGTTCAGGAAGGAATACAAAGCCTTTAGAATGCCGGTACAGATTATGGGCCTGAACACATCCTGGCATAACAATTCCGGCAAATACAAATTCTATACCGCAGCCTCCGTTGATCTTCTTGTCTTTGCCTATTACTGGGCAAACGGCGATCTCTATATCAAGTATTTGAGAAAGCAGGCTGATGATTTCCGGAGGGGAATACAGAACTCCTTTTGGCGGAAGCCCGGATAACCTGTTTCGGAAGAAGCGGACGGATCTTGAATCGCGGGCTTCTTCGCCGCCCTGCCTGAACGCCGCCGGATCGAAGGCCGGGCCCTAAGGCCCGGAGCCATTGATTAAATGGCGTTGAATGAACCATAATAAGCCCAGCATACGGCGTTTGTGTCCTGGGAGTTTGCCGGTATATTGGACTTGTTCGAGAACCAGGCCGGTTATATGGTTTTCAGGCTAAAACCTTGCAAAACTGTGTTTTTTAGAGGATTTGTTCAGAAACTTCGGGGTTGTCCGAAAGGGTGAGAAAACTTGTTCGGACAGCTTCCGGTTTCTGAACAAATCTATTTTATGGAGGAAATGATGCTTGACTATATAAACAGTTTTATAAAAGTCTGTACCATGGTTTTCAAAGAATTTGCCGCCTGTGACATAAAAGCAGACAAAGTCATGTTCACATCAAAAACAGAATTTCAGGAATGGGAGATAAGCGGAATCATTACAATGTCAGGCAGTGCACACGGCTTGGCGGTAATATCAATGAAAAGCGTAACGGCGATTAAAATAACCAATTATCTGACAAGAGGACATCATAGTTTTTTAGATGATGAAGTGGTGGATGCAATAGGAGAAATTATAAACATTATAGCAGGAAATATAAAAAAAGAGCTGGAAGATGAATATCAGTTAAAAATATCATTACCCAAGGTAATCAAGAAAAAGGCTCATTTTGTAGTATGGCCGACGGACAGAGAACGGCTGATCAGCATACCTTTTAAAATATATGACAACGAGACAATATGTCTATCAATCGGGATAGATTAGGGAAACGCCGATTAAATAGAGTCTGTCTATAATGTGCCTACATTATGGACAGACAGAGATTGGAAAAAATTCAGCGGTTTCCCGGCGTATCCCGCAGGCGCGGAAGAAAGGACGGAACAGAAATCTTCCAGCGCCTTACGCAGGTCTTTCCGGTCTATGCCCCAGTTCCGGCCAAAACGGGCAAGGAGAAAATGGCTGAGTTCCATGAAAGGGTAAAAGACCGGCTTGCCCGGGGGGAAGAGAAGCGGCGCAAGATCGGGAAAGAGGTTGCGATTTACGATACGTTCCCAAAAGCGGGCAAAGTTTTTGATGGCGTCAAGTTCCGTTTCCGGAAGGGCCGCGGTGGAAACGGCTTCGTAAGGCGCTTCCGCCTGAAAATGTATGCCATATGGATATGTCCCTCCCGAGGGGGACTTTCGCTCACTTTCGTTCGCTTGGCGGAATGTTCCGGGCCGCGAGCGTAAGGAAGTTGGTTGTACGGCGCCGCCTTCGGCGGCTTGTGCATCAACGCGGGCCAGGGAGGAGCCGGGAAGCAGCTTCAATATGCCGGGCTGAATTTCAAAGCCTGCAGCAGGCAGGGAGCCGGCAGTCAGAGCTAGCCAGAGCCGGTCAAATCCTGCCGCAAAAGAGGAAAAATCTTCCCCCGGCAGTGCGGCAATGAGGTCTGCGTGGATAAGCGCTCCGGTTTTTTCCCGAAGCATGCGGAGGCATGCAGGCCCTTCTTCCGTATTCCCGGCCCGGTTAATAATTGCCGCAGTATTACTGTTGAGTGTCTGAATGCCTATCTCAAGACGCAGCTTCCCCGGCGGGAAACGGCTCATCGCTTCCACAAGTTCCCGCGGGAAAAGAGAAGGCGTCATCTCAAAATGAATCTCCGAAAATTCATCCGTGTGCTTAAGAAAAAACTCAATGATGCTGATGGCCCTCGCAATATTGACATTAAAACTGCGATCCAGAAATTTGAATGTCTTTACGCCCCGGTGGAGCAGGCTTTCCATATTTGCAAGAAAGGGCTTCAGGGGGAATTCCCGGACTTTGCCCCGGCTTTCTGCAGGGCTTAAGCAAAACCTGCAGCCGAAGGGACAGCCCCGGCTGGATTCCACATAGCAGAGCTTGTGTTTAAGATCCTCATCCGTATAGAGCCGGTACGCAGGATCGAAGAGGGACGAAGTTATATCGACCGGTTCCGCATGGATAAATTTTTCCGCAGGTTTCTTGCCGGCAAGGATAGTGCCGCATAACAGAGGGAAGGCCTGTTCTCCTTCACCCTGAATCACGTAGTCGGCATGGCGGAAGATTTCCGCCTTTTCAGGCAGAAAAGAGACTTCAGGCCCGCCCAGAACAACAAGGGGGGTGGAAGAGTCCGGCCTTGCGCCGGATGCCGCTTCCAGAACCTTGAGCAATTCCAGTGTCGCCCGGTGGTTCCATATTGAGACCGAGAGGCCGAGAATCCGGGGTCTTGCCGCAAGAATGGCCTCAAGCTGCTGCTCCAGGGGCTGGCGGAGGGCGAATTCCAGTATCTCACAGCGTTCTTCCAGTTCCCCCAGGTTTGCCTTGAGAAGACGAAGGGCCAGGCTGGGATGTATCCATTTGGCGTTGATTGAGGCAAGAACAATGGCATACATAATTCAATACTATCCATAATGTTCAAACTGGTATATAATAAAATGGTTCCTCCGGAATCCTTCGCCGAACTGCACAAAGTGAAGGTTCCTTTCCGGAATAAAAATCAGTTTTTTCAATAAAGAGGAGTTTTTATGACTCAAATCATGCACTGGGGGCCCCGGGAAAGACCTAATCTGGGCCACTGGATACCCTTAAGTGTCCAGCATGTCTTTGCCATGTTTGGCGCTACCATTCTGGTACCCATTCTGACGGGCCTTGATCCTGCGGCGGCTCTGTTTACCGCAGGCACAGGCACCCTGATCTACATCCTCTGTACCGGCGCAAAGGTACCCGCTTTCCTGGGTTCCTCCTTTGCCTTTATCCCGCCTCTCATCGCTATTACCACAAGCCACGGTCTCCCCTACGCTCTGGGCGGAGCTGTGGCAGCCGGTATCTTCTATGTAATTGTGGGATTCATCATCCGTTTTGCCGGGACAGGCTGGCTGGACAAGGCTCTGCCCCCGGTGGTAATCGGCAGCGTGATTGTGGTGATCGGTCTTAATCTGGCTCCTACCGCCATGAGTATGGCCATGAACGACAGCACGGGCAGCTACAGCCTCGTGTGCCTCTCCATTGCCACGGTAACCCTCGGTATAACTGTGGCGGCCAATATCTTCCTCAAAGGTTTTTTCAGTACGATTCCGATCCTTATCGGTCTTGTGGCAGGTTATCTCTTCACTCTGATCATGGGACTCTTTTTCCCCGCATATGCAATCATTGATTTTCAGGTGGTAAAAGACGCCGCCTGGTTCGGGCTGCCCAGGTTCGGTATTCCCAGCTTTGCCTTTGTCCCCTGTCTTACCTTCATAATCGTTTCCCTGGCTACAATCTGCGAACACCTGGGTGATACTCTGGTAACAAGCAAGGTAGTCGGGCAGGACTTCTATAAAGACCCCGGCCTTCACCGCACCCTGGCCGGCGACGGCATTGCAACCGCCTGGGCCGCATTCTGGGGAGGGCCGCCCAACACCACATACGGCGAGAACATCGGCGTCATGGCCATCACCAGGGTATACTCGGTATGGGTTATCGGCGGGGCGGCGGTAATCGCAGTAATACTGTCAGTTTTCCGCAAGTTTGGCGCGCTCATCCAGACCATTCCCACACCGGTGCTGGGAGGCATCTCCATGCTCCTCTTCGGGATAATCGCCTCAAGCGGCCTGCGTACCATCGTTGAAAGCGGAGTTGATTACAAGGACAAACGGAATCTGACCATCTCCAGCGTGATCTTCGTCATCGGTATCGGCGGCGGACGGCTTGCCTTTGCGGTAACGGAAGGGGTGGAGTTCCAGCTTGCCGGCGTGGCCCTTGCTACGGTGGTAGGGATCATCCTCAACCTTATCTTCCCCGCAAGCCGGGGAACGATCGCTGAAAAAACAGAAGAAGGGAAATAGCGTTCAGGCCGCATCCCGTGTCAGTTTCTTCATCCAGTTCCAGCGGTTGAGCTTTACTACCGCCACCCAGCACTTGAGGATCTGATCGGATTTAAGGCAGGCAAAGGTAACCACCGGCGGAAAGTGAAACACAAAGGCTGAAAGCAGTGCCGAAGGAATCACGATGAGCCACACATGGATGAGATCGTTGATCAGCACAAAGCTGGTGGCGCCTCCTGCCCGGACAATGCCGGTGAGTACCGACATCTGGTAGGAGGTGCCGACGATGGTTACCGAAAAGACGATGAGGAACTGCAGCGCATAGCGGTGAGCCTCCCCGGAGATATTCGGGAAGCCTGAGGCTAAAATTGCCGAACGGGCAAAGAAGATCGCAATGCCTGTAACAAGGCCGAAGCAGATAAAGATCACCTGCAGTGTTCCTGCGTATTCCTTCACCTTTGAAACATCTCCGCTGCCTACGGTCCTGCCGATGATCACTCCCGAGGCGCCTGCAATGGCATAGACCACCACCCCGAAAAGCTGATGAAGATTGGCTGCAATGGTGTTGGCCGCCAGGATCTCAGAGCCGAGCCTGCCGAGGATCGCTACCTGTGTTGCGCCGGCAATGCCCCAGAAGATGTCGCCCAGAATTACCGGGAAGCCGTAGCGAAAGAAATCTCTGACAATGCCGGGGGTTTTGAGCCTCAGATCCACAAAACGGAAAACAAGGTTTTTGTCCACAAAACGAAAGTAAACAAGGCTCACCAGCATTTCCACCATGCGGGCGATAAGGGTGGCAATGGCGGCCCCCCGGACTCCCAGGGCAGGAAAACCCAGACGTCCGAATATCAACACCCAGTTCAAAAAAACATTGAGGCAGAAGCCGATAAAGGAACTAATAAAGCCGATGCGGGTGTTCTGCACACAGCGCAGGGCCGCCAGAAATACCTGGTTCAACACAAAGAAAATATAGGTAAAGCAGACAATGCCGATGTACTTCATCCCTTCGGCAATTACTGCTTCGTCACGGCTAAAGAGGCCCAGAATCTGCCGGGGCAGGAGAATCACCGCAATGGTAAAGAAGATCCCCACGTAAAACCCCAGTTTCATCGCTATGGAAACCACTACTCTGGCGTTCCGGGTATCCCCCTTGCCCAGATACTGGGCAGCCAGCACCACCATGGCCGACCCGAGACCTGCGCTGAGCATCTGAAGGAGCCAGTGCACCTGGTTGGAAATGAAAACCCCGGAGAGCGAAAGATCCCCCAGGGAACCCACCATAAAGTTATCTGCAAGGGCAACCCCAAAGGTGATAAGATTCTGCAAAGCCATAGGCAGGGCGAGTTTTATCAAGGTTGCATAAAACGATTTTTCTTTGACCAAAGATTTTATCCTGAAAAAATGAGACTGTTCCAAAATATCAAATTTTGAAATAGCAGCCTTAGATTTAATGTGGAAATCGGGCTTTAGACCAATTTCCCATGTTCCGAAAAAGCCTGAGTTTTGGAATAAGCTCGATTGTAGTAACTTTTTTTGAAAGGCGCTAGTCCGGATAATATGGGGTATTAAATCCGGCCTCGGAATAATGCTATACTGCCAAAATAATGCCGTATCCTCTCCGCTATACCCTTTCAGGCCATATTTTTATCGGTCCTGAGGATGACTGTGATTCCGTGGTAGACGCCATGCTGGCAACGGAATATGACGAAGAGTTCTGTATTTCACTTGAAACAGATCCCCGGTTTATCGCCCGCCTGATGGATGCGGGTTTCCTCGTTATGTCAATGAAAATGGAGGACGGCGAGTGTATTCTCCTTCCCAAACTTCATCTGGTTCGCTCCGCTCTGTTCTTTGAGAGGCTTCATGTTAAAAAATCCATACGCCGTTTTTTGCCCCGTTATGAACTGCGGCCGGACGCCGGCTTTGAAACGATTCTTGACCGCTGTGTCGAAGTCCACGGAGACGGCTGGCTCACCCCGCCGCTCGTAGAGGCAATAAAACAGCTCCGCTCCCTGCAGGATCCTCAAGCCCGCCCCTTTTCCTTTGCCCTGTACCGGGACGGCAGGCTTGCCGCCGGAGAGTTCGGCATAGTTTCGGGCAGGATCTATACCAGCTACTCAGGCTACTATGACGAAGACAATGCGGGAACCGTACAGCTTGTTCTGGCAAGCCGCTGGCTTGAGGATTCCGGTTTCAGCTTCTTTGATTTGGGAATGCCCCTGCCCTATAAATACGATCTGGGGGCGGTGGACATTTACCCCGCAGAATTCGTGGAACTCTTCCGCAGCGGACGGAATCATTGAATTTCCTGGAAATGCCATATATGATTCTATAATGCCCTTTGGAAATTACAACATTGAGACCGGAAAAGCGCTGCCCATGGGAGCCGAACCGGACAGCGAAGGGGTGAACTTCTCACTCTTTTCCCGTCATGCGTTTTCAGTATCTCTGGTGCTTTTTGAACACGGGGGGGCGGACAGCCCCCGGGTGGAACTTAAACTGGATCGGCGGAAGAACAAGACCGGCGATATATGGCATTGCTTTGTACCGGGACTCAAAGAAGGGGCATTATACCTCTACCTTGTGGACGGCCCCTATCAGCCTGAAAAGGGCTTGCGTTTTAATTGTCATAAGAGCCTTCTTGACCCCTATGCCAAGGCGTTGACGGATCTGGACGGCTGGGATCTGAGTTCCTGCCTCTCCTACAACCGGGAAGATTCGGCAGGGGATCTCTCCTTTTCCTATGAAGACGATCTCCATACCATGCCCCGCTGCATCGTGGTGGATGACAGCTTTGACTGGCAGGGGGATCTTCCCCTCAACTATCCGTTGCGCTTCAGCGTGCTTTACGAAACCCATGTACGCGGTCTTACCAAAAATGAAAATTCCGGTGTGGAGTATCCGGGAACCTTCAGGGGGGTGATCGAGAAGATTCCCTTCTTCAAGGAATTGGGAGTAACGAGTCTGGAATTCCTTCCCGTTCAGGAATTCAACGAGAAGGAAGGTATGCGCCGCAATCCCCGGACAGGACAGTTTCTTTCCAATTATTGGGGCTACTCCACGGTGGCCTTCTTTGCCCCCAAGGGTTCCTACGCGGCGGAAAAAGGTCCCGGCGGACAGGTGAGGGAGTTCAAGGAGATGGTCAGGGAACTCCACAAGGCGGGCCTTGAGGTGATTCTGGACATTGTTTTCAACCATACTGCCGAAGGAAACGAATGGGGACCTACCTTTTCTTTCCGGGGCCTGGATAACAGCATTTACTATGTACTCAACAAAAATAAACGGTACTACCAGAACTATTCAGGCTGCGGGAATACCGTAAACTGCAATCATCCGGTGGTACGAAGCTTTATCATGGACTGCCTCCACTACTGGGTAGTGGAAATGCATGTTGATGGTTTCCGTTTCGATCTGGCCTCGATTCTGGGAAGGGATCAACAGGGAAACATCATGGAGAATCCTCCCATGCTGGAGAAGATTGCCGAAGACCCGGTATTGAGTTCCACCAAGATCATCGCGGAAGCCTGGGACGCGGGCGGAGCATACCAGGTGGGCTGGTTCCCCGGCGGCCGCTGGGCGGAATGGAACGACCGTTTCCGGGATGATATACGCCGTTACTGGCGGGGCGATCCCCAACTGACCCGTAGTCTTGCTACCCGGCTTTCCGGTTCCAGCGACCTCTACCTTCGGGACGGCCGCAAACCTTTCCATTCGATCAACTTCATCACCAGCCACGACGGTTTTACCCTGAAGGATCTGGTTTCCTACAACCATAAGCATAACGAAAACAACGGCGAGGATAACCGGGACGGAGGGGACAACAACAACAGTTACAACTACGGTTTTGAAGGCCCCACAAGAGACCCGGTACTGGAAACGATCCGGCAGCGGCAGCTTAAAAACTTCTTTGCAACCATGATGATTTCCCTGGGTACTCCGATGATCCTCGGGGGCGATGAGATGGCCCGTACCCAGCAGGGGAACAACAATGCGTACTGTCAGGATAACGAGATCTCCTGGTACGATTGGTCTCTTCTGGAAGAGAACCAGAGACTCTTCCGTTTTGTCAAAGAGATGATCGCCTTCCGGTTGAGGCATTCCGGTTTCATGCGGCCCGAATTCTATACAGGCCATGATGGAAACTACAACGCAATTCCCGACATATCCTGGTATGACGAAAAAGGGAACAGCCCCGACTGGGACAAGCTGGGCTACTGTATCGCCATGCGGATAGACGGCAGCAAGGCGGAGATAAGCGCCGACAGGGATGATAACGACTTTTTTATCATGTTCAACGCGGGACTCGATCCCGCGGTTTTCAAGGTAAGCGAACCTGAACGGGGCAGAATCTGGGTCAGGGCCATTGATACCAGCTTTGCCTCTCCCGAAGACATTCTTCCGCTGGGAGAGGAAGAGAATCTTCCCCAGCAGACCCGTTATGTCGTAAAGGCCCGCAGTATGGCAGTATTACTGTCAAAGGAAACAGGTTGATCTATTGATGGATGAATCAAGTTTTATTTTCGGCGTGGATCTGGACGGTGTTGTCGGCGACTTTTACGGCGCCATGCGCAGAATTGCTGCGGAATGGCTCAATAAACCGCTGGAATCCCTCACCGAAGAGGTAAGCTTCGGTCTTGACGAATGGAGCATTGACGAATTCGGCGGCTACGAGCGGCTGCACCGTTTCGCCGTTACCCAGCGGAATCTTTTCCGGGACATGCGGCCCATAGAACATGCCCCGGCAATGCTTCGCAAACTTTCCGGCAAAGGAGTACGGATCCGTATCATCACCCACCGGCTCTTTATCAAACATTCTCACCGGGAATCGATCAACCAGACGGTGGACTGGCTGGATAACTACGACATCCCCTACTGGGATCTCTGTTTTATGAATGACAAAGGCGCCGTGGGCGCGCATGTGTATATCGACGATTCCCCGGAAAACGTCCGGCGGCTCCGGGATCAGGGCTGCAGAACAATAGTTTTTACCAATTCTACCAACCGCAGCCTCCCCGGCCCCAGGGCCGGCTCCTGGCTTGAAGTAGAGAAACTCGTCATGGAAGCCAGGGAAGAATGGCAGACCGGAACCCTGGGGCTGTTTTAAGCAAAAGGCTGCCGCCGGCGCCGCAATACCATCGCTTGCCAAACGGCGGAAAAGGATCTATATTTATTAGACATGAATTGTCCTAAAAACTTCAGCCTTGGGACAGTTTAATATAGTAATCTTTAGAAGGAATCTTATGAAACAGGGTATTTTGAAGCCGGGACGCGCGGCTCTTGTGATTGCGGTGTTTATGGTCGGCCTTTTAGTAGGCTGCATAGACCTCCTGGGGGGGATGATCCGCCTCCGGAGAAAAAAAGAATACAGCCCCTGTAGATAAAAGCGCTCTATGGGCCTCTATAAGCGCCGCAGAGGCCGCTTTGGCGGGGGTAGAGATCAGCGCGAACGGAACAGATATAGCAACAGATAAAAAATGGGTAACACAAACAGTTAAAGACACCTTCAGTGCAGTCATAACACAGACAAAAACAGTAGAAAGTAATGCGGGGGCAACTCAGGCGGAAGTGAACGCCGTCAAAACCGCTCTCGATGCGGCGGCAACAGCATTCACCGCGGCCCGGCAGGATGGAACATCGGTACGGGCAACGCTGACCAATGCGGTAACGGCAGCCAATAGCGCCCTTGCGGGGATAACGGTAAAACCCGATGCAACCCTTCCGTCCGATGTTCCAAACGGTCAGACATATATCCTGGAGACAGACAGGAATACATATACGGTGGCTGTAGCCGCGGCCCAGGCGGTACTGGACGATACAACACCGGCTACAGTGGAACAGATAAGTAATGCCCTGACAACTTTGGCAACGGCGACGACCGCATTCAAGGCGGCCTTCAAGACCGGAACAAAGGCTGTTTCTCCGAATGTCCTTATGGTAACTCCAATCTACGAAGGCTTTGAGGTAACGCTTAACCCTGCGCTGCTTGGCGGCGCTCCCAGCAGAGTCATGCTCCTGTGTGACGGCGTCCCCGTTATGTCTCTTGGAAAAGAATTTGATGAATTAAGCGCCAACACAAGGATCATGCTCCAGGGGCCTAAATTCAACAGCGGTTCCCATAGCTTCTATCTGCAATCCGGTAGTACCAAGACTGACCCGGTTACTGCCACTGCCGTATCTACGGCCGGTGAATACTACTTTACCAATATCAATGCCCTGACCATGGGCTTCGATGGGACTACCTGGACTGTTTCCAGAAATGCACAGCCTGTCAAGAATGAAACCTTGCTGCCGGATGCAAACATATCCGGCAGACAATTTAAGTGGTCCGATTACAACTGGGACTCGGGCGGCGGCTATACTGAGGTAGGCTGGAAGTCTGGCTCTACAGACATTCCACTGACATGGGTGGCGGACCAGGAATTACTGAGCCCGTTCCGTACCGGGGAAGTAAGTTTTAGCTACAATGCCACGTACACCCTTACTGATGGAACCGTGTACTGTGTCTATGCGGGCAATACGGAACATCGGAGTTTTGATCCGGTACCGACTGTTACCTTTAGCGGCACTGTCTCTCTAACTATTAACGGAGAGACTTACAATGGGGCCAAACCCTACTCGGCATATATAGCTATTTTTTACGATGCGAGCTACGACAATAACCATTATATTGGCAGTTATCAAACTTATAATCCGGGTAATGGTGAATGGACAATAAAACTTCCACGCTCGAAGTCCAACGTAGAGGCTGGTAAAACGGTACATTTCGGTGTGTACGTGAACGGCAGTTCGGGCCAACGGTATTATCCCATCAACCCCGGCAAGTCCCAGCTCATCGCGTCCGGAATCTACTCGTATTCCTCTATAAATTTGGGAAGCGGTACCAGTATCAGCTATCCCTAAGAAACGGAAAAGCGGCGGCGGTCATCACGGCAAACCCAAAGGGCCGCCGCCTTTCCTCCGGAGGGCCGGTATCCGGACATCATTGAAATAACGGGTATGAAGAATTTAAGAAATGAACCGCAAAGGCGCCGAAGGCGAAAAAGGATGCATGAAGCGCTATTTTTCTTTCTTTCTTTCTTCGACTTTTTCGCCTTTGCCGTGAATTCTTAATTTCCAATTTCAATCGTGTCGGGGGCCGTTTTAAGTTTACCAGGCCGCGAAGGGACGTACCTCGGTAATGTCCGCGAGAAAGCGGCCCGAGGCTTTCAGATAGCCTGAATCGGTAAAGTACCGGGGAAAGGCGGCAAGGCATATAAAGCCGCTCACGGTTTTGGGCCGGTTACGTTCCTGCCCGCGGAGAAACCCCCTCAGAGCCACCCGTGCCGCATCCCTGAGGGCCTCTTCCCTGAGGGCAAGCCAGCCTTCTTCGTTTTCAGGCCCGCCCAGGGGGCCCATGCCGTAGCCCTGAATGCTCCGCACCGTACCGCTCTTCCATGCGGCCCTCCGGCGCAACTGTACTTCATTGAGGTAATAATCGGTTTCCAGGAGAAACTGATTGCCGAAAAGCCGGGTATCCGTGGGCCGCAGCGCCGGATCTCCCCAGGCTATGCTTCCCAGCTTTTCAAGTTCAATTTCTTCCGCAATGCCCCGCGCCCTTTCGCCGATTTCGTAACGGAAAGACCAGCCGTAAATCATGGCTCCGTAGTAGAGGGCCGACTCTTCCAGGGCCCGGCGTCTCAAAGTGTCCGGCCTTAAGGGGATCTCTTCATCCATGTAAAGGGGGCTTGGGGGTTCCACATCTATCCGTACCTCTCCCCGCAGGACTTCCTGGGCTTGTACGTGTATCAGAATGGGAAGGCAAAAAATAAAGACGGCGATTGAGAGAAGACGGCCCATACTATCAGTATCGGCATTGCGCTATCTGCCTGTAAGTTCCTTCCATGGATTTATCCTGTAGCGCAGGGCCAAATAGACCCAGGCCACGGCAAAACCTGCCAGATGGGTAAAGTGGGCCACCTTGTTGTTGAGCCCTGCCACTGCGGAAATAATCTCCAGGGCGGTAAAGCCGAGAACCGCGACCGGAGTCCGCAGGGGAAGTATGCCCCAGATATAGATATAGGAATCGGGATAGAAGACCGCATAGGCCAGCTGCACCGCATAAATAGCGCCGGAAGCACCCATGAGGGCGATATTGTAGGAACCGGTAAGTACGTAAACGGCAAAGGAGAAAATTCCGGCCAGAACGCCTGAGATAAAATAGAAAAGGAGAAATTCAGATGTACCCATCCGCTGTTCCACCCTGGTACCGAATATGAAAAGGGCAAACATATTGAAGAAGATGTGGCTAATCCCTCCATGAACAAACATGTAAGTGATAAAAGTCCAAACCCGGCCCTGCAGCACCGCAGCGGGAATCATGGCCATATATCCGGCTATGAGCCGCTGACCAAGGAGCCTTCCGGCGGCAAAGACAAGAATGTTGATGATGATAAGGATCAGAACAGCGTTACTATAACGGTATCGGAGAGGCACGATTTACCTTTTTTTTCTGTCCATAAGGGCAAGCACCAGCTCCCGTTTGCTGTCATTAGCGGCAACCTGCATTGGTGTAAGGCCGGCCTTGTTCTTAATGGACTTGTCGGCGCCCTTTTCCAGAAGCAACTTGGCGGCATTTACATTGCCCACCATAACGGCGTCATGGAGGGGAGTATTCCCGTTTTTGGTACTTTCCGCATTGATATCCCAGCCATTTCGGATAAGGATACGAATCACCTCAAGGTTGCTTTGAAACATGGCGGCATGAAGGGCAGTTCTACCCAGGGCATCCCGCATATCACGGTCTGTATCTTCGGTTATTATTTTCTTCAAGCCTTCGGCATCTCCCCGGAAGGAGGCGATGAGGATTGCCTGGAGATAACCATCGCTCTGAGCAAAAACAAAATGACTCAAAAGAGAGAAAATCATACTAAAAAAGAAAAGCTTTCTCATACTATCAATCTACTTTATCGGTAGAAAAACAACAATCCCTTAGGGGATCATGTCAATTATTTTTTTCAATCCGGCAACCGGATCTTCTGTGGAGAAGTACTCAAGTCCCACGCTTCCCCGGTATGCCATACCTGCCAATTCCCTGAATATGAAGGCATAATCCAGTTCCCCCTGGTAGATCTCGTGCCGTCCGGGGTTTCCCGCACAGTGGATGTGGCCCACAAGACCGATATTGGCCTCAAGCCGCCTGAGAATATCCCCTTCGCTGATTTGCTGGTGGTAAGTATCGAAGAGAAGCCTGATATTGGGGCTGCCCGCTTCTTTTACCAGGGAAAAACCCTCATCGGACGACTCAAGCCAGGTGTTCCGGTGATCGATCTTGGTGTTGAGGGGTTCCAGAAGCAGGGTGATATCCGTTTTCTGTAACAGATCCGCCGCGGCCTTGAGCCCTTCAAGCACGGAATTGTACTGAAAATCCCGGCGGGCGCCGGTATCGTCTCCACCCTGGCTTATGAGAAGCCTCGTTCCGAATTTTTTGGCCATTTCGATACTCTCTTTAAGGCCCGCAAGCCAGGCTTCCCGGCGGCCGGGATCGGTAAGACCAACGTGCCGGGTACAGAAGGTATGGCAATCCAGGGAGAGAGCCTTTGTCTTTGCAGCCAGGACATCCATGTCTCCTTCCCACCAGTTCCAGAATTCGAATTTACCGTAACCCGCTTCTTTTAGCTTTTCCAGGGCTACTGTTCTGTCCAGCCCCCGGAAAATGGAATCTATGCAAACTGAAAAATCCATTTTATGCTCCTTGATATAGAATAAGTCCTGTCGTACACCGTGCCTGGCCCGAACGGCAAAGACAAAATACACCACCGATTATACCATTATTCTTAAAAGAGCGGTATACGAGGCATGAGCGGACTTGTTGCCCGGCGGGTTAAGTTCATATCCGAAACCGGCATATTTAGAAGGCCGCCGTGTACTTGCGGTAGACGCGTCGGATGTGGTTGAAAAGGGGCGGAGCGGCGAAACCTACCGCCTGCATTATGCGATAGAGCTTCATACCATGACCAGCGACACGTTCAAAAATTACCAAAGAGGAGACCGGGGGAACCCTGAAAAATTTCAGAGGGGGTGATTTGGTCGTTGCGGACCGGGCATACGGGACTTTGAACGGCATGAAACACTGCCTGAACCGCGGTACGCGCCTGCGTACGGACTGTTTTGCCGTTTACGATGAAAACGGAAATAAGGTTGATAGTGCCGGCGGGTTCGAGGATCTGAAACGGGGGGAAAGTTCCGAAGCCGCGGTTTTTGCCGTACTCCCTTATACTCCGATTCAGACTGCCAGACCCGCCTCCTTAAAAATTTCCCGGTAGCGGGCAACGCTGTCCCCGTGAACCAGGCGATCCCGCAGAGCCGCTCCCCGGGGAAAGCCTTTTGTGTAGGCGCAGAAATGCTTCCGCATCTCAAGGCAGGCATGTTTCTCTCCCGTATCTCCGGCAAGGAGTTCCAGTTGGCGGAGTCCTGTCCGAATCCGTTCCTCCATGGAAGGCGGCGTAAAGGAACCTGTCGTGAGGTAGGATTTTGAGGTCTTAAATATGAAGGGATTACCCATAAGCCCCCTTGCAAACATCACTGCGGCGCAGCCTGTTGAAGAGAGCATGTTTTCCGCATCCCGGGGTGTATAGAGATCCCCGGAACCGGTGACAGGCACCGGAATTTGGGAGGCCAGTTCCCCTATGGCATCCCAGTCCGCCCTGCCGCCGTATAGCTGGGCCCTTGTCCTGCCGTGGAGGCTCACCATAACCGCTCCGGCTGTCATGGCCGCACGGGCGCATTCCATGTAGTTAATGGAATGAGAATCCCATCCGAGCCTCAACTTGACGCTCACCGGGATTTTCCCCAAATACGCCCCTGCGGCCTTCACCACTGCTTCCACGATTTGCCTCAGCCTTTCGGGATCCTTCATCAGGGCGGCGCCCGCGCCGAGTTTATTTATCTTGGGTACCGGGCAGCCCGCATTGATGTCTATTGCGGAAGGCCCCCAGGGGCCCAGAAGGGCAGCCGCCATTCCCATACGTTCAGGATCGGAGCCGAAAAGCTGGATTGCATAGTGCCTTTCCCCTTCGGCCTTGCGGAGCAGCCGGTCTACAACACTTCCGTCTCCCGGTTTTGCATCGCTGCGGATCACCGATTCGGCAGATACCAACTCTGTAAAGGAGAAATTGGCTCCTTGTTCCGCGCAGATCGCCCTAAAGGCTCTGTCCGTATACCCGGCTACCGGGGCGAGAAAGAGGTTTCCGTCCAGGGAAAGGCTGCCGATGGCAAGCGGACGATAGAGGTTCTTCAATATTACTCATTGGGCAAGCCGAAAAACCTGTTGGAATTTTCCCACAACTGGTTTGCCGTTTCTTCTTCATCCATACCGAGCCGTTCCGCGAGGAAACGGGCGGTAATCGGGAGGTATTTGGGCATGTTCCGCTTGCCCCGGTAGTCGGCAGGCACCATAAAGGGGCTCTCCGACTCAATAAGAATCCGGTCAAGGGGAACTACTTCAATGGTTTCATGGAGATTCCGGGCATTCCGGTAGGTCAAATTCCCCGCAAAGGAGAAGTAGAGATTCAGATTGAGGGCCCGTTTGGCATATTCGGCGTTTTCCGAATAGCAGTGCAGTACCCCGCCCTTGGAAGGCAGCCTGTCTTTCAGGATCTCCAGTACATCGTGACCCGCATCCCGGTTGTGGATGATCACGGGAAGATCCAGCTTGGTTGCCAGATCCAATTGGGTAATAAAAAGCTCTATTTGGGAATTTTTATCCCCGAATTTCCGGTAGTAATCAAGACCGATCTCCCCCACTGCGACGACTCTGGGCATCTGAACCGCCTGTTCAATCTGGCCGATCCAGTCCTTGCCGGGATTCTGCACCTCCGAGGGGCTTACCCCTACCGCGTGGTACACCGTAATGGCGGATCTGAGGTTACCGTAAACCTGGGAAAAATCGTGGAGACTATTGCAGATGGAAATAATCCGGGAAACCTGAGCCTGTCTGGCTTCCTGGACAACAATAAGCTGTTCAATAGGATCATCGACAATGAGCCCCAAATGGGCGTGAGTATCAAAATACTGCATGATTTAGTCCAAAAAAGAAGATGTAAAGCTCTTTCCCTTTCTAATGAAAGAGCATTTTAATTTTTCCAAACTGGATATCAAAAATTATACTAGAGTTTTTCATAGTAGTCAATGAAATTTTGGAAGCTTTTTTTGGTAAAAAACTTTTTTATTTTCTTGCCTTTTTTCATGTAATCGTTTTACAATAGAAAGAACCGGTCAAAAACTTGAGCTTGTTCCAAAAACTGAAGTCTTGGAGCAGCCTCACTTAAAAATATATTCGTCAGGAGGGTAGATATGATTGAAAGCAGTGCGGAAGTAAAACCGGCAGTCCGTCTCCGTTACGGTATGGTCGGCGGGGGGCCGGGGGCCTTTATCGGCGATGTACATCGCAAGGCCCTTAACCTGGACGGTATGGCGGAGATAGCCGCAGGTTGTTTTTCCCAGGATCCTCAGAAGACTCTAGTGGTAGGCGCCGCTCTGGGCATTCCTCAGGAGAGACTCTATGCCACATTTGAAGAAATGGCGGAGCAGGAATCCAAACGTGCCGACAAGATCGATTTTTTGGTGATCACTACCCCGAATACATCACACTTCCCCATAGCCATGGCCTTTTTAAGCCGGGGAATTCCCGTCGTATGCGAAAAACCTCTGGCTACAGAGATGAAGGATGCGGAAGAATTGGCCGCAACGGTCAAGAAAACAGGTCTTCCTTTCATGATTACCTATAATTACACGGGAAACGTTACCATAAAACATGCCAGAGAGTTGATTCAAAAGGGTGAAATCGGCAAGGTTACCTTTATAAACTGCGAATATCCCCAGGAATGGCTCATGGTAGAGGCGGAAAAACAGGGAAGCAAGCAGGCGATTACTCGTACCGACCCGAAACTGGCCGGACACGCCAACAGTGTCGGGGATCTGGGTTCCCATATCGAAAGCATGGTAAGCTACCTTACCGGCCTGAAGATCACTTCGGTCTGCGCCCGGCTCGACAAGATTCTTCCCGGCCGGGTTCTCGATGACAATGCCGCGATCATGCTGGAGTACGACAACGGCGCCAGGGGGATCTACTGGACAAGTCAGATTGCCGCCGGTTACGATAACGCGTTCCGGGTTCGGATCTTTGGTACCAAGGGGGCCATCGACTGGAACGAAGAGGAATCCAACTATCTGGGGCTTTCCTGTTACGGCAAACCCAAGACGGTCCTCTCCCGAGGCAGGGATCCCTTCTATCCCCATGCGCAGAGTTACTCGCGGATTCCCTCCGGCCACCCGGAAGGTTACCATGAGAGTCTTGCGAATCTCTACAAAACTTTTATCAGCGCCCTGGTCAAGCTCAAAGAGGGCAAGACTCTCAGCGCGGAAGACCAGGACTGGCCCACCGTGGAGATGGGTGTGGATGGAGTCAGGTTTATCAGTAAGTGCGTGGAAAGCTCCGAAAAGGGAGCCGTTTGGATCAAATTTTAGGAGGATACTATGTCCAGACCAGTTACCATTTTTACAGGACAATGGGCCGATTTGCCCTTTGATGTTATGTGCGGGAAGGTTAAATCCTTCGGTTACGACGGGGTGGAGATCGCATGCTGGGGGGATCATCTGGATCTCAAGAAAGCGGCGACAGATCCTGCCTATGTGGAGGATCGCAAGACGATCCTCGCCAAACACGGCCTCAAATGCTGGGCCATCGGAACCCACCTCGTGGGCCAGTGTGTGGGAGATCTCTGGGATCCCCGGCTGGACGGTTTTGCCCCCAGTGAGTTTGCCGGTAAACCGGACAAGATCCGCGCCTGGGCCGTCGAATACATGAAGTACGCCGCTACCGCCGCCAAAAATATGGGAGTTTCGGTGGTAACCGGCTTTATGGGGAGTCCGATCTGGAAGTATTGGTACAGTTTCCCCCAGACCAGCGAGAAGATGATTGATGACGGCTTCAAGGAGATTGTCGGCCTGTGGACTCCAATCTTTGATGAATTTGACAGGCAGGGCGTCAGGTTTGCCCTGGAAGTACATCCCACGGAGATCGCCTTTGACTACTACACCGCGGAAAGGCTCCTTGAGGAATTCAAGTGCCGGCCTACCCTGGGCTTCAATTTCGATCCCTCCCACCTTGTCTGGCAGGGAGTAACCCCCCACATATTCCTCCGGGATTTTGCCAAGCACATCTACCATGTCCACATGAAAGACGCGGCAGTTACCCTGGACGGCAAGGCGGGGATCATCGGCAGCCACATCACCTTTGGGGATACCAGGCGGGGCTGGAACTTCCGTTCCCTGGGGCACGGAAGCGTCAACTTCGAAGACATCATCCGGGAACTCAATGCCATGAACTACCAGGGGCCCCTCTCGGTGGAATGGGAAGATTCCGGCATGGAGCGGGAGTACGGCGCCAAAGAAGCCTGCGAGTTTGTGCGGAAGGTGGATTTCTCCCCCTCCAACGTAGCCTTTGATGACGCGCTGAAATCCGACTAGGAATATACAGCTTTGAACAACAGCAGTGATACTATTCTTTCCATCCAGGGCATCACCAAGGAATTTGACGGGGTGAAGGTCCTGGATAATGTCTCCGTCGATGTAAGACGCGGGGAGATCATGGGCCTTATCGGAGAGAACGGCGCCGGAAAGTCCACCCTCATCAAGATCATTACCGGTATATACCCCCCCAGCGGGGGAAGCCTCGCCCTCAACGGCAAAGCGGTAACTATCCCCGATTATATCACCGCCAAGGGCCTGGGTATCAGCATGGTTCCCCAGGAGTTCAACCTTATCAATACCCTGGCGGTCTACGAGAATATTTTCCTTGGAAATGAAATCCGTTTAAAGTCCGGGCTTCTGGACAAGCCGAAGATGAGGGAACTGGCCGCCAGGCAGCTTGCCGAACTGAAAATGCCCATAGGGGTGAACCAGCTTGTAAGCCGTCTTTCCGTGGCGGAAAAACAGATGGTGGAGATCTCCAAGGCCCTGATGCTCCATGCAAACATCCTCATTATGGATGAACCCAGCACTACGCTTACCGGCCACGAGGTGGAAACTCTCTTTACCCTGATGCGGGATCTTAAAGCCCAGGGGGTAACGGTGATCTTCGTGTCCCACAGGCTGGGAGAGATCAAGACCATCTGCGACCGGGTAACGGTACTTCGGGACGGTAAGCTGATCAGTGTGGACGATGTGAAGAGTGTCAACGAAGAAGACATAGCCCGCAAGATGATAGGCCGCACGGATTTTCATCAGATTTTTCCCAAAAAGCTCCCCAGAGATCCGGGAACGGAGGTTCTGGAAGTGGAGAATCTGAATATCCCCGGCCTGCTCAAGAATGTTTCCTTCAGCCTCCGCAAGGGAGAGGTATTGGGCTTTGCGGGCCTTGTAGGTTCGGGCCGTACCGAGTTGGCCGAGGCGGTGATGGGCCTGCGGCAGATTCACGGGGGGAACATAAACATTGCGGGGAAGGGAAAGGTAAGCATAAAAAACGCCGCCTCTGCGGTAGAATTGAGCCTGGGTTACCTTTCGGAAGACAGGCAGGGCAAGGGCATTGTGCAGGGCTTTAACCTCCCCCAGAATATCACGCTGATAAGCCTTAAAGACTATGTGAAGGGGATCTTTATCAATAAACCTGCCGAGGCGGAGAAAACCGGGGAGTATATCAAGACCTTCAGGATTGCCGCGGCAAGCCAGAGGATGCCCCTGCGCTACCTTTCCGGCGGTAACCAGCAGAAGGTCTACCTTTCCCGCTGGATTGACACCAATCCTGCAATCCTTATACTGGACGAACCGACCAGGGGCATTGACGTAAGCGCCAAGCAGGAGATCTACGAATTTATCCATCAACTGGCCGGGCAGGGTATCTCCTGTATTGTCATTTCTTCCGAGCTGGAAGAGGTGATGGGGCTTTGCAGCAGGGTTTATGTCATGCGGGAAGGCTCTCTGGCAGGCTGTCTTGAGAGAAACCATATAAACGAAGAAGAGATCATGTTTCACGCAACAGGTATAAAGGGGAACCAATGAGCGATACGGCGTTACGTAATTACGGCAGGGTCGCCGCCGATCTGAAAGGGTATTTCAAAAATTTCAAACTCGGTGAACATTCTACGGGGCTTGCGTTTGTTGTAGTATTCGTACTGGCGGCGGTTGTCGGTTGGCCCACCTTTCTCAAACCCGGCAACCTTCTGACAATACTCTGGCAGATTTCCTATACCGGTGTTATTGCCCTGGGCATGACGCTAATCATCATCTCCGGGGGCATTGACCTTTCCGTGGGCTCCATGATGGCTATAGTCGGGGGAGTAACACTGTTTCTGCTCAACTGGCTTACGGATCGTATCTCCCCCGCGGCGGCGATACTGATCTGCATTGTTTTTTGTCCCCTCTTTGGGGCTTTCTGCGGAGCCCTCAACGGGTTTCTGGTAACCAAATGCAAGATCGCTCCCTTTATTGCAACGCTGGGAACCATGTCCATTTTCCGTTCATTGATCCAGCAGTTTTCAAAGGCGGCCAACATTGTTTCTGTCAACAAAGGCTACCAGAATTTTGGGGGGAGCTACCAGTCCGCCATGTTTTATGCGGTTGGAGGCTTTGTTCTCTTTGCCGTGATTTTTCATCTGCTGCTGAACAATACCCGGTTGGGCCGTTACATCTGCGCCGTGGGTGCAAACGAGCAGGTGGCCCGCTATTCGGCGATTAATGTAACGCTGATAAAATTTTTACCCTATGTTATCACCGGTTTTGCCGTCGGGATCTGCGCTCTGCTCTGGTCAAGTAGAATGAATACGATCCAGCCGACCAGCGACGGCATGAACTATGAACTCAACGTTATTGCGGCGGTGGTTATCGGCGGAACTTCAATGTCCGGGGGCAAGGGAACCATCATCGGTACGATTATGGGTGCAGTCATTCTGGGAATGATAAACAGTATGCTTGTATTGGGAGGCGTGTCATCGTTCCTGCAGCAGGCTGCCCGCGGGTTAGTAATAATTGTGGCAGTATTGCTGCAATATAATAATAACAGGTAGGAGGACAGTATGAAGAAAGCGTTATTACTTCTTCTCTGTACGTTGATTGCCGTTTCTGCGTTTGCCGGCGGCAGGAAAGACGGTGCCGCAGGTGGAGCCGTCAAGATTGGTGTTGCCATTCCCAGTGCGGATCACGGCTGGACAGGCGGTATCGGCTGGTGGGCCAACCACAAGGTTGACGAGATCAGCAAGGCAAGCCCCGGCAAGTATGAATTCCGGGTAGTTCTAGCGGCTACTCCCCAGGAACAGGTAGGTCAGGTGGAAAGCCTTCTCCAGTGGGGTATCCAGTATCTGGTTATTCTGCCCCACGAGGCGGCGCCCCTTACCCCCATCATGAAACAGGCTCATGATCAGGGAATAAAGATCATCGCCGTAGACCGGGGTATTGAACCGGATAACTTCGGCTGCATCTACATGGCTGGCGACAATGCCCAGATGGGAACTCTCTCCGGGCAGTGGCTTGCCAAGACCATGAAGGCTGAAGGGCTTACCAACTACATCGCCATCGGTGGAATGCCTATCCCCATCGATACCGAGCGGATGGGCGGCTTCTTCCCCGAAATGAACAAGGAAGCTTCCCTCGTGCCTCTCCTGGGTAAGGACAGGTATGAATTCTGTGATTTCCAGTCACAAAAGGCGCTGACTCTGATGCAGACCTATTTCCAGCAGTACTCGAAGATAGACGCGGTGTTCTGCCAGGATGATGACGCGTTGCAGGGCGTACTCCAGGCAATCCGGGAAGCGGGCCGCACGGACATAAAGATCGTTCTGGGCGGTGCAGGATCAAAACCCGTATATGAGATGATCATGAATAACGATCCTTTGGTACGGGCCACCACCCTCTACCATCCTTCTATGATCGCCGATGGAATCCAGTATGCGGTAGATGTGGCAAGCGGCGCCAAGAGCGACAGCTTCCACACCGCGAGCAAGTCCGTACCGGTAAAGGTGCCTTCTGCACTGATCGACAAGACGAATGTAAGCCAGTATTACCAGCCCGATTCACCCTTCTAAGCGGATTGGCAATTTGAATCCGTAAAGATTCAGCCGCAGCGGGCGCAGTAATCCTGCGTTCCTGCGGTTGTTTTTTTTACCGGAGTGTTCCGCGGGTGTCCGCAGGGCGTAGTTTTTTTTCAGGAGCCAAGATGAAACTGTTGATTGTTTGTCCGACATATAATGAAATTGAAAATATAGAATCCCTTATCCCCGCCCTCTTTGAAGTTATTGATGAAAATACGGGCGTTCTGATTATTGATGATAATTCTCCTGATGGTACCGGGGCGGTGGTAGAGAAGCTGACGGGAAAATATGCCGGGCGCCTGCAGCTTGTGAAGCGGCCGGGAAAGCAGGGGGTTGCCACGGCCTATATTGAAGGTTTCAGGCTGGGTATGGAACAGGGTTACGATGCCTTTCTGGAGATAGACGCTGATTTTTCCCATAATCCCGCATACATCCCCGAACTGGTAGAAAAATTGAAAACCCATGATGTTGTTATTGGTTCCCGGAATATCCGGAACGGCGGGGTTGAAGGCTGGTCTGCGCTGCGGAACCTTGTTTCCAAAGGCGGTTCCCTCTATTCCCGGCTGATACTCGGCTGTCCGGTTAAGGATCTTACCGGGGGTTTTAACATGTGGAGTAAAGGCGCTCTTGAAAAAATCGGCCTTGAGAAGATCATTTCACGGGGATACTCATTCCAGATTGAGATGAAGTATAGAGCCTACAGAGCAGGCTGCAGCATCATCGAAATTCCTATTATTTTTGTTGACCGGAAACAGGGAAAGTCAAAAATGTCAAAGAAAATATTCTTTGAAGCCATGCTGAATGTTTTCAGAATAAAAGGCCTTGTAAAAAAGTCATGAAAATAGAAAATCCTGGATTTTTCCATAAACCACTGTTGACTGTTATGTGTGCAGGTCTTATGGGCCTTTCTTTTCTCTGCCATGTATATCTTAACCATCTCAAGATGGAAAAAATTTTGGCGCCCATCCACATCAATGTGGAAATTGCAAAAAACTATGCTTCCGGTATTTCCATTGCCGCCAACGATCAGCGGCTCTATTACCCCAAACCTACAGGCTGCAACGATCTTGAACATACCGTTCTGCACCAGAAGATCCCGGAAGATACCTGGATACAGGCGCTCTTTCTCCGTCTTCCCGGCAGCGAGTCTGAGGAAACCATTGACGCCATTGACAGTCTCAGTGTTTTTATCGGGAGCAAGGTTTTTTATTATTCGGCAGAAGATATCAAGAATTTTGAAAGCTCCTCCGAAGACGGTTACCGGCTTTTAAGGCTTCCTGCCATATACCGGAAAACCATACTCAAGAATTGGGTGAACTGGTACGGCTATTACAATTTTTTTATCAGGACGTTGTGCGATCTTTTGTTTTTTCCGGTAAAGTATCTCTTTGTGTACCTGTTTCTCGCCCTTCTTGTGCTGCTCAATAGGGATAGAATCGCTGCCATGTACAAAAAGGCGGCGGCAGGAAGGCATACCGAAGTCTTTATAGTTATTCTAATAACGCTTTTCGGCTTTATGCTGAGGATAAACGGTTTTGTGCGGTATTCCGCCTGGTATGACGAACTTAATCAGGTCTGTACCGCATCAAGCCCCCATATACCGTTTCTATATATTTTTAGCGATCCGGGGAATCCGCCGTTCTACTTTTTGCTTCTCCGTCTCTGGTTTTCGCTTACAGGCTGGACGGAGGAAAGCGGACGGCTGCTCTCCGTACTGCTGGGCACCGCGGCCATCCTTTCAATGTACCTGTTTGTCAGGGCCTTTGCAGGCAAAAGGCCCGCGCTTCTGGCAGCCCTGTTCAGCGCCGTCAGCACCCACCTTGCCGGCTACTCGCAGGAGATGCGCTGCTATATCCTTTTGATTTTCCTCGCCCCCCTTACCGCGTATTTCTTCATCAGGTTTTTGAAAAACGGCGGCGCCGTCAATGCCGCGGCATATACTGTCCTGGGAATTTTTGTTGCCAATACCCATTATTTCGGAGTCATATTCATAATGACCAATTTTGTTTTCTATATATTATATATGTTAAAAGACCGGGAGCATGGAAAGAAAAAAATACTCCTCTTTTTCCTTGAGAATATTGTTATAGGCATTTTTTTCCTGCCTTACTTTCTCCTTACGTCCCTCAATCGGGCTCTGCTGGACACGGGCTTTAACACCCAGATCAGCAGGCCCACTCTTGAGTTTTATATTGCCTTTCTCTGTATTGCAGGCTTTCTGTTACTGTTTCTGTACTTCAAAAAAACCGGAGCCCCGCTGTTTTTGGGAGAAAGCCGGGAACAAACCCCGTTCTTTGACTATATACTTGTTACTCCGGCATGTATATTTTTGATTGCCTTTGTTTTTTCATTCCTGAGGCCCGTCATTTCCTGGAAGTACCTCGTTGTGTGTCTGCCTTTTATTATGATTGCCGTTAGTCTCGTGGGCACGGATTTTATTTTCCGCAGGAACTTTGTAATTCCGGGCATCGTACTTTCTTATGCCTTCCTGATTGTTTTATACCAGGCGGAACCGGGAGGGAATTACGATGTGTATAAAGCCAATCAAATCTATATTACTTCCGATATTGAAGCGCATCCGCAAAGATCCGCAAGCCTGATTGGGAAGCCTGAATATATTGATTTTTACCGGCTTCCCCGTTTTCCCTTATATGCGGAAGACGGCAGCGCCGACATTGTCTATATCAATCCGGTTTATGCCGATGAACAGGAAACCTATGAGATACTGGCCCGTTCTTCCCTCAACGATTCCGGCCTGCTCAAGATTATCTCCGATGACAGGCGGGTGATCTTCAAGAAATTCCTCCGAAGATAAAAACAGCGGGCATGTCCGGAGATTTCAGTTTTCCTGCATGTCTATTTTTCTTGCCTTTTCCAAAGTTTGTAGTATAATGAGCCTGTTTCGAAACCCGGTTGGTTTTGAAACAGGTTCTAATGGCTTTTCGCCGTGTAAAGGAGGATTACACACTTATAAGGAGTAGACTATGAATCTACAGCGTCCCAATGGCAACGATGCGACAAGAAGCGCAAACCGTTCCCACAGCGTAGTCCCCTCAAGCGGACTGTGTTCCCGCTGCATCGACGGATGCAAGGGAAACTGCGAAATTTTCAAGGCTTCCTACCGGGGCCGGGAACTGATCTATCCGGGCCCATTCGGAGAGATAACAGCCGGGGGAGACAAGGATTACCCTGTCGATTATTCCCACCTCAACATTCAGGGCTACGCGCAGGGAGCCGAAGGCCTGTCTGCCGGTACCCCTGCCGATCCGGATCATGCCCGTTTCCCGCTGGTGGATACGGAAACCGAATACGGCTGGGACAAAAAAGTCAGGATGAGCATGCCCGTCTTTACCGGGGCCTTGGGTTCTACGGAAATAGCCCGCAAGAACTGGGAACACTTTGCCGTCGGAGCGGCCCTGTCCGGGGTTACCATCGTCTGCGGGGAGAATGTATGCGGCATCGATCCCGCACTGGAACTTTCCGCCGCCAAAAAAGTTGTCAGGGCGCCGGATATGGATCGGCGTATCGAGGCCTACAGGAAGTACCATTCCGGCAAAGGGGAGATCCTCATACAGATGAACGTAGAGGACACCAATCTGGGAGTGGCGGAATACATCATCGAAAAACACAAGATCGAAACCATAGAGTTGAAGTGGGGACAGGGAGCCAAGTGTATCGGCGGGGAAATAAAGGTGGCCCAACTGGAACGGGCGCTGGAACTGCAGCGCCGGGGTTATATTGTTACCCCCGATCCTTCAGATCCCATCATTCAGGCATCCTACAAGGATGGGGCAATCAGGGAATTTGAACGCCACAGCCGTCTGGGATTTGTTACCGAAGAAGGCTTCATGAAGGAAGTCGAGCGCCTCCGGGGCCTGGGCTACAAGCGCATCACCCTGAAGACAGGAGCCTACAGCCTTAAGGAGCTTGCCATGGCTCTCAAGTACTGTTCCAGGGCAAAGATCGACCTCCTCACTATTGACGGCGCATCGGGAGGCACAGGCATGAGCCCCTGGCGCATGATGGAAGAGTGGGGCGTTCCTTCCCTCTACCTCCACGCCGCGGCCTGGGACTACGCCTCGATTCTGACGGCCCGTGGGGAACGTGTGCCGGATCTGGCCTTTGCCGGCGGATTCAGTTCAGAAGACGGCATCTTCAAAGCCATGGCCCTGGGAGCCCCCTATGTAAAGGCGGTCTGCATGGGACGGGCACTGATGATCCCCGGTATGGTTGGCAAAAACATCGCCCAGTGGATCAAGGACGGCGCTTTACCCAAGAATGTGTCCGAATATGGGCAAAAACCGGAGGAGATCTTTGTCAATTACGAAAAGGTGAAGGATATGGTCGGCTCTGCGGAAATCAAAAATATCCCGCTGGGGGCCGTCGGCATATACAGCTATGCGGATAAACTCAAGGTAGGACTCCAGCAGCTTATGGCCGGCGCCCGGCGCTTCAATCTTTCCGTGATCAGCCGGAAAGATCTCATGTCCCTTACCGAAGAGTGTACCAAAGTTACGGGGATACCCTACCTTATGGACTGTTACCGGGATGAGGCCCTCAAGATTCTGAAGGGCTGATTCGCAGGTCCGGGTTCATACTTCGGAGTTTGCTTCCGGGTATCTTCATTTTGGAAACGCTGACTGGTATCATTTAATCAGCGTTTCCTTAGTTTTATCTGAAAACCGAGAAATTCCAAGAGCCGGTGAACCCCACCCTCGACCGGGTTTTGAAACCGGTTCTTTCAATTGAAATATCATATTTTTTTTTCGAAATTTTCAAAAAAACCTGTTTTCCCTGTTGCCATTCTTTTTACAAGTTGTTATTATATTGTTACCGAACGGTCGTAAACATGGTTTAGACCTGACGGAGAAAATAATGACAAACCAGGACATAGTCAAAGCCGCCCTCAGGGTGTGGGGACGGGAACTTTACACGAATACCAGCCTCTCTCAGGTTGCCGGGGAACTGGGGGTGAGTAAACCCGCTCTGTACCGGCATTTTGAGAACAAGGAGGCCCTTCTCAAGGCCATGTATGACTATTTTTTTGACGATTATGTTGCCCATATCAAACCGGGCCTTGAACAGGCCATGGCGACAAAGAACATCTGGGAGAGCATGGTTGTTATGATCCGGGTTTTGACGGATTACTTTGCCAGAAATGCGGATCTTTTTATCTTTGCCCTGATTGAGGTCTATGGTAACACGGAACAGAAGAACATGGCGCTGCCCATGCGGGAACGGGGCCTGGATATGGCGGCTTTCATCCATCACAACTTCCACATAATGAAGGAGAATCCTTCCCGAATCCAGATGATCGTCTCCACCATCATTTTACGGCTGGCAAGTTTTCACAAAGAGGAGCTTAAACGCGGGGAAACGCCGGGGGAAGAACAGATCCGTTCCCTTATCGTGTCGCTGGAAAAATGGATAACCGTAGGTTTGGACTTAAACCGGGAAGTGATAGACCGGATGGATTATGAAAGGTTGGAGGCCGGTGTTTCCGGCCTGAGTCTGGGGGCCATTGATGATGGGGAGCTGATCAAGGCGGTTGCCTCCGTGGTAGCCGGGGTGGGACCCTGGAATGCCTCCATGGAGATGGTGGCCCAGCGTTCGGGCCTCAGCAAGAGCGGCCTTTATGCCCATTTTAAAAGCAAACAGGATATGATGCGGCAGCTTTTCATGACGGAATTCAGCCGTATCATCGCCTTTGCCGAAGAAGGCATCCGGCAGTCCGAGGTTCCCGAGGAACAGCTCTATCTGGGGCTCTACTCCATAACAAGCTATCTGCGTCAAAGACCCGAAATTCTTGCGGCGATGGACTGGATACGGACACGCCGCCTGGATCCGGGCCGGCTAGACCCCCCCCCTCCTCATTTTTTCAGTGTCTTTCGGAATGTCAGGCTGCCCATTGAGGACTGGAGTAGTAACAAGGCCCCCGGAGAAGAGGACGGGCCATCGGGCGATTCGGAAGAAGATTTGATCAATCAGTGGATCCTCTTCCTTACTTTGAATATGCTAATGCACCGTCCGGAAGGTATGGCCTTTGCGGATTTTCCAAACAGCAGCATCCGGGCGCTTTACCGTTTTATCACCCTGGGGCTGAAAGGATATAAAGATATATCGAATGAAAGTAATGTATTATAATCGGCAACAAGCCGTAACAGGTCGCGCCTATGCGGGCCTGATATTTATGGGCCGCAAGGTCCGGCGCCGTCCGGAAGCATTCGGTGAAATTCACGTTTCAACCGTCCGGCGCGAAGGAGCTGTACAATGATGTATAAACTACGCCTGAGGGGGGGGATTCTGTCCGTCCTGCTTCCGGTCCTTCTGCCTCTGGGAGCAGTTTTTGCCCAGGAAGAGATTCAGGAAAGCGCTGTCCGCCGCATCGGTGTTGACGAGGCGGTAGCCCTGGCGCTTAAAAACAACCTCAGCCTGAAAAGCCGGCAAGTAGAAGTGAATACCAAAAAGCGTAACAGCGATACTTCCTGGAAAAGTTTTATACCCGGTATTCAGGCAGGCGCGAGTCTCATTGGGGATAATGAAAAAACCACCAGTTCCGGAATTGCCGCCATTGCCCCTTCCGGATTGATAGCGGGCATGCCGCTTCCCCCGAATGCCGGCCTTCCCCCCGGGACCGACATTTATTTAAGCGCTCCGTATTCGATCGATCTTCCCCGGTGGCATATTGCCGGGCAGATTCAGGTGTCCCTGAACATCAGCGCCGCCATGTTTGAGGCGATGAAGACACTCAGGCTGAACTATCAGGGAGGGCTCATCAGCTACGACAAGGCCAAGATCCAGCTTGAACGGGATGTGCGCAAGAGTTACTACCAGATGCTCCTTGTACAGGAACAGGTAGAACTTCTTGTGGAAAGTTTTGCCGCAGCGGAACGGCAGGCCGCCGTTGCCGAAGCAAACTATCGGGCAGGGCTCGCGCCGGAACTTACCCTGCTGCAGGCCCAGGTCAGCCGGGAGAACATGAAGCCCCAGATAGATCAGGCGGAAAACGGTCTCAAGGTGCTCTACGCCCAGTTTGCCATGAACCTGGGGCTTCCCTACGATACGCAGTTTGAACTTGTTTCCGCACAGGAAGAGACAAACTACATTCCGCTGGATGTGGCGGAACTTGTCCGCAGGGCTTCTACCGGCAAGCCGGACATCAAGGAACTGCGGCACAGCATTTTGACACTCAAGAGCAGCCGCAAGGCCCAGCTTCTGACCCTCACTCCCGGCCTCTCTTTGAGCTGGAACGGGACTTCCGCATTTATCCAAGATCCCTGGAAGGATAGTTGGTTTGACAGTTCCGATAACTGGCAGAAGGGCGGTTCCTTTACCATTGCCCTGGGCTGGAAACTCGACAGCCTCATCCCCTGGAGCACCAGCTTCCAGGCCATCAAGGATATTGACGACAACATTACCACCGCGGATCTGGGACTGGATCAGGCAATTCAGGGTACGGAAATTGAAGTTTACAATACGGTACTGCAGCTTGAAAAAACCAGAATTACCGCGGAAACTCAGCAGAAGGCAATAGACCTTGCGGAAAAGTCTTTCCAGCTTACCGAGGAGGCTTACCGGGCAGGATTGCAGGATCTTCTGCAGGTGCAGAACGCCGAACTTTCCCTGCGCCAGGCACGGGTACAGATGCTGGAGCAGGAATTTAACTATCGTAACGGTCTTATCGATCTTGAATATTCCATTGGGGCGCCCTTCGGTACGCTCAGCTCTCAAGGAGGCATAAAATGAAGGGAGCCAAACTATATGTCCTCATACTCGCCGGTATCCTTCTCCTGACCTTTTCAGGCTGTGAAAGGATTAAAGAAGCTTACAGTAAACTGGGGCAAGGGCCCGGAAGCGGTCCCGCGGCCCCCGCCGAGGCGCCGGTCTTTGCGGTGAACACCACTACTGCTACCCAGGGCCAGATTCGGGACTATATTGCCCTTTCCGGGGATATTGTGGCCGGTTCCACGGTAGATACCTATTCGGACGCGGCAGGAAAGGTAACACGGCTTTTTGTTTCCGTCGGTTCACGGGTACGTAAAGGCGATCCCATTGCCGAAGTGGATCCCAGCCGGCCGGGCATGAACTATGTGCCGGGTATCGCTGAGGCTCCTGTGGGGGGTACGGTAGTATCCCTTCCCGCCCAGGTCGGCATGACCATAAGTCAGGCGGTGCCCCTTGCCAGGATTGCCGCGGGCAGCGCTTTGGAGATAAAACTTTATGTGGCGGAGCGGTTCATCTCCAAGATCAGTATGGGGCTTCCCTGCGAGATAAGCCTCGATGCATGGCCGGGAGAAGTGTTCCGCGGAACGATCAGCGAGGTGAGCCCTGTGGTGGATCCGGCTTCCCGGACAATGGAAGTACGGGTAAATGTTGATAACCCCGGTTCGCGGCTCAAGGCCGGAATGTTTGCCAAGGTGAGGATCATCACAGAGCGGAAGAACGGTATTGTCAAGATTCCCGCGGGCGCCCTGATCGAACGTCTCGGGGAAGAGTATATTTTTACCGTTGAGGCGGATCCTGAAAACGCAGGCGGCTTTGTTGTGCGCAAAACGATAATAAAACCGGGTATTGTCATTGACGGAGTCATGGAAGTGCAGGAGGGGCTCGGGGCGGATACGGAAATCGTTGTCCGGGGCCAGACACTGCTCACCGACGGCGCCAGGATCAATATAATAGAAAAAGTGCCGCCCCTGGCCGCAAACTAAGGAGAACTATATGAGTTTTGCAAAAACGGCGGTCGGAAGACCAACCACAATCTTTATCATATTCCTGCTCCTTATCGGATTGGGAATTTTCGCTTTTGTCAAGCTTCCCATAGATCTCTTTCCCGAGATCAATCCTCCCTACCTCGTCGTGTACACCAGTTATACGGGGGCAGGGCCCGAGGAAGTAGAACGATCGGTAACACGGACTCTGGAGGCGGCGCTTTCTTCCGCTTCCGGCCTTGAAGCAATAAACAGCACGAGTTCCAAGGGCGCCAGTATGGTAATCATGGAATTTACCTACGGGACGAATCTGGCTGACGCTTCAAACTCCGTGCGGGATGCACTGGAGCGGGTTCGCAACTACATGCCTACCGGTTCCGAGTCTCCGCTTATCTTTAAATTCGATCCCTCCATGATGCCCATCGTTGGCCTCATGGTTACGGGAAACCGGAGCTCCGAAGAACTGCGGGAGATTGCGGAGGATACCATCATTCCCCGCATCGAACAGACTCCCGGAGTAGCTACGGCAAGTGTCAACGGCGGACGGGAGAAGATTATCCGGGTGGAGGTACCCCAAAGCCGTCTTGAGGCATACGGCCTTACCGTAACCCAGATCCAGCAGATGTTGGCCTCCCAGAACATGCAGGTGGCCGCGGGTACAATCACCGAAGGCGGCCTTTCCTATATTCTTACTACCATGGGCGAATACACAAGCCTCGACCAGATACGCAATACGGTTATTTCCTACCAGGGGGGAGGCTATGTGGACGGTCAGGTGGAAAGCCCCCGGAGCGTATACCTCCGGGACATTGCCGATGTTTTTGAAGGTTTCAAGGATGAAACCAGCACGGTGTATGTAAACGGCCAGTCTGCGGTAATGATGATGGTACAGAAACAGAGCGGCAAGAACTCTGTCCAGACCGCAAGGGATCTCCGCAGCCGCCTTACGCGGATTGCCAGGGAGATCCCCCAGGACATCAAGATTACCGAAATTTTCAATACCACCGATCAGATTGAAAATTCGCTTAATCAGGTCAGCAGTACCGCTATTTCCGGCGCCCTCCTGGCGGTTCTCATTCTCTTTGTCTTCCTCCGTTCAATTAAACCGACCCTGATCATCGGCATCAGTATTCCTGTTTCCCTGATTATCACGTTGATGCTGATGTACTTTGCAGGCCTTACCCTTAATCTTATGACCATGGCAGGGCTGGTGTTGGGCATAGGGATGCTGGTTGATAACTCCATTGTAATTCTGGAGAATATCTACCATTATCGGGAAAAAGGGGCAAAGCTGGGCTCCGCGGCGGTGCTGGGTACATCCGAGATGATAGTGGCAATTGCCGCCAGTACTCTTACTACGATCTGTGTATTTGCCCCCCTTGTGGCTTTCCAGGGACTTCTTGAGATGGCGGGTGAACTTTTTGCCGGTCTGGCCTTTACCGTAGTCATCTCTCTGGCGATAAGCCTTCTTGTGGCCGTTGTTCTTGTTCCGGTGTTATCCAGCCACTATCTTCCGCTGGTTACCCGCAAGCAGAAGCCTCTCAAGGGTGTTTTGGTCAAAATAGACGGAGCCTTTGGGAGATTTTTCACGTCTCTGGATAACAGTTACCGCTGGGCGGTAAAGAAAGTTCTCAAGCACAAACTTGTTGTCATCGGTTTCCTGTTGGTACTCTTTGCCGGCTCGGTGATCATGATTCCGGTGATCGGCTGGGTCTTTATGCCTGCCGAGGAGGCGGATAATGTTGAAATCAATGTAAGCCTTCCCATGGGAACTCCCCTTCCGGAAACGGAGGCCGTTCTCCGTCAGCTGGAAACCATTGTGGAAAGAGACATTGATCCTGCCGCGTATGAAAGGATAGTTCTCAATGCCGGCGGCGGCAACATGTTCTCAGGCGGGAACACTAATTCCGGTTCATTACGGATCAATCTGGTGAAGTTTGACCAAAGGACCTTGACGGCGGACAATATCAAAGATATTATCCGTACCCATTTCAATGAATTCCCCGGAGTGGCCATTTCCTTTAGCGGCGGGTTCGGAGGCATGGGTATGGGCAATCCCATCGACATCATAATCCGTACCGACGATCTGGTAAAAGGCAAGGCCATTGCGGAACAGATCGCGGAAGTAGTGCGAAGGGATATACCGGAGGCAAAGGAGCCTACGGTGGATCTTAGAGACGGACTTCCCCAGATCGAGATTGAGCTTGACCGGGACAGAATGTATGCGCTGGGACTCAACACGTATACTGTAGGAAACGAAATAAAGGCGGCGGTGGACGGAATCACCGCAACCCGCTACAAGACCGGAGGCCATGACTACGATGTGGTACTTATTCTGGCGGAAGCCGACCGGAGTACGCGGCCTGCCCTGGATCATATCTTTGTGAACAGCCAGATAGCCGGCCGGGTTCCCCTTTCCAGTTTTGCATCCTACAGGGAAGGCACAGGCCCGCTTACGATCAGCCGGGAAAACCAGAGCCGGGTTATTCACGTAAGCGCCCAGGTACAGCCGGGTACCAAGCTCAATACCCTGGAAGAAAAAGTCCGTACGGCAGTCCAGACCGCCATTCCTGCGGAAGATGATGTTGTTATTGAATATGCCGGAGATAACGCGGAGATGATGAAGATGATGAGTAACTTTGTGCTCATCATCATCGTGGCTGCCTTTCTGGTGTTCGGGGTCATGGCGAGTCTCTTTGAATCTTTCCGCGATCCTTTTATCATCATCTTTACCATCCCTTTGAGCGTAATCGGTATTGTCGGAATCTACCTTATCACCAATACGGTATTCAATGTGCTTACCGCCGTGGGGCTTCTCGTCCTGATGGGAGTTATCGTCAACAACGGTATTGTTTTGGTGGATTATACCAACCTGCTCCGCAAGCGCGGTTACGGCCTCGAAGAGGCCTGTATCGAAGCGGCAGGGAACAGACTCCGCCCGATACTGATGACCACCCTCACCACGATTCTGGGCCTTGTCCCCATGGCTTTCTTCCCCGGCGAAGGATCCGAAATGGTAGGGCCCATCGGCAAGACCGTTCTTGGAGGGCTCTCCATCGGTACGCTTATGACCCTGTTCCTGATGCCCACCCTCTATGCGGTGATAAACAAACATTCCGACGAGAGACTTGCCAGGGCGGAGGCCCGGCGTGAGCGGATTGCCTTGGGGCTCAAGGGCAGGCAGAAAGAAGGAGACAAAACCCTTGGTCAGGGTGTTGCAAAAATTGCGGAAACTCCGGTTTTATCCGGAATATCCCGCCGGGCGAACGAAAGTGAGCAAAAGTTCCCCTCAGGGGGGCCCATCACCGGGGAGGCATTATGATCCGGATAGAAATTATCGCAAATCATTCGGTTGAGGAAAACGTCCTCGAAGCCTTTAAGGATGAGGGAGTAGGAAAGTACTACACCCTCTACCCAAACGTTACAGGCGTCGGCTCTTCGGGCCCCCGGATGGGGGACGCCGTGTGGCCCGAGGAAAACTTTGCACTGGTGATCTGGTGCGAGGCGGAAGAAGCCGCCGGAATCAGGCGGGCAGTGACAAAGGTAAAAGAACGCTTCCCCGATGAGGGGGTCAGGCTCTTCAGCCTTGGTGGAGAGACCGCGGGCAGCGTTCCGGTGAATACGGATTCAACTCCCCGGTCTCCTACACCTCCCCTGCCCGATTACGCCGGGGAGAATATCTAGGAGGCCGCTGCGCTTCGCGTATAAAACCCTAAAAAATCGCCTAATCGGCGATTTTTTACCCTGCAAATTACGTGGAGGTGAGGGGAATTGAACCCCTGACCTTGTGAATGCCATTCACACGCTCTAGCCAACTGAGCTACACCCCCGGAGAATGTTATAATCATAGCCAAAAGAAGGGGATAATGTCAACTGCACGCGTTGCACCACGTTAAATCTAACCATAGGGGAATGTTTGCGCCATGTAAAAATCTAACCATGAGGACACACTCTGTCCAGACTGAGTCTGGAGGAACAAATGGGGTTTACCATGGCAGAGAAAAAAGATTGCGGCACAGTTCGCTTCCCGCTACCGGAAAGCCGGGAAAAGTGAAAAGTCACGAATCCTGGACGAGTACCTTGCCCTCCCCGGTAGCAAAAGCCGGAAAAACGAGTCTACCGACCCTATTATGACACCGCCCTCGCCGATATGCTCGAATTGCTGTGGAAAAACTTCAACTGGCCCTGTGGAAAACTCTTCGCCCCCTTCCTCAGGCTGAAAGAACACTACCGCATATCCGATACGGCCGCCGGCAAACTCAAAAAAAATCAGCCCCGTACCATCGACCGCCTCCTGCGAAAGCCTAAACAACGGATGAAAATCCGCGGCACTTCGGGTACCAAGCCCGTCCGCCGCGCCATCCCTATCCTCACCTGGCTCCAATACGCCGCCACGCCTTCCGGCTTCTTCCAGATAGACTTGGTACAGCATAACGGCGGTAATCTTGCAGGAGAGTGCGGAAACTCCGTTTCCGATGTTATACCCTCACCATGACCGATGTCAAAACCGGCTGAACTGTCCATTTCACCCTCCTGAACAAGGCTTCTGCCTGGGTCATAAAGGCCTTGGACAAGGCGCACAACACGGCAACAATCAATAAAGTCGTGCTATACTTTTCTTGTGATCATCAGCATATCCCGGCGTTGCGACATACCTCGTTTCCGTTTTGACTGGTTCCTGGAGCGGCTGAAGGCGGGTTTTGCGGATGTGCCCAACCCTTTCAATGTAAAACAGATTAGGCGGGTGTCCCTGCTGCCTGAGGATGCGGAGGCGCTGGTCTTCTGGACACGGGATCCCAGGCATCTGCTCAGCCATGCGCGGGAACTTGAGGACGCAGGGTTTTTTTGGTATGTGATGGTTACCCTGAACGGGTATCCTGAATGTATCGAACCCAATGCAACTCCCCTAAGAGAGATTGTCGCAGCTATGGCGGAACTGGCCTCCCGGATTGGGGAGCGGCGGGTAATCTGGCGCTATGATCCGGTATTTGTAAGCAGTCTTACCGATTACAGTTTTCATAAGCGAAATTTTGCCGCTCTGGCGGCCGCCCTGAAGGGGGCGCTACGGCGTGTCATTGTAAGCGTCTATGATGAATATCCGCGGACAAAACGCCGGATTGCGGCGCTGGAGGCCAGGAATGGGGGTTTCAGACTGTTTTCCCACTATGACGGGGAAGGCCGCCTTCAGAGCGGGATACGGGATCTGCTGGGGAGCCTGGGGGAGACGGCCGCAGGAGCGGGTATGGAGATTCAAAGCTGCGCCGAAGGAGAGAATCTTGAAGCACTGGGGATAAGAGCAGGCGCCTGTATAGACGGGGATCTTATTTCCGGATTGAGGCTGGGGGAAGCCCTGGTTCCCCAAAAAGACAGAAATCAGAGGCCGCATTGCCTCTGTACCGCGGCTATTGACATCGGTACCTACACCTCCTGTCCCGCCGCCTGTGTCTATTGTTACGCACAAGCCGCCTCAGGCGGCGGCGTATAACCTAAGTTCCTTACGCTCGCCGGCCGAAAGGAAACATACACAAGCCTCATTCGGGAAAAACCACAGATTTTATTCGAAGCCGGGCCGGATACCCCGCCCTTCAGGGCGAACCTTCGAACCTGCGAAAGATGACGGGGTTGAGACCCGGCAGTACAATAATGAGCAATGAAGGTATAAATTGGTATGAACTCTGCACAATCCATACCTTATTGTACTTCGGTAAGACAGGGCTTATTGTTGAACCCGCCCGGAATGGCTCTGAGGCCGTCAAGCTCTATACAGAAGATCCTCATTCATACAACATGATCCTGATGGATATTGAAATGCCGGTCATGAACGGTTTTAACGCTACCCGTGCGATCCGCTCTTCGGGAAGAGCAAGGCCTGGGATATCCCAATCATCGCTGTCAGTTCCAGGATGCTGGTAAAGGATATCGAAGCCTGTCAGAATGCGGGCATGAGTGCCCATATGACCAAACCGGTAGACCTGAAAAAACTCATGCGGCTTATGCCATGCCGGCTCGGCGAAATCTGAATTTATTTTTTCCGGCGTCTTCCAAAGAGTGGATCGAAGTATTTTTCCGGATCTACTTTTTTGAGCAGCATCTTGAGGATAGCCCGGTACAAGAGAAAAGAAAGGGCTATTGAAATGATGAAGATTACCGGGAAGCCCCAGGCCGCCGCAGACTCAGGCATGTGAGGTACCAGATACTTTGCATAAAGCACAAAGAGCAGGATAAAACTGATAATAGTAACAACTATGTTTACCACCGTTGCTCCCAGAATAAAAAGAAGTGTGTTGGCTTTCTTATTCATGTGAATTTTTCTCCTGAATTTCTTTTTTTGGCTGAATGAGGATGGTAAGCAGAAGCAGGATACAGCAGATTACCACACTGGCATCGGCAATATTGAAAGTGGGCCAGCGCTCCAGACCCAAAAAGCCGTAGAATCTCACACTGACAAAATCCACCACGCCCTCGGGCCTGAAAATCCTGTCGATAAGGTTTCCGATACCCCCGCCGATGATTCCGGCCACGGCCCAGCGCTGGATGGGGCTGAACTCGGAGGATTTAAGATAATACCAGAAGAGAAAACCAAGAACCACGAGGGGCAGAACAACAAAAAGCGCAGGCCTGATAAAATCGGGCAGGTTGTGCCCCAGGCTGAAAGCAATGGCCTTATTCCGTACATGGTAGATTTCCAGGAATTCATTGTTAAACACATCGGCAATCATCACGCCGCTTTTGGGCCAGTTTTTGACAATAATTGTCTTTACCAGTTGATCCAGTAAAATGATAACCCCTGTCAATAAAAACGGCAGGCCTTTTTCCCTGTTGATACGTTTCAAGTTTTACTCCTATAATCCTGTCGGTACATCGATAAATTCCGTATCCAGATACAGTTCATGTGCACAGCGTTCCATGACGGAACGGACTCCCCAGACTTCTGTGGCATAGTGTCCACCGGCAATCATGTTGATACCGTTTTCCAAAAGATGATGGTATACACTGTGGGAATTTTCCCCGGTAACGTATAGATCCACCCCTTCTTCAATCGCCTGGAAAACTTCAAAGGCAGCTCCCCCGGAAATCACCGCACAGTTGAGATTTTCTTTTTTGCCGAAGGGATACACCCCCACCGGCTGATTGGCGCCGAAATTTATCCGCTTTGCCGCTTCATCAACGGAAAGCGGTTTTTTCAAATTACCCTTATAACCGATTTTTTTGCCATGATACATGCCGAAAGGCCCGGGATCTTCGATACCCAAAAGTTTCGCAAGAGCCGCGTTATTCCCCACTTCAGGGTGCTGATCCAGGGGAAGATGGCAGGCATAGAGAGCCAGGTTATGATCCAGAAGAAACTTGATCCGTTCCCGGTGGGAAGAAGTCAGGACCAGAGGCTTTCCCCAGAAGAGGCCATGATGAACAAAAAGCAGTCCCGCTCCAGCCTCCACGGCCCTCTTGAAGCTTTCCAGACAGGCATCCACCGCAAAGGCTATTTTTTGAATCTCTCCGCCCTCGTTATCCACCTGAAGCCCATTAAGGCTCGTATCGACAGAAAGAAATTCTTCAATAGCCAGGAAGGTTCTAAACCATTTATCCAGCTTTTCGGTCGTTATCATCTATTCGAGTATATACCGGAAATCCCCGGAATTCCTAGACTCAAGGAGCAGAGATCGGAAGAGCGTCG
>JAITLC010000079.1 GCA_031278095.1 Treponema sp.
TCATGTTTCCCGTACCCGGGATGAAATGCCGGTTCGGCTTCCGCGGTTCGCCCGACCGGCGCCGCGGCAAGCCGTTTCATGATTCCCCGGGGCCCGTAAAAATCGTCCGGGCCGTGGTAGTCCCTCAGGATTTCATCCGGAAGCTCTTTTGAAAAGGCCGTACTTTCTCCTTGTGGCAGTATAGCCGTTTACACGAAATTTGTTACAAGGTTCAAGTTTGTGCTTGCCTTATCATATTCATCTATTATTTCATAATATAATTTCTTTACATAATTTATTTGTGCAATAGATGGTTCCCATCCTTTTGAAATATACATTCCCATTTTGTATAGCATCTGCCGTGCATTGGGATACAATAACTTCTTACTAGCAGCAAATCCAGCTAATGATTTAAATTTTTTCTCACCAACTGAATTAAACCATTGCAATTGTTTATTTAATTCGACCTGATCAATATCGGTCCTAATTAAATTATTATTAACAAGTTTCTCTTGGATTTTTCTTATTCTTTCTAAACTATCTTTCATCTTTTCGTGATCAGATAACGATTCGTCTTCCTTGTTCTCAATTAAAACAGATCGTTCTTCATTTTCCATGCTATCTAAATTCTCTGAAGAAAAAACTTGCATTTTGTTTGATACTAGTTGTTTTTCTCTTTTTAATCTATACCTCTTAATTTTTTTCGGTGCAGACTCTTCCTCTTTCTCAATGATTTCTTTTACTATTGGTTCAAGTTTCTTTTCCTCTTCCTCAATACTAGAAGTTGATACATTTTCATTATTTATTGCATTTCTTATATCATCAAGATTACGTACTAGCAGATTCATTTTATCTAATACCTTATCCAATTTATCTTCTTGAGTATCAATCTTTTCATTAGATTTATTTTGACTTATTACTGTATTTAATAAATCATTTAAATATTTTAGAAAATCGTTAAAAGAAGAATTTTCAGTAAATGCGTCTTTAAGAAAGTTAAGAAAAACTATTATATTGGTTAAATCAGATAGTTCGTCTACTATAGTAATTTTGACTGCATTGTTTTTATGATAATACTTGTTTCTTGCAAATTTTAATAAATAAGCCCTACTTAATAGGTTTTTATCACGCCAATTCATTATGTTTTTAATTTCATCAAATCTATCTGTAAAAACCCGTATTAATCCATTAGTATCTTTATCGTCTAAATCAATAATATTTAAATCTAATTCGCCAAGAAAGGTTGACAAAAAACGATGGATTTGGGATTCAATCATTTGAAATTCTTTTTCCAACATATTTACACTCCTAAAATATCATTATACTATATCCTTCAAATAATATCAAGCACAAACTGTTCCGGCGCCGTGCCCGCGGCCCGTTTTACTATGAACTCCCGGCGCCTTTTCATCCCCATCTTCCATGCTTTTTCCCCAACTGTTTCCTTCGGCTGTATCGTCCGGAACATCAGCCGTATCTGTTTTAGTATTCGCTTCCCATAACGCACCACTGCCGTATCTTCCTATCCCTCAAGAAATAATACCTCCCGTATTAAATGTGCCCGGCAAAATTGTATCAACGCCCCACTCATCCGGCCAAACTTCCGGTATGCTCCAAAAAAATCACTCGTGATTATACTCCCAAAGGCGGCACCCGGCATTTCTTCCAGTACCATCTCCCCGCGGCTGTCCCGTATGATGCATACCGTATATTTCTCCGCCCAAAATGCCCATGTCCACCGCTTTAACCCCTTTTCTTTCCACCCGCTCTCGTCTATGTTTAGATGTTTCTCCCCCGACAGCCACTGAACCCAACTGCCGGTGCGTCTCTTTCAATGAACCGCTCACTTTCATTATTTGTTTTGAAAGAAAACCCCGGCTTACCCGTATCCCCAATACTTCCCGGAAAAAATCTTTCAACGCACTGAATGATACATGACAGCGCCCCTGTTCCGGAACGGGAGCCGTATGATAGGTTTGACAGGCCGGGTGCCAATGGCTATGACGGTGATATTCGGTTATGACAAACGGCTTCGCCGTTATTTCAATCTGCCGGGTTGTTATCATATCTTGTTCGTCTTCTTCTAATACGCCGCGGCATAAAGGACATTCCGGCAGGGTTACTTCAATGAATTGGTCAACCTGTTCCCGGGAAAAGGGGATACGTTCGTGTTTTTATGACCGGGCTGTCCGCCGATTTTTCGTTTATTGTCTCCGCCTTTTTCTTTCACGGTTGTTTTAGGTTTTACAATATCTGAAGAGGGCGGTTTGGAGGAATTGCGGGATTTTTTTGCAGACAGGCGATAACCGCTTCAAGTTCAACTATCCGCACTTGAAGTAATTTTATTGTTTCCGCCTGCTTTTTTACGAGTTCTTGTAAGTTTTCCCCTTCCATGTTTCATTTTTACCGCCTTTTTCAACTTTTTGAAATAGACCTCGTGAACGGTTACGGGGAATGATTATACTGTACCGCAAAGTCGAAGAAGACGCCCGAATACGCACGCGTAAACGTGTTCCCGGGGAAAACGGCGTGGCGTAAGGCCCGAAAAAAGCTTTTATCCCCACCATATCTTTCTCCACTGGGGATAAACCAGCCATTCATTCGCTGATTTACACCCCATCCCGGCGGCCTTTTCTATTAATTCCAGGCCCTTTTCTTTATTCCCCGCTATTTCTTTTCCGTAATAATAACATAATCCCAGGCGGAATACATTATGGTTATAGCTTTTCTGAAAACTGTCAAGTTCAACCGTTCCGTCAATGCTTATTTTCCAATAAAGAAATCCGTCATTAAGGTTATCCATCCTTAAATTGTTTTCATCGATCCATTCTATATATTTAATATATCCACGCGCGGCCCGCCAGCCGATGCCGCAAAATTTTATTTTGTTTATTAGCCGGTTGTCTTTATATATTTCTACAAACATATCGTTGCCGGCCCCGTTGTTTTGATAATCGAATTTGAATGACATCTGCGCCGTATATACGTTATTCGATACAGGTTCCATATACCTGCCTTCAAATAAAAAGTCATTTTCAATAATTTTGTTATACACTTCTTCAAAAATATTTTCCTCTATGTTATTCGGGACGGCATATTCCATAATTCTTTTTTGAATCAGGTCAAGCAATGTTCTTTGAACATCTTTAACCGGCATGTTTTGAAAATTCCTGTAATCATAAAGCGTATATAAATATATATCGTTTTCCGGCGTAAACCCATCTGAAAAAGTTGGTTTCTTTATATGGTTCATGTCGTCCGTTACTATAACGCATAATTTTCTCATTTTATCTGTTATGACCGGTTTCAGATAAAACTTGTACATAATCCCGAGCCATTTACAGTAATCATTATATTGCGCAATTTCCTTATAGGGCCAGGGGATTGCAGTGTTTTCATAAGAAAACCACAGATACGTTAGTCTCATAAATTTTTATACCCTTCTTTTCAAAATCTGTGTAAAGCGCACTAACAAAGACTCTCCGAACCCTGCTTCTTTGATGAAAACAAAGTTTTCGCCCGGCCTTCGTTCAGTACCCCATTTCCCGCAGCGCTTCAAGGCTGTTCCGCGCCTGGGCATGGTTGGGATCAAGCTGTAACGCCTTTTCCCAATCAGCACGGGCGCGGACATAGTCCTCTTTGAGATAACAGGCATACGCCCGGCTGCTGTACGCTTCAGCATAATCGGGCCTGAGATGTAAAGCCTCATCGTAGTCCGCTATGGCCCGCTCCACATCCCCTTTGAGTCTGAAGGCAACCCCCCGGTTGTTGTACGCCAGAGCATAATCGGGATTGAGCCGTAAGGCCGCGCTGTAGTCCGCTATGGCCCGGTCAAAATCCTCTTTGTCTTTGCGGGCGTTTCCCCGGTTGTTGTACGTCACGGCGTCATGGGGACTGAGCCGCAGGGCCTCATCGTAGTCCGCTATGGCCCGGTCCGGTTCCCCAATGAGACGGTAGGTAATGCCCCGGTTGTTGTACGCGATGGACAGGTTGGGCCCGCCCCGGCCAATCACTTCGGTGTAATCGGCCAGGGCCTCCTCGTACCGCCGCCCTTTCCGGTAGAGTTCGGCCCGCTCGATATACGCGCCGGTAAGGTTAAGGGGATTCATCCGCCGGGCATCATCGTCTCCCAGGGCTATTACCCGAGTGTAGTCCGCTATGGCCTTGTCGTCCTCACCCAGAGCGATGTATGAAACGGCACGGAATAACCAGGGCGACGAATGTTCGGGCCACAGCCGTATGGCCGCGGTATAATCGGCCACGGCCTTTTCGTATTCGCCCCGATCCGCATAAACATTGGCCCGGCCATAGTAGGCGAAAAAAACCTGTCCCGGCGCGTGACGCCGGATGAATTCGTATTTATAGGGTACATAATCTTCGGGAACCCTCCTGATAACCTCGGTATAATCGGCCAGAGCCCTTTCGTAATCTTTGCGTATGGAGTAATAGAGGTTACCCCGCCCAATCCACGCGGCGTACATCCTGTCCGGCATCAGTTCTATGGCCTTGTTGAACTCTTCCAGCGCCGCCCCGTATCGGCCCGCATTGTAGAAGTCTTCAGCCCGCATGGTTGCCAGCAAGGACCGGGCAAAATCATCGTCTCCAAGGCCGGTATGGGCGTAAACCCGCTCCCCGCCGCCGTTTGTGGAATCCGCGGCTCCGTCCGCTTCTTGCGCCGAAAACGCCGCCGGGACAAGTAAAAACACTACCACGGCACATAACGGCAGGATAAAGGACTTGTTCATTTTTTAAACATATCCTTTATGGTTCCCCCTATTCCTTCCGCAGCTTTTCCCAGGCCTTCGGCAACCTTTCCAAGTTCTTCGCTGACATCAAAGGCGACTTTTGATATGGTGTCATCGTTGTTTTTCCAGGTGTCTTTGTAGTATTTATATCCGGCCTTGATATCATCCTGCGTATTTTCCCGGGACATGCCTATTTTCAAATAATTTCCATCCAGTATGCTTTGGTAATAGCCGGATAATTCCCAGGTTTTTAATTCCCGCAGTCTGATTACCGGGAAGGGGTGTGAAGCCCACAGTTGATTTAATATTTTATGAACGCCGTCCAGTAAGGATTTTTGATTTTCATATTCCTGTGCCTGTGCGAAAAAGTCGTTAAGATTTACCTCGGTTAAATCTTCCGCCCCCGCCATCTTCATAAGTATATTATAACTGGAGCCCGGTTCCTGGACAGCCAGCAGCTCGGCCCTGTCGGCGGTTAATTCGCTTTTTCGATCCCATTCATAAAGGGCTACAAGTATCGGCGTGAGTAACAACGAGGCCATGGGGATTACATTTAATGAAACTTTTGTTAACAGCCACATGAGAGTTTTATAGAGAGCATGTCCACTCATAATATGTCCCATTTCGTGGGCTATCACCGCGGTTATTTCCTTCTCATCAAAATGTTTTGTCATTGAGCTGTTAATGATAATAAAGGGCTCCTTTACGCCTATTGTCCCCGCGTTCCAGAAGGGACTTTGTGTAACAAACAGATTGGGCGTATAGTTCCAGTCAAAGGTGTCCACAATATCCTTTAAAATCCTATACAATTTGGGATACTGGTTTTGAGAAACCTTGACCGCCGAAGATAACACCATAAGTTTTAGAGAACGCTCTGTTGTAACCGATACCAGCAGCTTTACAAGCTCGTCTATTCCCCTTAACTGCCTTAAAGCGCTTAAGGCCGCTTTATCCGCCGGGTGTTCCCATGATTTTGGATCAATCTCATAGAGTTTTTTTATCTTTTTTATCAGCATTACAGCCTCCTTTCTAGTTAGTGTCTGTCCATAATGTGTCATATTATGGACAAGCTCTAGGGAAGCACTGATTTATTCAATCGAGAATATATCAGTGCTGCTTTAATACGGTATTTGCGAAATGAAATGAGCAAATACACAGGGAAACGCTGATTGGCATCATTTAATCAGCGTTTCCCTAGTTAGAGTCTGTCTATAATGTAGACACATTATAGACAGACTACCTTAAAACAAGCATTTTGTGCACCGTTTTGGTACAAAAAGATGCGCAAAATGCAAGGTCTGTCCATAAAGTAACCGACTTTATGGACAGACACTAGTTAATTTATCACGGGATAACAGCCGGTGCAACCGGGTTCCGGTTGCCGGCAGCTATTCTCGGTTTACGATGGTCACGAACCGCTCGAACAGAAGAGAATTCAGGTAAAAATGAAGGCCGCCGAAGCAAGCGTTAGTGTCTGTTCGTGGTAAACTGAGAATTGCCGGGGAGGTCCGCTCACCGGGTCATCTCGAAGGGTTTCTTCCTAAATCCTCCTTTTATAAGCTTTCGTGCCGCAAACTGATGCCCCCTGCGCCGTCTGTCCACAGAGTTGGTTTGACAGCTTGAAATCCTGCATAAAGACTATGCAAAAAACCTTCTTGAAGTACTGTTAAGGCAGGGAGATAACATGGGTTATTTTATGGAAGAAATCACGCTGTCGAATACCAAAGACGATATGAGGGTGTTGTATGTAAAACGTCCAAAATTGTTTCACCATGAGGCTCTTTTGCTTCCCAGGGATTATTCGAAGATATATGATCCTGTTCCAAAACTAATTGACTGTGCGCTAATGCGCACGGTTTTGGAACAGGCTCTTGGAAAAACCGGTCAAAAGCCCCGGTTTTCTCCTCAAATCCAGGTGGAACAGACTCTAATTATGAATCTTGCGGTTTCTCTTCAAGGGCGTTTATACTGTAACAATGTTTGACGATTGCATCATCATGGCCGGCGGTTCGGGTACCAGGCTCTGGCCGGCTTCCAATTCAAAAAAACAGAAACAGTTTTTAAGAATGCTGAAGCCTGTTTCTACGGTCTCTTCCTCCGGAGGGAAAGACAGCTTCTTCGGCGCTGCCCTGGAAAGGGCCTTTGCGGCTACCGGCAGGGACGGAAGGGTGATCATCATCGCCGGAGGGAGCCACATTGAATCCGTGATTGAAGTTGCCCTGTCCTTTGATGATGCGGAACGGCGGCGGATGATCCTTATCCGTGAAAGCGAGGCGAAAAATACGGCCCCGGCGGTTCTTGCCGGTGTGTTCTATTCCGGTTTGAGTACGGGTGGAACAGATCCTGGGCGAACCATACTGGTACTCACAAGCGATCACCTCATCGGCCCTCTGCCGGTTTTTGCGGCGGATGCCGCTGCGGCTTCGGCTTTTGCCGCGGAAGGGAAACTCGTTGTGTTCGGCGTCTCCCCTTCCCGGCCCGAAACCGGTTACGGCTACATCGAAACCGGAGAGATGCTTGCTTCTCCGGAAGCCGCGGCCTTTACGGTTGCCTCTTTCCGGGAGAAGCCCGGCAGGACAGAGGCGGAAGATTTCTGCGCGGCGGGAAACTTCTACTGGAACTCGGGTATGTTCGGTTTTTCCACGGAAGGCATACTGGAAGAGTACCGTCTCAATGTCCCGATTCTCTACGAAGTCTTCAAGGGTCTTAAAGCCCCCAATGGAGGCGATTACGAAAACTGCAATGGCTTAAGACTTCTCTCCCGATGGCAGGGTCTTGCGGAAGCCTACCATACGGTTCAGGGCATATCCTTTGACTATGCCATTGCCGAAAGGGCCAAAAACACGGTGATGATCCGTTCCCGTTTTGACTGGAAGGATGTGGGTAACTGGGACGAGTATGCGGCTCTGCTGGAGGCGCAGAAAGCTGCCGGAAATGAAGTCTTCTCCGTACATTCAAAAAACTGTTTTGTCGATAGCGAAATTCCTGTCGCACTGGCGGGTGTGGAGGATCTCATCGTGGTAGTCCGCAACGGAGCGCTGCTGATAGTCAGGAAAGGTGAATCCCAATATGTGAAGGATGTTGTGGAGGAGATTAAAAAGGCGGGAAGAACGGATATTTTGTAGGGCCTTTCCGGAAGGTATGTATACAGCATGGACCGCGCAAGGGATTGAAGCGGAATCCCGAAGGGATTGGAGCGGAAAGCCCGGTTTTCGGCGAAGCCGGAAATGCGCCCGAAACATTCCGCCGGAACCGGGGTTTTCCTCCGGCACAATTTTACTTGCCCTCTTCTTTCTCTTTCTGTGGAATTGTACTATAATGAACTTATTCCAAAAAACTGAAACTTTGGAACAGTCTCATGGTAACAAAATCGTATTGAGTGAGGAAAACATGGTTATTTTAACGCTGAACTGCGGATCGTCGTCGGTAAAGTATCAGGTCTATGACTGGGACAATAAGGATGTATTGGCGGTCGGAGTGGTAGAAAAGGTTACCTTTCCCGGTTCTTTTATCAGTCACGAAGCCGGGGGCAAGGCGAAATACACGGTAGAACAGGACTGTCCGACCCATACCGATGCGGTAAATCTTATCATCAAAATTCTTACGGACAAGGAATACGGGGTCATCTCCGACATGAGCGTGATCAAGGCTGTCGGGCACCGGGTTCTCCACGGCGGGGACAAGTTTACCAAAAGCGTCATCGTGGATGATGCGGCGATGGCGGCCTTCAACGAGGTGAAGGATCTAGGGCCCCTGCACAATCCGGCAAACATCATGGGTATCGAGGCTGCAAAGAAGGTGCTCCCCGGAGTTCCACACTGCGCGGTGATGGATACGGCCTGGCATCAGACCATGCCTCCCAAGGCTTTCCTATACGCGGTTCCCTATGAATGGTATGAAAACTATTCTGTCCGCCGTTACGGTTTCCACGGAACTTCCTTCCTCTATACCGCAAAACGGACCGCGGTGCTTCTGGGTAAAGATCCCTTCAAGACAAACCTTATCATCTGTCACCTGGGTAACGGCTCTTCGGTTGATGCGGTGAAGGACGGCCGCTCCTTCGACACCTCCATGGGCATCACTCCGCTGGAGGGGCTTATCATGGGTACCCGGTCGGGGGACGCCGACATGGCCATGCCTTTCTATGTCATGCGGAAAACCGGCATGAGTCCTGCGGAGATGGAAAGCGCCCTGAACAAAAAGTCGGGCCTTCTGGGGATTACCGGGCAGTACAATGACAGGCGGGATATTCAGGCGGCTGTCCTTAAGGGGGACAAACGTGCCGAACTGGCTCAGGACATGGAAGCCCACCGGGTAAAGAAGTATATCGGCGCCTATAATGCCGTGCTCGGCAGGGTTGATGCGCTGGTCTTTACCGCGGGCGTGGGTGAATTTGCCTCCTTCATGCGGAAGAAGATTCTCGACGGCCTTGAAGGCGTCGGCATCGTATACGATCCGGAAAAGAATGAACTTTCCCATACGCGGAATGCGGAAACCTGTATCAGTAAGGCTGAATCAAAGATCCCCATCTACATTATTCCTACCGATGAAGAGCTTGTAATGACGGAAGACGCATTTGCATTGATGAAGGGCGCCTACGATGTGCATACAAAATTTACCTACAGTTTCCAGAGCAGGGATTATGTAAACAAGGGCCGGGCCGCGGGCCTCAAGGGCGACCTTGAAAAACTGCCGGAACTGGCCGGTATTCTTGCTCTGCCCAAATAAGAATCCATGCGGATTGTTGAAGCCGCCCTTGTCGGCGAAACGGTAAGGCGGCTTTGTATCGAAGCCAACAGGACACTGCCTCCCGGTGTGCGTAAAGCCATCAGAGCCTGCCGTAAAAAGGAAGACAATCCCCTGGCTCGGGAAGTTCTTGACAGTATCATTGAAAACTACGAACTTGCCGAAAGGGAAGCTCTCCCCATCTGTCAGGATACGGGAATGGCCTGCGTGTTTCTGGAAACCGGTATGGAAGTCCATATTGCAGGCGACATAAACGCTGCAATAAACAGGGGGGTAAGCGCAGGCTATACCGGGGGCTTTCTCCGTTCTTCCGTTGTCGCAGATCCCCTGTTTTCCCGGAAAAATACAGGCGACAATACTCCTGCGATGATCTACACCGAATTTGTTCCCGGCGACAAGGTTACTGTTACTGTTGCCCCCAAGGGTTTCGGCAGCGAAAACATGAGCCGTATAGCCATGCTCAGTCCTTCCGGCGGGGAAGAGGGCATCGTTGACTTTGTGCTAAAAACGGTGAAAGAGGCGGGGCCAAACCCCTGTCCGCCAATCGTGCTCGGCCTGGGCATTGGGGGGAACTTTGACAAGGCTGCTCTCCTCTCCAAAAAAGCCCTGCTGAGGCCCCCGGGGGAATTTAATAGAGATCCCCGCTATGCGGAACTTGAAAAACGGCTTCTGGAAACGATAAACGGCCTTGGCATAGGGCCTGCAGGCTATGGGGGCCGCAGTACCGCCCTCTCCGTAGCGGTAGAAACACTGCCGACTCATATCGCAGGGCTCCCCTGTGCGGTGAACATCAACTGTCATGTATGCAGGCACGCCAGGGAGATACTGTAACAGAAATGAAAACGCACCGGGTAAAAAACATTAGACTCCCCCTGAGCCGGGAACAGGCGGCCGTTCTCAAAGCCGGGGATCAGGCGTTGCTTTCCGGTATCATCTATACCGCACGGGACGCGGCGCACCGGAGGCTGATCGGCCTTCTCGATGAAGGAAGGCCCCTGCCTTTCCCCCTGGAGGATTCCTGCATCTACTACACGGGCCCTACGCCTCCTCCTCCCGGAAGGGTGATTGGCTCGGCGGGGCCCACGACAAGCTGCCGTATGGACGCCTACACTCCCCGCCTGCTGCGTCTGGGGCTCCGGGCCATGATCGGCAAGGGGAAGCGTTCGGAAGAGTTGATCGCCGTTATAAGGGAAACCGGGGCGCTCTACTTCGGAGCCATAGGCGGCGCAGGCGCGCTTCTTGCAAGCCGCATCAAGGCTGTTGAAATAATCGCCTTTGAGGATCTGGGAACCGAGGCGATCCGGCGCCTTACCGTGGAGGACTTCCCTGTTACCGTCCTTATCGACAGCCGGGGAAGGAATCTCTACGAAGAAAGGCCGTAAACTATCGGCCTCTTAGGGAAACGCCGATTAAATGACGCCAATCAGCGTTTCCCTGTGTATGTGCTCATTTCATTGCGCAAATACCGCATTAAAGCAGCACTGATTACACCAACGCAGTTGGCGAATTCTCGATTGAATAAATCAGTGCTTCCTTAGAGAACTAACCAGGTTCCGAACAAGTCTAATCCCGTATTTTTTAAAAGAAACGGACTAGATCCGCGCGACGCCGCTTGTACGAGCCGCCCGGGCAACGGCTCCCGCAACAGCGTCCTTCACCCTCGGATCGAAGGCCGCAGGAATAATGTAATCGGCCCGTAATTCATCTTCGCCGACCAGATCTGCCAGGGCATAGGCCGCTGCAATCTTCATGTCGTCATTTATGCCGGCAGCGCGGACATCAAAGGTTCCACGGAAAATCCCCGGAAAGGCAAGAACATTGTTGATTTGGTTGGCAAAGTCGCTGCGGCCCGTGCCCACAACGGCGGCCCCGGCAGCCAGCGCAAGATCCGGCATTATTTCGGGCGTTGGATTTGCCATGGGGAAAAGCACCGGATCTTTTGCCATGGTTTTTACCATGTCTGCATTCACCGTTCCCGGCGCCGACACACCGATAAACACATCCGCTCCCCGCATCACATCGGCAAGGCTGCCTTTCTTCTTCCCCGCGTTGCTGACGGCGGCCATCTGTTCCTTTTCGGGATTCAGGTTGTCTCTGCCCGTGTAGATGGCCCCCTGACGGTCGCACATCACCACATCCCGAAGTCCCAGCGCCATGAGCAGCCTGATGATCGCAACTCCCGCCGCACCTGCCCCGCTTGTAACGACAGAAACACTGTCAAGTTTTTTACCGGTAAATTTAAGGGCGTTGAGCAGGGCCGCCAGCGTTACTACCGCAGTGCCGTGCTGGTCATCGTGGAAGACGGGAATATCGCATCTTTTTTTCAGTTTCCGTTCAATCTCAAAACAGCGTGGAGCGGAAATGTCTTCAAGGTTTATGCCGCCAAAACTCCCTGCAAGAAGCGCCACGGTATCTACGATAACATCGACTTCCCTGGAACGGATGCAGAGGGGAACGGCATCGACAGCCCCAAAGGCCTTGAAGAGTACGCATTTCCCCTCCATGACAGGCATTGCAGCCTCCGGCCCTATGTCCCCCAAGCCCAGCACCGCAGTACCGTCCGTAACAACCGCAACGGTATTCCAGCGGCCGGTAAGTTCCCAGCTTTTTTCAGGGTTTCTCACGATCTCCAGACAGGGTTCGGCAACCCCCGGCGTATAGGCCAGGGACAGATCTTCTTTGGTTCTGACCGGCATTTTTGGAACCGTTTCCAGTTTACCCCGCCACTCGAAATGTTTCTTCAGCGATTCCTGCGCATAATCCACATTGTGCCCCTTCTACGACCATATCAGCGCAAAGGATCTGAAACAAGATACCCGCAAACGATTCGGTCTTGAGAATTCATTTTTACCGTGCCATAGTACCCTGATGGAAACACCTGAACTGCTCTGTATCGGAAATGCTATGGTGGATATTTTTGCCGAAGCGAATGACGCCTTCCTCGATTTTGCAGGGTTGACTGGAAGGGTACAGCACATCTCCGGCAAAAAAATGAATGCGTTGCTTGAAGCTCTTGAAAAAGACGGTTCCTTGAAAAGGACGGCGGGCGGAGGGGCTGCAAATCTTGCAAAAATTGCAGGGTTTCTGGGGCTTTCCTCTGTTTTTACAGGCAGTTCCGGTATTGAAGCAAAAGATCCGTATGCGGCCCTCTTTGCGGAGGAACTGCGCGCTGCAGGACTTGTGTTGAAGCTCAAAGAGATAGAAGAGAGCCAGGGTCGCTGTCTTGTGGTAAAGACGCCGGGCGGAGAGACGCACATTGCCGCTTCCCCCGGGGCAAGTCTTGCCTTTGACGCCGCAGACCTTGACGAGAATCTCTTTGCGGCAGTATCGGTGGTAGCGCTGGACGGCTATATGCTCGGCAGGGACGCCCTGGTAAGGCGGGTAATGGCACTGGCCCGGCGCAGATCCAAAACGCTTGCCCTGGATCTGGGGGCGCCCTTTCAGGCCCGTTCCTTTGGGGAAGAGATCCGATCTTTCTGTGCAGAACAGCCGCTGATACTCTTTATGAACGAAGAAGAAGCCACAGCCTTTGCAGGAAGCCCCGAAGAGGCCGCACGGGCGGCGGGCAGGGATACTGTCACCGTTGTAAAACGTGCGGAACGGGGAGCGCTTGTCTTTTACCGGGATGAAAAAATCGATGTCCCGGCGGAAACGGCGGCGGTTTCCGATCCTACGGGAGCCGGGGACGCCTTTGCGGCCGCCTTCCTTGCAGCCTTTATCCGGGGCAGAGGCCTTGAAGAATGCGCCGCCCTGGGGAACCGCTGCGCAGGGAGGATCATCGGTATACCGGGAACCAATATCAGCGCCGGGAAGCTTGCGGATCTAAAAGAAGAACTTTTTCGGCAATAGCCCTGCCTTCTTTTTCGGAAAGCAGCGCGCCGATGAGTGCCACGGCGAATTCACCCGCGGTCCCCGCAGCCCGGCTTGTAAGAATACTGCCGTCCCGGACTACACGGTCTTCCGTCCATTGGGCGGCCCTGTTCAGGGCAGAAGAAACCTCCTTCTCCATGCCCGGAAAGCAGGTGTAGCGTTTCCCTGCCAGGAGGCCCAGAGGCGCAAGTATCACCGCGGGTGCGGCGCAGATGGCGGCAATCAGTTTCCCCTCTCCTGCCATCTCACGGATAAAGCTTCCGGCCTCCGCCCGGGCGGCTATGTTTGCAGCTCCCGGCATGCCCCCCGGACAGACCACGGCGTCCCAGTCGGCTGCCTTGAGAACACAGTCTCTAAAAAGTACATTGGCCCTTACCGCTATGCCATGGGAACCATTCACCTCCTGCGATGCCCCGAGAGACAGGGTAACAACCTCAATCCCCGCCCTGCGGAGGTAATCGACGGGAGTTATCGCCTCAACCTCTTCAAAACCTTCAGCCAGAAAAACCAAGACCTTTTTTGCCATTCCGTATACTCCTTGGAGGATAGTATACAGAATTATACCCTGAAGGCGGCGGCGCAAGATAGGGGATGAAAGAAAGGGAAAAATTGCATTTACGGACAGGATCGGGCGCAGAAATGTTTTATTTGAAACTTTTTTTTAACGATTTTACCGTTTCGGGTCGTTTCAGGCTTGACAAAAACCGCTAATTCCATCAATGTCCCAGATTGAAACATTTAGGGAAACGCTGATTAAATGACGCCAATCGGCGTTTCCCTGTGTATTTGCTCATTTCATTGCGCAAATACCGCATTAAAGCAGCACTGATTTATTCTCGATTGAATAAATCAGTGCTTCCTTGGGGATATTTGAGCTTGTTCCAAAGACTGAAGTTTTGGAACGGCTTCATTGTATAAAAATTTGAGAGAAAAACCGTTGTTTTTAAACATAGTGCAATAAAATACAGGTTTTTTTCATCACATTAAAAAAAGCAGGAGAGGCTTTTATGGAACAGGCATTTTTGGAAAAGATGGACAAGTCCCTGTCCGACCTGAAAACAGACATTATCTCGAATTTGGCGGCCAGTAACGCCGATTTTAAGGAAATTGTTGGGGGGATGGATCCCAAAGACTTTGCAGATGTCGCATCTGATGACATAGACAGAAAAATGATCGAAGCCATCGGTGCGGCGGATCTCAAGCGTCTCAAAGCCATTGACAACGCCATCACCCGGATCAAACAGGGCAAATACGGCCTCTGCGTACGCTGCGGCAAGAAGATCCCCCAGGAGAGGCTTGAGGCCATGCCCTATGCCCTGATGTGTATAGAATGTAAGAGCGCCGAAGAGCGGCGGAACAGATAGGAACAAACCTTCGCTGCTTCAATCCTCAAGAGTTGTTTGATTCGCAGGCCCGGGTCCATAGGGGTTGTCCGAAAAGTTTGAAAAACTTATTCGGACAGCTTCTTTGGTGCGGCATTTGCGTACCGTTTCAACGAAACGGGAGCAAATGCGAGGGCTGTACAGGAAGCAACAAACTT
>JAITLC010000004.1 GCA_031278095.1 Treponema sp.
ATTGAAAACGCCCAGAAAAAGGTGGAAGAAAGGAACTTTGAGATCCGCAAGCATCTCCTGGAATACGACGATGTGTTGAATCAGCAGCGGAAGTTTATCTACGAGCAGCGGGACGCGATCCTCCGGGACGAAAACCTCAAGAACCGGGTAAACGAAGCCACGGCGGACATGGTAACGCAAATGCTCAACGGTTACCGGAACGGCCAGCGCCGGGACGCGGCGGGGGCATACCGGGATCTGGCCGAATCCCTGCACGCCAAATTCGGCTATACCCTTCAGACCGAGGCCGGAAGCGCCGCCCTGAAAAATCCTGAAGAACTGGAAAAAAGCATCATCGCGGACCTTGAAATGGATATTGCCCACAAGGAAACCCTCATCCCCCCGGCCTACCTTAACCTGATCATTCGGGAACAGTACCTCCACGCGATAGACCGCAAGTGGCTGGATCACCTGGAAAACATGGAAGCCTTGAGGGAGGCAGTGTACCTGCGGAGTTACGCCCAGAAGAATCCTCTTACCGAATACAAGGTTGAGGGGTTCCAGATATTCGAGCGCATGATTGAGGAGATCCGCCAGGAGATCGCCTCAAGGCTCCATCTGGTGCGTATCCAGGTTTCAGGCAACGCCCCGGCCCGTCCGGCGGGAAGACCCGCCGCGGTAGCCCATTCGGCCAGCCACGGCAGCGTAGGCTCCTTCGGCGGCCTTGCCGCCAATACCCAGAGTGCAAACGCCGCCGCCCAGCCCGATTCCGCCCGGGTGGTCCGCTCCTACCCCAAGGTGGGACGTAACGACCCCTGCCCCTGCGGCAGCGGAAAGAAATACAAACATTGTCACGGGCGCTAAGGGAAACCGGTTCACAGCGGATCGTTTTGCGCGTTTAGCTGTTTCTTCCGCTGTTTCGATTGTGGTATCCACTTCTCCATGACCTCGTTCAGCCTGGATAGTTCTATCGGCTTTGAAAGGTAATCGTTAAATCCGTTTTCCAAAAACATCTCCCGCATTCCCGATATTGCGCTGGCGGTCAAGGCGATGATGGGAAGCTTTTTGAAATAGTCTCCTTCCAAAGCCCGGATAGCTGCCGTTGTCTCGATACCATCCATGCCGGGCATCATATGATCCATAAGGATGATGTCGTAACGGTTTGTCTTTGTAAGCGCGACTGCTTTGCTTCCGGTTTCACAAATATCAACCCGCATCTGAAACGGCAGGAGAAGCCCCTGGCTGACCTTGAGATTGGTTACTATATCGTCTACAACCAGGACACGGGCATCGGGAGCCGTAAAACGAACCGGGCTTTTCTTTTCCGGTTTTGAAAGGGTCAGGCCGTTAAGAACATTTGCCACAGGGACGGCGTAGGCGGGCATGGTAATGACGGGAATGTCATGAAAGGAGGAAGCCTCTCCCAAATCCGCCAAAAGTACCAGGGCCGTTTTTAAACGCGACCGTTTTATCAACGCGGTGGCTTGTTCCAGGATATCCGGGGAAAAGAAAGCGAAAGAAAAAATACCGTCCGCAAGTTCCGCGATAAAGGTTTCCGCGTCAAAGGTTCTTGACACGGGTACTTTCAGGTTTTTTAGGATTTCAAAAACAGAATCGGAATAGAGGCGCCGGTTATCGTACAGGAGTACCCGCTTGGTTTCCGGCAGTTCCACCACCGCCAGGGCCGCTTTGCCGGAGAAAGACTGGATAATTTCGGCAGTAAATACCGAACCTGTACCGTAAACACTGGATACCCGGATGTCTCCTCCCATTTCTATACAGAGCCTTTTGGTAATCGCCAGACCCAGGCCGGTACCTTCAATACCCCTGTTGTGATTAAGATCGAGCCGGACAAAATCGCCGAATAAATTTCCCAGGTCCTGTTTCTTTATGCCGATGCCGCTGTCGGTAACGCTAATGGTGAGGGAAATTGAATTTTCGCCCAACAAGGTTCCCCGTATCGCAAGTTGCACAAAGCCTTTTTCCGTGTATTTTACCGCATTGCTCATCATGTTGAAGATTATTTGCCTGACACGTAGTTCGTCGCCAATAAGACTGTTGGGAAGAGAAGCGTCAACATCAACCAAAAAGAGAATGGCTTTTTCGGAGAAACGTACCCGCATCACATTAATCACATTGTTGAGCAGAGACGCGAAGCTGTAGGCCGCGGAGATAAGCTGAAAATTGCCCGATTCAATCTTGGAAAAATCAAGAACATCGTTGATAATGGATAGAAGGTTTGAACCGGCCTGCCTGATATTGGTAAGGTACTCCAGCATCGGCATTCCGCTTGTTTCCATTAACGCCAATTCCGTCATGCCGACAATCGCGTTCATAGGGGTGCGGATCTCGTGACTCATATTAGCCAGGAATGAGGATTTTGCCCGGCTGGCAGCTTCGGCCTGTTCCTTTGCATTGAGAATTTCAGTCATATCCTGAAACAACATCAGTACGCCCTCGGAGACACTGTCCGCGTTCAGCATAGGACTGACATGAATCGTGTAGTGCCGGGGATTGCCCTTCATCCCTATGTCTATAATGCGATCAACTGCGGCAGCCCGGCTGTTCTGTATGGCCGCCGTAAGAATATTCAGCATATAATCCGCCGCGCTTTCCTCCGCGGCCTGCCGGAATACATCCCGAAATTCCCGGCCGTTGATCATGGCAAAATCCGGAATCCCCGTCTGCCGCAGGAAAACATGGGAACAGTATACGAAGCGCAGGTTTTTATCCAGAAGGAGTATTATTTCCTGGGTATATTCCAGCAGCAAATTGAAGTATTTATCCTGCCTTTCTTTTTCAGCCATGACCGTGGCGAGGAGTTTATCCTTGGATGCGTTATACACATTGTTCCGTTCCAGGAGCATCTGAGCCGTTCCGTACTTGCGGCTTATCGCGCGGTTTTCCTTCCGGATTTTCGCGTTTGCCTCTTCCAGCTCTTCAATCTTGGCCTGGAGAATCTGTATATTTGCCTCTACCCCTTTGTCCGCCAAGACCCACCGTCCTAAAAGATACAGGAAATTATAGAGTATTGATGATACTGATTATACAGTCCGCCCGTACTGTCATACTCGGGGCATATTTCACCGGCGGCATAGAGAAAAATGTAGGGAAGGGCCGAATCTTCCATCTGCTTTTTAACGAGTTCCATTTCATCGTTTGGGTTCAGAAGAACAATATTACGGCTGTAGCAGGCAACGATAAAAAGTCCGTTCCGGTTCCGCTCCGTCTTAGTTTTGCTAATGATACGGGACGCGGTAATCAGTACGTTTTCGGCTGTGGAAGTACCGATATTCAGCGTGCTTCCTTCCGTTATGCTTCTTCCCAATATCAGGCTCCCGTCAGAATCAATCGCGTAGCTCGTACATATTTTTGGTTTGCTGCCGTCATGCCCGTCCACGGTGATAGGAAAGGCGAAAAGTAATTCCGAAACGCCGTTTTGAATGAGACCAATCTGCTCCAGATAAGCGGCGGCGGGCATGTCATTGATGGAAATTATCCGGGTATTATCCGCAGCGGTAACAAGGGCGGGTTGACTGTGAAAGGCCTGCTTAATAATCGAATCAATGGCAAATTTAGGTTCAAGCAAGGCTCCGGCAGAGGAGAGAAGCAACAGTACCATACGGTCGTTGTATTCCGTCCCATTGTGGATTGTCAAAGGATTTCTGGTTTCAACGGTCACATCCAGAGCGACGAACCCAAATACCGGTTTTCCCCCGGAC
>JAITLC010000016.1 GCA_031278095.1 Treponema sp.
AAGATGCTTGCGGATCTCAAAGTTCCGCTCTTCAACCTTCTTCTGGGCCCGCTCAATGCTCCGGTTAAGCCAGGGATGGTAGATCGGTTCCCCTTCCTCCATGCCGATCTTTCCCATGATATTTTTTATGTTCTCTCCGCCAAAGAGGCGCATCAGATCATCATCCATGCTGATGAAGAATTTGGAACGTCCCGGATCTCCCTGCCGGCCTGAACGGCCCCGGAGCTGGTTATCGATACGCCGGCTTTCATGCCGTTCCGTACCTATAACATAGAGCCCGCCCAAGGATTTAACCTCTTCGTAATCTTTTATCCATTTGGAATATTCTTCCTGGAATATCGCATTGTATTCTTCGGGGCTTGCCCCGGTGCCTGCACGCCGTCTGGCACGGGACTCGGGGCTGCCGCCCAGTTTAATGTCGGTACCGCGGCCCGCCATGTTGGTAGCGATGGTAACCGCTTTTTTGGAACCCGCCTCGGCTATAATTAACGCTTCCCTGGCATGGTTCTTGGCATTGAGTACCTCGTGCTTTACCCCCCGCCGGGTAAGCAGGGTGGAAAGTTTTTCCGATTTTTCGATGGAGACAGTCCCCACCAGCATCGGCTGACCCTTACCGTAGGCTTCGACAATCTCGTCGGAGAGGGCCTTGAACTTGTCCTCTTCGTTAAGGTAAACCACATCGTCTTCATCATTGCGGGCAACGGGGAGGTTTGTAGGCACAACCACTACATCAAGATTGTATATTTTACTGAACTCCACCGCTTCCGTATCCGCGGTTCCTGTCATGCCGGATATTTTTTTATACATCCTAAAGTAATTTTGAAAGGTAATTGTAGCCAGAGTCCGGTTGCGCTGGGCAATTTTTATATGTTCCTTTGCTTCGATGGCCTGGTGGAGCCCGTCGGAATAGCGGCGCCCATGGAGGATGCGTCCGGTAAACTCGTCTACTATCTGCACCAGCCCGTCCTGCACCACATAGTCAACATCAATATGAAAGAGCTTGTGGGCCCGCAGGGCCTGAGTAAAATAGTGAATATACTCAAAATTTTCTTCATCTACAATGGCGCCCTTGATAAGATTCCTCTTTTGGAGGAGTTTTTCAATCTTGTCAAGTCCCGCATTGGTAAAACTGATATTCTTGTTCTTTTCGTTAAGCTTGTAGTCGCCGATTACCTCTTCACCCTGGGTCTCATCGGGATATTCCCCGTCTTCCTTTTTCTGCACCTCTTCCAGAGAACCCAGAAGCCGGTTTACCTCGGCAAATTTGAAGGTATCGTCTTCCGCCGCTCCTGAGATGATCAGGGGAGTCCGGGCTTCGTCAATGAGTATGGAATCAATCTCATCAATGATACAGTAATGGTGCTCCCGTTGAACCCTTTTTTCCAGTTCCCAGAGCATGTTATCCCGGAGGTAATCAAAGCCGAATTCATTATTGGTACCGTAGGTAATGTCACAGTTGTAGTTTTCCTTCCGCCGCTCATTGTCCATGTTGGAAAGTATGGTGCCGACACTCACCCCCAGATAGCTGAATATGGGACGCATCCAGTTGGCATCCCGTTCGGCCAGGTAGTCGTTTACCGTGACCATGTGGATTCCCTTCCCGGGAATGGAGTTGAGATACGCAGGCGCCACACTCATCAGTGTCTTGCCTTCACCCGTTTTCAGTTCCGCGATCTTCCCCTGATGGAGCACGATGGAGCCGAGAACCTGCACATCATAGGGTCGTTCCCCCAGAGTTCTGCGGGCCGCCTCCCGGCAGAGGGCAAAGGCTTCCGGAAGCAGGCTGTCCAGGCTTTCGCCGCCCGCATAGCGTTCCCTGAACCGGGCCGTCATGACCGGAAATTCTTCCGCGGAAAGGGCGGCGGCCCAGGCTTCTTTTTCATTTACCGTGAGCAATATGGGCTGCAGGGCCTTGAGATCCCTCTCGTGCTGGGAACCGAAGAAGGCCTTGATGATTTTTTCCAACATGCCTTTAAGAATACTCCTATACCGGGAAAAGGTGAAGACTGTACCGACCTTTTAACCAACGTCATTATCAATACGGTCTTCTTTTACAGATGGGCATATTACCTCTATGCCCTGTGTAACATTGCCGCCGCCCCGGTTACGGCCCTTTTATTCGGTACTTCCCCCGGTTCCCGCGTCGTCCCCGGCGAAAATCCGGCGGCTTGAGGAAATGGCGGAATGGGGCATCGCCCTGCTTTTCCTGTCAATCGTCCCGTGTATCGTTATCAGTCTTTCACGGGCTTCCGCCAGCCAATCCATATAGGCTCGCCGAGAATCCTTCCGGTTTTACCCGCTTGAATACCCGGAAAAACGTGCTTTCGTCCGGTATCCTGTTGGGCAATTCCAGAAACTTCCGCAATTCCCGTTCCCGTTCCTGCCCGAAGGTCTCATATACTCGAAATCTTCCCCGTTGCCCCACAGCGCCGCCGGCCCTATGATGAATATGTCTTCCGGTTTATGCCGCCTGTTTCCCCATTGCCGCCGGGGATCGGCGATCCCCGCCTGAAAAAAAGCCGCCGTGTTATATCCATATTCCCCTCCCATGGATATCCCCTCTATCGTATCATAATGGAAAAAGTAAATGCAGGAGCCCTGCCGCATTGATGTTCCTTAATTGACTCAATTGGTAAAAATAGAGTATCATAAAGAAGCATGCCATTGGAAAATGTTATAATTGGCAAAAAGTCCCGTTATGTACGGCTAAAATTTAGTCATTTAACAGCGGCGCTGGTTGTCCTTCTAGTTCTCCTTATTCCT
>JAITLC010000039.1 GCA_031278095.1 Treponema sp.
GCCCGCGCCCGAAGCGCCTGTACCGGCCTCTCAACAACCTGCTGAGGTTTCAGAGGCACAGCCGGAACCTGCCGTTCCGCCGCCTGATACTGCGGTTTCCGTCATTGAGCAAAAGGCTGAAACCCCTGCCATGGAACAGAAACCCGAAACACTCCTGCAAGAAGCGCTGCTTTCGGTTGAGAGTTCCGGTTCCCTGACGGAAAAGCCGCCGGAGCGGAGGCGGAGTCTCTGGGTCTTTATTGCCGGTATAGGTTCCGTATGTGCGGCCGTACTGTTGGCAATCGCCGGACTGAAACGCTGGAAGAAGTAAGCCGGTGGAGGAGTTGCATACGAATAAAATGCCCTGCATGTTGAGTCATGCCCAAAACTCAAGTTTTTTCGGAAACGGCTTTGGAAAAAGCGGCCAAAAGTCCACTTTTTCCTCTAAATCTAAAGTTGCTTTCCCAAAAGCCGAAGTCCTGGGAAAGCCTCAGTTATTTCTGTGCCATGTCTTGAGACCTTTTTTGGAAAAATTGAGCTTGTCCAAAACCAACCGGGTTTTGGACAGGTCTATCCTTATCCCTCTGCTTGCCAGATATTCTCCCTTCACTTAGAATGAAGCCATATACAAGTTGCCGCAGGCGCATTGTACTATGATTGAGACTGTTTCATTGAAACAGTCTCAAATTGCTTAAATTTGTCAACCGGAGGGCGACATGGCTGACAGAAAATTCACGGTTCTGGATCTTATCGATCTTGACCTTAAAGAGCATAATTCCCTCAATTTGCGCTGTATCGGAGGCAGAAAGGGGCTGGGGAATCCTATCAATATTCCCGATTTTAACCGGCCGGGGCTTGCAATCATGGGGTTCTTTGATTCTTTTGGAAATGACAGAATTCAGATCTTCGGTAAGGGGGAGCTTGCATGTCTCAAAAAGATGAACAGGGAGGGCAATCTGGATAATATCCGCCAAATGTTCAGTTACCCCCTTCCCTGCTGTATCTTTACCCATAAGGCTTCACCTGATGATGTCTTTTTTGAGATTGCGGAGCAGGCCCGGGTGCCCATTCTGCAGACCGATCTCTTCACTACCGAATTTGTAGGCCGCTTGATGCGTATCCTCAGCGAAATTTTTGCTCCCCGGCACAGTATTCACGGGGTTCTCATGGAGGTCTACGGCTGGGGCATCCTCATGCTGGGGGATTCCGGGGTTGGTAAGAGTGAAACGGCCCTGGAACTGATCACGCATGGTCATCGTCTGGTGGCGGATGATGTGGTGGATATTCACTGTGTAAACGGCAATACTCTCATAGGAACCGGAGCCAACAAGATCATCGGCCACCACATGGAGGTTCGGGGGATGGGGATCATCAACGTAACTCACCTTTTCGGTGTGGGAGCCATTCGGGAAAGGAAGGAGATTCAGCTTGTGGTAGTATTGGAAGAGTGGGATAACAACAAGATCTATGACCGTCTGGGGACTGAAGAAAATTACATGGAAATTCTGGGGGTGAATATTCCCAAAGTGGAAATTCCGGTAAAGCCGGGACGGAATATCCCCATCATCATAGAAACTGCGGCCATGAACGAAAGGCTCAAGAAGATGGGTTACAATGCGGCGGAGGAATTCAACAGGAATATTCTCAAATGGCTGGAAAGCGATACTGCCCGGTCGGTATATTTTGGCGCTGACGATATAATCTAGGGGATAGGGATGACCGAAAAAATCGTAACTGTTTCCAACCGCGCCGGGATCCATGCACGGCCTGCCGCGCTGATTGTACAATGTACCAAGAATATTAAATCTTCCATTTTTCTTGAAAAAAATGGCGACCGGATCAATGCCAAAAGCATCATGGGAGTGATCACCCTGGGCGCTTCATACGGCTCGGAGATACGGATCGTAGCCGAGGGAGAAGACGAGGCCGCCGCAGTAGAGGCGGTGGCAAAGCTTTTTGAGTCAAAATTCGAGGAAGCATGAGCTTGTTTAAAACTCCGGCTGGTTTCGGAACGGGCTCTCGGAAAAACCGGTCAGGCCCGGTTTTTCCACTAAATTCAAGGAAGCTTGACAGGCAAAGCTTGTCTTTCCAAAAAACTGAGGTTTTGGAACAGCTTCGCATGAGTATACCGGGAGATACTATTTGAAGACTGTAAGAACTCATCCCAAAAATCCAATCATCAATGTCCGTGGTCTTGTATTGATCTATTTTTTGCTCTGTTTCCTGGCATTTCTCTTTTCCCGGACTTTTTTTTCCGAAGTGCTGCGGGATGGCTCCGTGCCGGGGCCTCTGTCCCTTCTGGTTTTCTTTACCATTCCCGCGGTACTGCTTGTGTTTCTGGCCATTTCCTCAGTCAGCCTCTTCCGGGACATGGCGGCCCGCAGGATCGGGAGTAAATTCAAGGCGCGGCTTCTTGTGTACTTTATCACTATTGTGGTATTTGCGGCCGCTCCGGTTACGATGATCACGGTACTCAGCGTGAATGAGGTGGTGCGTTTTTGGCGAACCATCGATGCGGAAGCCGCCATGGACGAGGCCCAGAATTTTGCGCTGGACGCCTATTCCCTTCATGCTGAAAAATTTGAACACATGGCGCTTACCATGAACTTTGACCACGTCATGGTAAAAGACGGCGAAGAAATTGAGGCGCAGCAGGAATTGCCTCCGGGAATTGCCGCGGTACAGGACTTCAGGCAGGATGAGAAAGGGGTATGGACGGGATTTGCCTTTGCCGGCCTTCCCGAACAGCGTTTGAGGCTCCCGCCTCCTCCTCAGCCGGGTTTTGTGTCCAGAGAGATGCCCCGGGATTCGGGTTATCTGCGTTATATCCTTTTTTCCAGCCAAGGAACCATGAGGGTACTAAGTTACAGTCTCGGCGCCGGTTTTGATGAAGCGGTGGGGCTTATTGAATCGGGGAAATCCCATTTCAGGGTTATCAATACCATCAGGGGGAATATCAAGCCGCTTTTGATATTCTATTATGGGGTTTTCTTCTTTCCTTCTCTCCTCATGACGGTGATCATAGCGATGAGTTTTACCCGGCGGGTGACGGCTCCCATCGTAGAGCTGACCGAAGCGACCCGGCGGGTGGCCGAAGGTGATTTTTCGATACAGATTCTTGCACGCCGGGGGGATGAATTGGGGCTTCTCATCCGCTCCTTCAATTCCATGGTGCAGGATCTGGAAAAATCCCGTGCGGCCCTGGTCAAGGCGGAAAAGATTTCGATTTGGCAGAGCATGGCCCAACAGCTTGCCCACGAGATTAAAAACCCTCTCACTCCCATTCAGCTTTCCGCGGAACGGGTGCTTAAGCGCTGGCGCAACGATCCTGCCGACATTGCGGAGATTCTTGAGCCTTCCATGATGGCGATCATTCAGGAAACCGAGGGACTTTCCAACTTGCTCAATGAATTCCGTACTTTGAGCAGGCCCATGGAGCCTTCCCAGACCTGGACAAAGATACGGGAGGCTGTTGAAGATGCGTCGGCGCCCTATGGGAGTTCCCATCCTCAGGTGGTTTTTGACATTTCCCATGTAGAAGAGGATATTTCGGTTAAGGTAGACAAGCACCGCTTGACCCAGGTACTTACCAACTTAATTATCAACGGGATCGATTCCATGGACGGTATGGGGACTATAGAGATCCGTACCGATACGGTAAAGAAACGGGAGAGCCGTTTCTGCCGCCTTTCCATCAAGGACACGGGAAAGGGAATCTCCAAAGAAAATGGAGCGCTGATATTCACCCCCTATTTTACTACCAAGGAATCGGGGACAGGGCTGGGACTTCCCATTGTAGAACGGATCGTAAATGACCATGGAGGCGCCATTTGGTTTAACAGCGCCGAGGGAGTAGGGACGACTTTCTTTATCGACCTGCCGATTGATGATATTGGGGCCGTTGCGTCTTTCTCAAACGTACAGGCCGTGGAGGCGGGGGCCATATGAATGCAGGGATTCTTATAATTGATGATGAAGCGGGAATCCGCCGTGCCCTGGCCTCCATTTTGGAGGATGAAAAATACCGGGTTTTTACCGCAGAGGACGCAATCGCAGGGATGGAATTCCTTGAGCATGAGAAGATAAGCCTCGTGTTTCTCGATGTGTTGCTTCCCCGGATGGGAGGTCTTGAGGCTCTGGAGAAGATACACACTACCCGGGAAAATATCGAAGTGGTGATGATCTCGGGCCACGCCAATGTGGATATGGCGGTACGGGCGGTTAAGCTGGGGGCCTTCGACTTTTTGGAAAAGCCCCTCTCCCTGGACAAGGTGCTTGCCGTATGCCGGAATGCCCTGACCATGCAGAAACTCAGGCTGGAGAATCAGGATCTTAAACAGCGGACACGGGCGGATCTGGGAATCGACGGGGAAAGCAAGGCGATGAAGGCGGTACGGGATCTGATTTCTCAGGCTGCTTCCAGCGACGCCCGCATTCTCATCACCGGGGAAAACGGGACGGGCAAAGAGTTGGCGGCCAGAGCCATTCACAACCTTTCGACTCGTTCCCAGGGGCCCTTTGTAGAGGTAAACTGTGCCGCCATTCCGGAAAACCTTATTGAAAGTGAACTTTTCGGTCACGAAAAAGGCGCCTTTACCGATGCGGTAAGCCAGAGGAAGGGCCGTTTTGAACTGGCTCACGGAGGCACCCTCTTTCTCGACGAGATTGGGGATATGAGCCAAAACGCCCAGGCGAAGGTACTCCGTGCCATTCAGGAGCAGAAGATTGAACGTCTGGGGGGAGAAAAGACCATTGAAACTGATGTACGGATCATCGCGGCCTCCAACAAGGATCTGTCCGCCGAATGCAATGCCGGCCGTTTCCGTGAGGATCTCTTCTTCAGGCTCAATGTAATCCCCATCAGGATGCCTCCCTTGCGGGAGCGGACAGAGGACATTCCCCTCCTGCTTCTCCGGTTTATGAAGGAATTGGGAGCCGACGGCATCGAATTTGAAGCGGATACCCTTTCCATGCTTTCTTCCTATTCATGGCCGGGGAATGTACGGGAACTGCGGAATCTGGCGGAACGGATTACCGTTATGCATCAGGGGGGCAGGGTGAGTGCCGGGGAACTGGGAGGATTCCTCCGGGAGAATCCCTCCTCCGAAGCCAGGGCAGGCGGTATGGGGAATTCGTCCGCAGCGCTCAATCTTCTGCATATTCTCGATACAAATTACAGCACGGCCAGGGATTCTTTTGAAAAATTTTATCTGGAGTATAAACTTTCTCAAAACGGTGGTATAATATCCCGTACAGCGGAAGCCATTGGACTTTATCCCAGTAATCTCCATGCAAAATTACGGAAACATCATATAAATGATAAGGAAAACTGATGAAAGAACTCACTGCGCGTCAAAAGGAAGTGCTGGCCTTCATCAAATCATACATAGGCGCTCACTCATATCCTCCCACGATCCGGGAACTTGCCGATTATTTTGAAATTTCCGTCAAGGGCGCCCACGATCATGTTACGGCCCTCAAGAAGAAGGGTTTTCTCAGGCAGATGGACAAGCGTTCCCGTACCATGGAGCTGATCAAACCCTCGGGCAGCGAAGATCCCAACGGAGTAGTTGAGATCCCCATCCTGGGTACGGTAGCGGCAGGGCTGCCTATTCTCTCCGAGGAAAATTTCGAGGGAACGATTACCTTCCACAGGTCGATGCTGAAGAAAGGCCGTACCTACTTTGCCATGAAGGTACGGGGAGAATCCATGATCGGCGCGGGGATCAATTCCGGAGACATCGCCATCATCGAAAAGACCGAATTTGTCCGGAACGGGGAAATCGCCATGGTGGTTGTGGACGATGATGCAATAACGCTGAAGCGCTACTACAAGGAACGTTTCAGGGTGATGCTCCTCGCCGAAAATCCTGCCTTCGGCCCTACCTACAGCCAGAATGTCCGGGTTATCGGCAGGCTTGTCCGGATCTACCGAACTTACTAAATGGCTGCCGGCGTATGGGGCGCGTATCTCTTTCTGGGGCCGGAACTGGGGGAGAAACAGGATGCCCTCAAACTTCTGCGGGAGAGCCTGGGCCCGGGACTCGAAGAACACAGTTACTATGCCGGGGAAACTTCCCTTTCGGATGTAGTCTCCGCGCTGCAGAACGGCTCCCTCTTTGCCTCACGCAGGCTTTTTACCCTAAAAAATGCCGAACTCATCAAAAAAAAGGATGAAGTAGAACTCCTTGCCGCATGGATGAAGGAAAAGCAGAGTGATACGGTACTGGTTCTCATCTCCGGGGAGACTTCCCTGGCAAAAGGTCTTGAAAACGCCGTTCCCAAAGAACGCAAACGGATATTTTGGGAACTCTTTGAAAACCGCAAACGTGAATGGGTGGATTTTTTCTTCAGACGGCAGGGACTCCGCATAAGCGAAGACGGCATCGAGGCGATCCTTGAGATGGTTGAAAACAACACCGCTTCGCTCTCCCAGGCCTGTTTGCATCTGGCGCTCATGGCTTCCAAAGAGGAGCCTGTCGGTGAGGAAATGGTTGACCGCTGGCTTTCCCACACCAGGGAGGAGAGTGCCTTCAGCCTCTTCGGCCGCATAGCCAGGGGGGATCTGAACCGTGCCCTGGAGAGCCTTCACTCGCTTCTTGCCGCAAAGGAGAGCCCGCAGAGCATACTGGGGGTGCTGGCATGGTGTTTCCGCAAACTCCGGGATTACCTGGCTCTGGAAAAAGCCGGGAATATTAACGACTCTGAATTGAAAAAAATCGGCCTGGGTTCCCAGCGCGTGCGGCAGGATTACATCGAAGCGGGCCGCCGCTATTCTTCAGCAGACAGGGCCTTAAGCCTCATCGCCGAATATGACCTTCTTACCCGGAACTTCGGCGCCGGCATGGAACAGGTGCTGACGGATACTTTTGTTGTCAAGCTGATGAGTGGATAGATACCGGAACCAACAGTAGCCCATATAGACAGACCTACATAAACCCCTGTTTCCGTTTAGTGTGTGCCGAGACGGCTATTATTAAAAGAAGGGTAAAAAACGAAGGGATGGCAAGGATGAAGTCCGCGGGGGCATTGAGGGCCCCCTGCGCGTAGTTGGAGAAAGCCTCGGCCAGGCCGAAGGCGAATGTGCCTGCGAGAATCCCCGCCGGCCTCCGGTTGCCGAGAAAGATGATTACCAGGGCAGTCCAACCCTTGCCCGAAGAAATGTTTGGAACAAAGGCTCCCAGGTTCAGCGTGAGGTAGGAACCGCCCAGTCCGCAGGCAAGACCCGAGATAAGGAAGCCTGCGAAACGGTAACGATCCGGTCTGAGGCCCAGCGAGACGAGGACCGCCTGGTGTTTTTCGCAGGCCCGCAGGCGGAAGCCGAAGGGGGTTTTGTAGAGCAGAATCCATGCGGCAAGGAGGAAGATCCAGCCTGCATAGACATAAAAACTGTGGTTTGAAAAGATGTCCCCCAGAACGGGAATTCCCGAAATTCCCGGTATGACAATGTTTTTGAGGCGAGGAATTTGATTGAAGCTTAGCACGCCCCGGCTGGCAAAGATGCGGAAGGAGAGTACCACGGTGATGCCTCCCGCAAAGAGATTGGCCGCAAGGCCTGCGATAAAAACATTTGCCCTGAGTTTAAGCGTTACCGCTCCCAACAGAGCCGCCAAAGCGGTAGATGCGAGGACTGCGGCGACTACTCCCAGGACTGTGCTGCCTGTAAAATAGCTGCATACAATGGCGCTGAAGGCCCCGGTAAGGAGCAGCCCTTCCAGTGCGATGTTCAGCATTCCTGCCAGCTCTGTAAAGAGTCCTCCCATCGCGGCAAACAGCAGGGGCGTCATGATCGTAATTGCGCTGTGAAGCATCACGAATCTCCCCGTTTTCTAAAGCGTTTTTTCTTAAAAAGATCCAGGAGTACCGAACTTGTAACGAGAAAGAATATCACCGATTGTACGATGGAAGAAATTTCAAACGTCATGTCGGAGAACTGCATTGCCATTCTGGCCCCCGATCCGATCCAGGCAAAAAACAGCGCCGCCGGGATTACCGCCACAGGCCGCGAACGGGCGATGAGCGCGACGGCAAGGCTGTTCCAGCCCATTCCTGCGGAAAATTCCTTCATGGTGGAATAGTAGGTGCCGAAAACCGCCATGGCTCCGCCTGAACCATAGAAGAACCCCGAAAGAAACATTGACAGAATAGCTGTTCCGGCGGTGTCGATCCCCCCGTATGCGGCAAAGCGGGAACTCCGGCCGCAGATTCTGATTTCGTAGCCTGCCCTGGTTTTGTAGAGAAAGATATACACCAGAACTACCGAGATGAGCGCCGCAAAAAGAGCCGCGCTGAGGTTGGAGGGGGGGAGAATCCTGGGGAGACGGAAACTTTCGGGTATCTTTCCGGTAGACTGGAGATTGGTTTCGCTGTCCAGGAAGGGCCCTGTTACAAGGTAATTGATGATCAGAATCAGTGTGTTGGAGAGGAGAAAACTCGTGATTAGTTCATTGGTGTTCCATCTCGCCTTGAGAAAGCCGGAAAAAGCCGCCATGAATGCGGCAAACAGGCTTCCTGCAAGAAACGCAAGGCCCGGACCCGCCCAGCCTGGAAGCCCCAGACCGGAGAAAGCCAGGGCTGCAATGGTACCGGTAAAGGCCCCGGCATAGATCTGCCCTTCGCCGCCGAGATTAAAGTTCCCCCCGTGCAGGGCAATGGAAATCCCAAGGCTGCCGAAGATCAGGGGAATGGCGCCGTTGATCAAATTTCCGGCATAGTAGGTATTCTGCAGAGGCCCCAGGAAAAAATAGCGCAGGGTTTTTACAGGATTCCTGCTGAGGAGAAAGGCCAGCATGATAAGTACAAGGAGCGATATGCCGAGAATCAGGACAAGGCCGCCGGCACTCTCCAGCGCGGCCTGAATCCTTGAATCCTGAAGAGTCTTATGTTTTTTCATGAAGCCCCAGCATCCATGCGCCGATCTCTTCCTTGATGTTCCCTGTCCCTTCCGCGGCAGGGGAATGCAGGGGATTTTCTGTCTCCGCTGCGATTGAACCACGGTAGAGGACAATGATCCTGTCGGCCAGGGCAAGGATCTCGTCCAGATTGGAAGAGATGAGAATCACGGCGGTTCCGTTGTTTCTCAAGGATTCCATCTGGCTGTAGACATAGAGACCGGAGGAGACATCAAGCCCCCGTGCGGGCTCGCAGAAGACGATGTAGTCATTGTGCTGTTCAATTTCCCGTGCCAGAACGGTTTTTTGTATGTTCCCGCCGGAAAGAAAACCTAAAGGCATGGAACTGTTTCCCGCAATCGCATAGCGATCCAAAAGTTCCGCCGTAAACGCCTCGATCTTTTTTCTGTCCAAAAAACCCCATCCGGAAAATTCCCTGCGGCGGTTTATGATGATGTTCTCCCAGACCGGAGCGGACTCCGCGCTGCCGTATGCGATTCTGTCGGAAGGGACGTAGGCCAGACCCCGCCTGCGCAGTTTCTCCGAATTGCAGCGGCTTATGTCCTCCCCCCGGCAGCGGATTTTCCCTGAATTCAGGGGGAGAAATCCTCCCAATACCGCTTCCAGCACCCCGAGGCCGTTTCCTCCGACCCCGGCAAAGGCGAGAATCTCTCCTTCATGCACGGAAAAACTTATCCTGTTAAGCAGGGGCCGTTCCTGATTCCGGCGTCTCACCGTGACATTCTGAAAACTTAGTACCGTCCTGTCTGAAACAGGCTTTCTCTTTAAAGGGACTTTCCGGGGGGGGCCCGGAAACCCGTTTATGCGGGGGAACATTCGTTCCCCGGCAGAAGGCTCAGGCAACTTGTACATGAGGTCTGAAATTTCACGCTCATCCAGATCCGCAGTATCTTTGACGGCTGTCAATTCCCCCTTCCTCATCACCGCTACCCGGTCTGAGATCTCCTTTATTTCACTCAACTTGTGGGTGATTAGAATCAGGGACTTTCCTGCTCCTGCAAGAATCCTAAAGCTCTTGAACAGTGATTCTGTCTCCTGATCCGTCAGCACGGCCGTGGGTTCGTCAAGAATCAGAATATCTACATTACGGTAGAGCATTTTAACTATCTCCACCTGCTGCATCTCTCCTACCGTAAGGCTCCCTACAGTCTTTCCGGCTTCAATCGAAAAATGGTGGGCGTCGATCACCTTCTGAACCAGTACATTCGATTTTGCCGTATCAAAAAAAATTTTGATTTTTGTCGGTTCAATGCCCATGACCACATTCTGGGCCACCGTAAATTCGGAGAAGAGCATGAAGTGCTGGTGTACCATACCGATACCGAGTCTGTTGGCGTCCAGCGGGGAATGAATGGCGGCAGTCTTCCCCCGGATACGAATCTCGCCTTTGGTTGCGGGAATAAGGCCATAGAGTATTTTCATCAGGGTACTCTTTCCCGCTCCGTTTTCACCTGCCAGGCAGAGTATCTCTCCCCGGCGTAGATCCAGGGAAACTTCGCGGTTCGCCGCAGAGTTTCTGCCCGGATATACTTTGGTGATACGGCGCATTTCAAGGATCGTTTCCATAGGGTATCACAGGGGAGGAAGGCTGTAGGGTATCTTTCCTGCTTTTACATCGGCAAAGAAACTGTCGAATTTATTCCGTATGTCTTCCGGCACATGGGAAGTATAGCCCGGATCATCGGCAATGAAGCCGAGGTATCCCTCTTTTACCCCCACGGTTCTGGACGTGCCATACTGAATTTTTCCTGCAAGTACATCGGAAAGAATCTCTTCCACCAGTTTTTTCTGTTCCATGATGCCGCAGCCGACTATGACGCCCGGCGCCGTACTGTATTCGTTGGTGTTGTGGAATACTATGTAGGCGCCCTGTTCCGCGGCGGTCTTGATCAGCCCCTGGGCGGCGCCTCCCGCGATGACGGCAAAGACATCGGCGCCTCCCGCGATCATGCTGGAGGCAAGGTCCGCAGCCTTGTTGGCATCGTACCAGTTGCCCACCACCCGGAAATCCAGACTTATGCCGGGATCCGCCATCCTTGCGCCGTCAAGGAAACCGGGAACAATATGTTTGTCAAGCAGGGGATACTCCTGGGCGGCGATAAAACCGATCTTTTTTTCCGGGTTTGCCTTTGCCATACGGCTTGTGGTGATCAGCCCTGCCAGATAACCCAGGTAGAGAGATTGTTCGTACTGATTGTACATATATGTACAGATGCTGTTATTTCCCGTATAGGAAGCATCGGTAATGATGAATTTCTGATCGGGGAAACGCTTTCCTACACTGGCGCAGATTTCCGGCAGCGAAGGATTTGAACTCAGCACCAGATCGAATTCCCCGCTTGCCACAAGAGAACTGAGCTGTTCCTCCCATTCGGCCTGATTGAAACCCGCCTCGTATACCTTTACAGAAACGTTGCTGCGGGATGCGGCAAAACTCTCCGCTCCGGCAGCCATAAGTTCATAAGGGGGACTCCCCGCCAGCATCCCTGGAATATAGACAAGAACCGAAAATGAAGAAGAGTACTCCGCGGCCTCTTTTTTTCCGCCTGCCGATACCGGTTCTGCAAACATGCAGAACAATGCAGCGGCCGGCAACAGTGCTGTAAAAATTCGTTTTATTTTTTTCATTCTTTAATTATCTCATTAAGGTGTATCCTGTTCAATACGAAGAACGGAGCCTTTGGTACAGTTCGCGGTAGTTTTCAAAAAGTTTGTCGTAGACCGGTTTTGCCTCCGGGGCAGGATGATAAATTTCGCCGTCCTGTACCAGGGCCTCCTCAGCCTCTTTGAAACTGCCGTAATAGCCGAGGGCGGCGGCCCCGGTTACGGCAAGGCCCACAATTTCCGCGGGAGGCCCGGCGGGGCAGAGTACTGTCTTCCCCGTAACATCGGCCTTGAGCCGGTTGAGAAAGGGGCTTGCCGAAGAACCGCCTGTAACCCGCAGTTCAGCGGTCTCCGCCCCGCATTCTTCCATTACGGTGATCACATCCCGAATCGCAAGGCAGACCCCCTCGGCTACGGCCCGGGCCATCTCCTTCCGTCCCGTGGAAAGGCTAAGCCCCATGAACACCCCCCTGGCCCCCGGATCCCAGATGGGCGCCCGTTCCCCGGCAAGGTAGGGCAGAAAGAGAAGACTGCCCCGTTCCGCACCGGCGGCCAGATCGTAGAAGACGCTGTAAGGCTCTTTTTCCAGGCCCAAAAGCTCCCGCGCCCAGGCAAGCGCCTTCCCCGATGTGGAGATGATCCCCGAAAGATTCCAGAAAGGCTTTACCGGGTGGCCGTAACTCATCAGACGCTTGTCCATGATGCGGTGTTTGGTGCACAGATTGATCCCCTCGGAGGTGCCGGAACGGTCGCATGCCTGGCCGGGACTGCTTACCCCGGTGCCGAGGATTGCCATGAAGAAATCCGGCCCCCCGGCAAAGACCTTGACACGGGAGTCAAAGCCAAAACGGGCCGCCGTTCCGGGAAGGAGACCGCCAATATAATCGCCCGGAAACACAAAAGGGGGAAATTTCTCCCTGTCGAGGCCCGTCTTTTCCAGAAGAGCCTCATCCCAGTACCAGCGTTCAAAACCTTCCGAAGGGAATACGGTACGGGCTTCTCCGGTCAGCGCGTATACCAGATATTCCGAACTGGAGAGAAAGAAACGGATTTTTTCGTAGAGAGCAGGCTCACGGTTTTTTATCATCAGTGCCTTGGGAAGGTAGAAACCCGGATCAACAAAGGCGCCCACAAATGCGGATACGGTTTCCGCCTCCGCCTCCGCACGCCTGTCAAGCCAGTGCCGGGCCGGAGCGGCTTCCAGGCTGAGCCTCCCCAGGCCGTCAAGACCCGGTTCTCCGGTAACAGGAACGAGGGTAGGACCGTTCCCGCTCACGACGATGGCTTGTACTTTTCCGGCCTCTTCCATCCCCTCAAGGGCGCTTTCAAAGGCCCGCAGCCACTGGGAAGGATCGAAATAAAACGAAGTTTCATTTCCGAGTGAATGTTTAAGCCCGGCTTCTTCCGCACCCATGGACAGGGGAATGGAGACAGGTTCACAGAAAGCACCCGCCCAGAGGGCAGCCTTAAAGGTCGTGGTTCCAATATCTATAAGCAATATCATCATCGTTTCCTAACTATGATGAAAGAGCAGCACAACTTCATCCTGGGTATCCGCGGCGGCAAGCTTCTCCCGAATCTCTTCATCTTTGAGAACGGAACCCACATTTGCCAGAAACTGTACATGGGGGCCGGAACTCGTCCTGGGCGAGAGCACCATGATGAAGATTTTCGACTTTTCCCCGTCAATGGAATCAAAATCTACCCCTTCCCGGCTTATCCCCACAGCCGCGCAGATCTCCGCAACCCCGTCGGTCTTTCCGTGGGGCAGGGCAATGCCGTGCTGCATGCCGGTACTCATCGTTTTTTCCCGCGCCAGAACATCCTGAAGCGCCTGTTCCCGGTTTATGAGCTTTTCCCGCCGGTCAAGGAGATCCACCATTTCCGTAATCACCTCCTCTTTTGTGCTTCCCTTCAGGTTGAGAATGACACAGTCCTGGTGGATAAGATCCAAAGGCCCCTTGCGGGTAAGCCCGTCCATATCGGCCAGTTCCTTCTTCATCGCGGCGGGGTCGGAGCTTGCCTTGAGCTTCAGTACCGCCTCGGAGAGGTTGAGGATCAACTCGTACACGGCAGTTTTGACAAAGGGCATGTCCGCGGCGGCGCTTTCAATCGAAAGAGCCTCCGCCTTCCGCGTAATGATCAGGATGATACTGTCCTTCCGCGCCTGTATGATCCCCTCGTCATCATTCAGAGTCTGAACAAAGAAACCCTCCGCCCGCAGATCCCGGAACAGGGTATCGATGACAAGATTCGCCACCTCAGGGGTGTTGAAATCCCAGTGAGCCTGGATAGTGTCGCTGCCCTTGACGGGTTTCCGGGTACCCATCCCCTTCATTTTAAGACTGGCGCTGAGGAGGGGAGGGGCAGCCAGGGTGGTAACCAAGGTCATAAGGATGATCACCGCAAAGAGCTCCTTGTCCAGCGCGCCAGACGCCAGCCCGATACCGGCGATGATCAGGGCCACTTCGCCCCTGGGTACCATACCGGTTCCGATACGCAGAGCCCCCCGGCGGTTGAAACCGAGAAGCAGAGCGGGCCCGCCGCAGCCTATAATCTTTGCCAGAATCGCTATCGCGGTGTAGATGAGACTAAAACCCAGTACCTCAGGCGAAAAGATCTCCCGTAGATCCACCATCATACCCATCACCGCAAAGAAAACAGGCACAAAAAATTCATAGAGCCCATGAAGACGTTCCTGAATAATCGCCGCAATATCGGTACGGGAGAGCGAAAGCCCGGCAACATAGGCCCCGATGATCATGGCAAGCCCCTGCTTTTCAAAAACTCCGGCAAGAACCAGCGCCACACCCAGGGCAAGCACAGAAAAATCGAAAGAACGTTTGAAAAGCTTGAGAAAAGAGGCAAGCTGCCGCGAAAAAATCAGCCCCAGAGCGGTAAAACCCAGCCATATACCAAAAGCCTTGCCCGCGATAAGGAGAATCCCCGCCGCATCAAGCCTCCCCGCTTCGGCATGCCCGGAAAGTACCGCTACAAGCCCCATGATCACAGCCAGGGTGATGATCCCCAACACATCATCAAAAACAGCCGCCGCCAGAACCGTTACCCCTTCGGGCGAATCCATCTTCTTCTGACTGGAGAGAATACGTGCCGTAATCCCCACGGAAGTAGCGGTAGAAAGAATCCCCAAAAAGAGACAGCGCGGATCCAAAAAAGGCGCATGAAGCAAAAACACACCGGTAGCGGCGCCCAGCCCAAAGGAGAAAATCACTCCCCCAAGCCCAATGATGCCCCCCGCCACCGAGTAGCGCAGAAAAAGCGCCAGATCCGTCTCCAGCCCCGATGCAAACAGCAGAATAATCGACGCCACCGTGGCAAAAGCATAGAGTTCAGGACTTACCGCCATGTCTCCCCCTCCGGGAAGCGGAAAAACCCCCAGCGGAAAACCGGGCAGCGGCAGCGCCCCCAGCGCGTAGGGCCCGATGACGATACCCGCCAGAAGCTCGCCCAGTACAGGAGGAATCCTGATCTTCTTTACCAGCCGCCCTCCCAGCCTCACGGCAAAAAGAATGATCCCGATTTGAAGCACCAGTTCGGACATTAACCCAGTCATGTGTTCTCCAGATGTGTCTCGATAATCTCATAGAGGGTAAAATACTGTCAATTGAGGGGGGCCTCTTTCCCTGCCATCATACCCTTGCAGACGCCTTTACGTTCCGGCCCCCCTGCGCTCCAAAGCCTCCGGCTTTTCCGCTACCCCGGCAAATGCAAAGTTCTGTTCATAAACTAACCGGCCTTATGGACAGACACCGCTGTCCAGACACGACTGTAACGTCCCGGCGGTATTGAAGCCGCTTGCCCGGCGCCATAAAGAAACCCATAGGGTTTCGTGCCGCCCAAATGCGGGTAAGGGAGGCGTGGGAACGCAGTGACCTAGCCGACCGAACCCCGAGCCGCCTACCGGCCCGGTCTGCCGAAAGGCAGAAAAGCGCATACAGCCGGAACGTTATGCGAAACGCAGCCCTAATTTTTCCTGTAAACGGAAATCGATCTGCTTCAATAGCCGATCTTTCTCTTTTTTCGCTCTCTTGACCATGTACGCTCCTTCGGTATTTCTATCACAGCTCGGCCAATTACACAAACTTTAGGACAGGCATGAACAAGCTCAACCTATTTTCCCTTATCCAGATACAGATCCGTCAGATTTCCCAGAACCATGTTAATATTTGCCCTGAAATCCGATACATAGCCGGAAAAGCTGTCGTCAGGCATTTTTTCGGGAAGGAAAAACCGGTAGGGGGCCACATTCAGCGCGCTGGAAAGCTTTGCCAGGGTTTTTTCGGATATACCCCGTTTGCAATTTTCAATATCATTGATAAAGGCATTGGTCAGTCCTGTCATGTTGGCAAGACTGAACTGGGAGATATTGTGCATCTCTCGCAGGCGTTTCAGATTTTTTCCTAATAAAATGCGTATATCCTGTTCGGTGATGCTCTTTTTCATGAAATTTATAGTATCTGCGTTTATCACCGAACCTACAAACTGTTCCGGGTTAAAAAATATAAACTATCAGCTGATTTTTTTGCTTCTTAATGTATGCCTGTCGGGGGAATTCCATTCAGAATCAGAATTTCAGGCCGGAATTCGAAATGCATGGTGTCGTAGAAAAGCCATTTTCCGCCCCAGATGAAGCCGTAGGCTTCAAATGCCTTAACCACCTCATCCGGAGGATGCAGCCGTTTTTCGTAGGGTACGGTCCACCATTCCGGAGTCCATTGGGCGGTCCAGAGCCAGTACGTGTTGGATCTCCCGTAATTTTTGGGGAGGATGTCCAGCGCGGCGCCGTATGCATGGAAACTCCGGCTCTGGGTATCGGCAATGTTCCGCCAGTTCCAACCGTCCAGGGTACTAAGGCCGGCAATCCAGGCCCGTATGCGGGAGTTCGTTTTTGACTCGGAGAGGATTCTCTCCTCAGTCAAAGCCAATTCTTCCAAAATGGCATAGTGAATCATCACCGTATGACCCAAAAAACGAATCGATTTTATTCTGTCCCAGGCCTCTTCCTTGTTATGAGCCCGCCAAAGCGCATCGAAGAAATGCTGGGAACGTTTGGAAGGGTTCCGCCGCCGCCGTTCAGCCATACCCCGGAATCGTTCCTCCTCCTCAGGTTCCGGCGCCTTCCATGCGGGCAGTTCCGCAGGGTAGTTGTAAAAAGGTTGGCCGTCATAGTCCTGGGCCTTTTCCCGAAGTTCCCCGGGAAGCAGTTTTCCATCCGCATAGTAGTACCAGTCTCCCCGTATTGGGACAGCCCAGTCTCCGTCACGGAATTCCGCCGGGCCGAGCCTGTCGGGATAGGCCTTTGCCAGAGCCTTCATCACCTGTTCGGCCCTGTTCGGCGCCGTCTTTTCGAGGGCGGCTGCGGGTATGGGGGCTTCATTTTCATTTTTTTCAAGTCCCGGTACGGAGGAACCCTGTTCTCTGCCTGTAAGGCTGTATTCGGCTTTTTCCCTTCCGGCATTGCGGGGGCTGTCTTTATTCTGGGATTTACCCCGGCAAAAAACATGTTCCGTGACCAGAATGAGCAAAAAAACCGTAATGAAGAATAGCCTTCTTTTCACTTTTTTAACCTTGCCTCTTGATCTTTTTTTTCCGTTCTGATATGGTATAATTCCTTCTCTGAAAAAAACAGAGGGCCGAGCCGGTTCTACAGTCTGAAATTTTGGAACCGTCTCGGGTGTATTGCTATTATCCGCCGTATACCGGTGTTGATATTGTAAGGGAGTTTTTAAGGAATGCCTACAATTAACCAGTTGGTACGTTTCGGGAGACAGCAGGTTTCTTCCAAGTCCAAGTCGCCTGCCCTCCAGTCTTGTCCGCAGAAGCGGGGGGTATGTACCCGTGTCATGACCATGACCCCCAAGAAACCCAATTCGGCCCTCCGGAAGGTCGCCCGTGTGCGTCTCTCCCACGGGACTGAAGTAACCGCCTATATTCCCGGCATCGGGCATAATCTCCAGGAACACTCGGTGGTTCTGGTTCGCGGCGGCCGTGTCAAGGATCTTCCCGGTGTCCGTTACCATATTATCCGCGGGGCCAAGGATACCCTGGGTGTAGAAGACCGCAAGCGGGGGCGCTCGAAGTACGGCGCCAAACGGCCAAAGGCATGAAACTTCGTTTCATATCCGGTTCAACTTTATGGTTAGTTTAAGGAGAGAGGAGATTTATGGGGCGTAAAAAGAAGACCATTGACCGGGGCATTGCGCCGGATCCCAGGTATAACAGCGTTGTAGTTTCCAAATTTGTTAACCGCATGATGTGGGAAGGTAAGCGTTCCGTAAGCCTCAGAATCGTGCATGACGCCCTGGGGATTCTTCAACAGAAGACCGAAAAAGAGCCGCTGGAGGTATTCCTCAAGGCGCTCGATAATGTAAAGCCTGTCATAGAGGTAAAGAGCCGCCGGGTGGGCGGCGCTACCTATCAGGTGCCGGTGGAAATTCGGGAATCCAGGCGGGAAGCTTTAGGCATGCGGTGGATTATCAACGCCGCCAGGGCCCGTTCCGGCCACGGCATGGGAGACCGGCTTGCCGCGGAACTCCTTGACGCCTTTAACAATACGGGTTCCGCTTTCAAGAAGAAGGAAGATACCCACAAGATGGCGGAAGCCAACAAGGCCTTTGCCCATTATAAGTGGTAGAAGTAAAACTCCCCCGGAGTTTTACTTTGACAGAAACCGGAGGTTTTTGCAGTTCGTTATTGACAAGATTTTTTTTATGGTGTAAAGTATATAGTGTTCCAAAATCCGGCTGGTTTCGGAACAAGTTCAAGTATCTGGAATGCCCTTTGGGGCTTGATGGTTTTTGAAATAGATATCCGGTTTTTCGGGCTCGAGTTGCCCTGCCGGATATATGCTGCGGCAATGCCGGGAGGTGTACGGGACATAGTTTCAAATGGAAAGCCTTTCGGCTTGGTTTTGTAAGCGCAGCAAGGTCTCGCGGGACATTCCATGAATGTCTCCGGGCCGGCGCCGGTTTTTAATCTGCGCCGGCTTTGATCCAAACCAATCATCGGTGTGTGCGGATGGGATAGGTGGAACGGGACGGATTCTTGAACGATAAGCATTTCCGCTTTCTTCATTTTCCGTTTGTTAATCCATGTATTTCAATTATGACATTGCTTTTTGTCTGAATGTTATTCGGACGCGTACCGGTTTAGAGCCTTTTTGGTTTTAGACCGGATTATTTTGCATTGATTTTTACTGTGCCCATTAATGCAAGGAGGACACAATGGCAAAGGATAAGTTCAATAGAACTAAAATCCACATGAATGTCGGGACCATTGGTCACGTTGACCATGGGAAAACCACCCTTTCCGCTGCTATTACCATGTATTGCGGTAAGAAGTACGGCGATAAGGTTATGAAATTCGACGATATTGATAATGCGCCGGAAGAGAAGGCCCGCGGTATTACTATTAATACCCGGCACCTGGAGTATCAGTCCGAGAAACGTCATTATGCCCACATAGACTGCCCCGGTCATGCCGATTACATAAAAAACATGATCACGGGCGCTGCTCAGATGGACGGCGCTGTACTGGTGGTTTCGGCCCCCGATTCGGTCATGCCCCAGACGCGTGAGCATATTATTCTGGCAAGGCAGGTGGGAGTTCCCAACATGATCGTTTTCCTCAACAAGGTAGATTTGGTTGATGATCCTGAACTCCTCGAGCTCGTAGAAGAGGAAATTAAGGATGTACTCAACGCCAACGGTTTCCCCGGTGACGAAATCCCCATCATCAAGGGTTCTGCATTCAAGGCAATGGAAGACCTCAACAGGGGCGAAGAGACTGATAATTCCAAGTGTGTCCAGGAACTGCTTGACGCCATGGACAGCTACTTCCCCGATCCCGTGCGTGATGCTGATAAGCCCTTCATTATGCCCATTGAAGACGTATTTACCATCTCCGGCCGCGGCACCGTCGTTACCGGCAAGGTGGAACGCGGTATCCTGAAGCTGAACGAAGAAGTTGAAATCGTCGGTATCAAACCCACCAAGAAGACGGTTGTTACCGGAATGGAAATGTTCAACAAGATCCTTGACGAAGTACAGGCCGGCGATAACGTCGGTACTTTGCTCCGCGGTGTTGAAAAGAAGGAAGTGGAAAGAGGCCAGGTACTTGCCAAGCCCGGTTCCATTACTCCCCATTCCAAGTTCAAGGGTCAGATCTACTGCCTCTCCCAGGACGAAGGCGGCCGGAAGACTCCCTTCTTTACCGGTTACCGGCCTCAGTTTTATTTCCGGACTACCGATATTACCGGTACGGTTAAACTTCCCGAGGGGAAGGAAATGGTTATGCCCGGGGATAATACCGAGATCTTTGGTGAACTGATCCACCCCATAGCCATGGAGAGAGGTCTCCGCTTCGCTATCCGCGAAGGCGGAAAGACCGTTGCCTCCGGCCAGGTAGTTGAAATTATCGAATAGTGTGTTGTAGAACAATGAGTCTGAGGTTTCCGAGGGCTCATTGCCTTTTTCTGGAGGAATGATGGCTAAGGAGCGCATTCGGGTTAGGTTAAGAGGCTTCGATGTGGAGCTGATCGACCAAAGCGCGAAATCTATTGTTCAAACGGTTCAGAAAGCGGGGGCCCAGGTAACCGGTCCTATCCCGCTGCCTACTCGCATAAACAAGGTTACGGTACTTCGTTCACCCCATGTGAACAAGAAGGCCCGCGAACAGTTCGAGATGCGGACACATAAACGTTTGATTGATATTATTAATCCCTCACCGGAAGTGATGGATTCCCTGATGAAGCTGGAGCTTCCTGCAGGGGTGGATGTTGAAATAAAACAGTAGAATTTTCAAGTAGACGGTTCGTTTGCCGGCAGGCTTGCGATAACGTGCTATACAGTGGGGTTGTGCGATGTTAGGTCTCGTGGCCAAAAAAGTGGGAATGACTCAGATCTTTGATGAGATGGGGAATCTGATACCGGTAACGGTATTGCGTTTCGATCCCAATGTGGTTATTGCCCGGAAAACAGTTGAGAAAGATGGTTATAAGGCCCTGGTTGTCGGAATTGACGACATGAAGAAAAACCTGGTAACCAAGCCTTATGGAGGGCAGTTCCCCGAGAACATAGCGCCCAAGAAGCATATCCGGGAACTTCGGGATTTTGAAAAGGAAGCCGAGGTAGGCGATTCTCTGGGAATCGAGGTGTTTGACGGTGTCCGTTATGTGGATGTCTCCGGAGTTTCCAAGGGTAAGGGCTTCCAGGGCGTCATGAAGCGCTGGGGTTTCGCCGGCGGCCGCCATACCCATGGTTCCAAATTCCACCGGGAACCCGGTTCTACCGGACAGTCTACCTATCCTCACCGGACCTTCAAGAATGTAAAGCTTCCCGGCCGGATGGGGCGGGAAAAAGTTACGGTTTTGAGTCTCAGGGTGGTAAATATTGATCCGGAAAAGCATCTCATGATGGTTCGCGGCGCTGTACCGGGTATCAATAAGGGACTGCTCTTTGTACGTTCCGCCATAAAGAAGTAGTTTCAGGAAGAATGGGGAAAGCAATGAACGGTAAAGTATATTCGGTGCAAGGCGTAGAGCTTCGCAGTATTGAGCTGGATGACGATGTTTTTGGACTTCCGGTTAACGATGATGTTATCTGGTATGCCATCACCAACGAACTGGCCAACAAACGGCAGGGAAATGCCTGTACCAAAGATCGCGGAGAGGTTCATGGTTCCAATGCCAAGCCCTACAAGCAGAAGGGTACGGGCCGGGCCCGCCGCGGCGATAAAAAGTCTCCGGTTCTGGTAGGCGGCGGTGTTGTATTCGGGCCAAAGCCCCGCGATTTTTCATATTCAATCCCGAAAAAAATGAAGCGACTGGCAATGAAGACTATCCTGAGTCTCAAGGCCCAGAGCGATACCTTAAAAATCGTTGAAGATTTTACTGTGGAATCCGGTAAGACCAAAGATCTTGCGGGAATCCTTAAAAATTTGGCAAAGGAGGAACGGACGGTTATCATCCTCAAGGATAATGATCCCCGGTTGAAGCGGGCGGGAGCCAATATTCCCTGGCTGCATTTCCTTTCCTATAACCGTCTGCGGGCTCATGACCTCTTCTATGGCCGGCAGATTTTGATGCTGGAAACGGCAGCCAAAAATCTTAGTGAATTTTACGGTTCCGCCGGGGAGGCTGAATGATGCAGAACTATGATCAGATTCTGATACGGCCGGTACTTTCCGAGAAGGCAAACCTCCTCCGTGAAGAAGGTAAGTATGTCTTCCGGGTGGATCCCCGGGCCAACAAGATTCAAATAATGGAAGCCGTCAGGCGGCTTTTCAATGTGCATCCCATTTCCTGTACCGTCATGAATGTGGGGGGCAAGCCCAAGCGCCAGCGCAGCAGGGCGGGTTACACGGCTTCTTGGAAGAAGGCGATAGTCCGTCTGCCGAAAGATGAAAAAATCAGCCTCTTTGAGGGTGTATAGGGGAATCTAAATGGGTATTAAAACATACAAACCGGTAACGCCCGGTATGCGGCAGTGGGCGAGTCTCGATTTTTCGGAACTTACCAAGGGTATAAAGCCGGAAAAGAACCTCGTTTCGGGCAGGGCTGAACGGGCGGGCAGGGACTGGAACGGAAGGATCAGCGTTCGGCACAAGGGCGGCGGACATAAGCGCCGTTACCGGATTGTTGACTTTAAGCGGGACAAGATTGGCGTTCCCGGCAAGGTTGCCGCCATTGAATACGATCCCAACCGCAGCGCCAATATTGCCCTTATCAATTATGCGGATGGAGAAAAGCGTTATATCATCGCTCCCAAGGGGCTTCAGGTAGGTACTACCATTGTCTCCGGTCCCGAAGCCCCCATAGAGCCGGGGAATGCCCTGCCTCTGGAGCGGATTCCGCTGGGCTTTACGGTTCATAATATCGAACTTACCCTGGGCCGGGGCGGTCAGATAGTTCGTTCGGCCGGTTCGGGCGCCCTGATCGCCGCAAAAGAAGGCGGCTATGTTACCCTCAAGCTCCCCTCCGGAGAGATGCGCATGGTTTTCAAGAAATGCTATGCCGCCATTGGCGTGGTGGGTAACGAGGATCACATGAATGTGGTCATCGGCAAGGCAGGCCGCAAGCGCTGGATGGGTGTGCGCCCTACGGTACGCGGTATGGCGATGAATCCGGTGGATCACCCGCACGGAGGCGGTGAAGGTAAGAGCAAGGGTATTCATCCGGTTACCCCCTGGGGGCAGCCGACAAAGGGATATAAGACCAGAAAGAAGCATAAGCCTTCCTCCCGGTTTATTGTCAGCCGGGGAAAGAAGAAATAAGGGAGGCTGTTCCAAAACTTCAGCTTTTGGAACAAGTTCAAGGGAGTTACAATTAACCTAAGCGGCAATGCCGCCGTTTTTTAGAGGAGTTATGCGGAACTTTGTTCCGTTTCGATTAACCTAAGCGGCAATGCCGCCGCTTTTTAGAGGAGTTATTGGTGTCAAGGTCCATCAAGAAAGGTCCTTTTATCGAGAAGAGCCTTTATAAAAAAGTACTGGAAGTCAGTAAGTCCGGGGACAGGAAGATGATTAAAACCTATTCCCGTTGTTCCACAATCATTCCCGAGATGGTCGGCGGAACAATTTCTGTGTACAACGGAAAAGCCTGGGTACCTGTGTACATTACGGAAAATTTGGTCGGTCACAAGCTTGGCGAATTTTCGCCTACTCGTATCTTCCGGGGACATGCTGGTTCCGACAAGAAGGCTGGAAAGTAGGATACGTCATGGAAAAGAAAAGCGGTTATAGAGCGGTAAGTAAATTCATCATTACCTCCCCCTTCAAGATCAGGCCGGTGGCGGATCTTATCCGGCGCAAGCCCTATCCGGAGGCAATGGCGATTCTGGAAAACATGCCCCATAAGGGCGCCCGCCTGATCCGGAAGACGGTAAAGTCGGCGGCGTCCAATGCCCTGAGCGGCAACAAGCAGCTTGCGGAAGACATGCTCTATGTAAAGAATATTTTTATCGATGAAGGCCCCAGAATGAAGCGGATCTGGTTCAGGGCACGGGGCAGGGCGGATATGCTCCTTAAAAGACTGTGTCATATCACGGTAGTAGTAGAAGAAACCGGTAAGGTGGGGGAATAAGGTGGGACAGAAAGTAAATCCTATTGGATTACGGATCGGCATTAACAAGACCTGGGGTTCCCGGTGGTATGTGGATCCCAAAGAGTATGCCAATACCCTTCATGAGGATCTCAGGCTCAGGACATTCATCATGACCATGCCTGAAACCAAGGGCGCCGATATTGCGGAGCTGGAAATTATCCGGCATCCCCAGAGGATCACCATTACGATCCATACTTCCAGGCCCGGCGTGATCATCGGCTCCAAAGGCGCCAATATCGAAAAGATCGGTTCGGAATTACAGAAATATATTTCCGTTCCCTCAAAGTATTCCAAAAAAGTGGAGAATTCTCCTCAAAAGAAAATTCAGATAAAGATCAAGGAAGTCCGCAATGCGGACAATAATGCCCAGATTATCGCCCAGAATATTTCCAGGCAGCTTTTGGCCCGGTCCAGTTTCAGGCGAACCATGAAGCAGGCGATCAGCAATGCTATCAAGAAGGGCAACGCTCAGGGTGTCAAAATACGGCTTTCCGGCCGCCTTGGCGGGGCGGAAATGTCGAGAACCGAAGAGGCAAAAGAGGGACGTATTCCCCTTCATACTCTCCGGGCGGATATTGATTATGGTTTTGCCGAGGCTCATACGACCTTTGGTTCCATCGGTGTAAAAGTGTGGGTCTATAACGGCATGAAGTACGGCAAGGAACAGAAGGAAGACGCAGGCGCTCTTGTCCGCAAACGGCGGGATCGTGTTCCTGCGAAGGCTTAATGGAAGTTGAGGTTTTAAGATGCTCAGTCCGAAACGTGTTAAATACCGCAAAGTTCAACGGGGAAATATGCCGGGAAACGCAACCCGGGGTAACAGTGTGGCCTTTGGGGATTTTGCCCTGGTTGCCATGGAACGCATGTGGATCACCAACCGCCAGATAGAGGCGGCTCGTATTGCTCTGAACCGCCATATCAAGCGGGGCGGCAAGGTGTGGATCAGGATATACCCTGATAAACCTTACTCCAAGAAGCCTGCCGAAACTCGCATGGGTAAGGGAAAAGGCGCTCCGGAGTACTGGGTAGCGGTTGTAAAGCCCGGTACGGTGATGTTTGAGTTGGGCGGTATTGAGCGAACCGTAGCCGAGGAGGCTATGGTTCTTGCGGGAGCCAAACTTCCCATCAAGACCAAATTCGTTGCCCGTTCCGATATGGAACTGGGAGCATAGGGAGGCGCGCATGAAAAATTCTTTCAAGAATCTGAGCTTCCCCGAGTTGAAGGCCAAGCGGGATGAACTGAGCAAGAAGTATATGGAATTCCGTTTCCAGGTAGTCATCGGCCATGTTGAAAACCCGCTTCAGAAACGTACGTTGCGCCGCCAGATTGCGAGACTGAATACGCTTATCCGGCAGCAGGAACTGCGGGAACATGCGCAGGAGCAGGCCGTACAGAAAGAGGCCAGGTAGGAGCAGGATATGGCAGAAGCGGTAATTGAAAAGAAAGCCAAAAGCGGCAAGAAAGAGTTTGTCGGGATTGTAAAAAGCGACAAGATGGACAAGACGATAGTCGTGGTCATTGAAACAACCACCCTGCATCCTCTGTATAAAAAGTATGTAAAGCGGCTCAAGAAAGTGAAGGCTCATGATGAGATGAACGATGCCAGGATTGGCGATCGTGTCCGGGTTATCGAATGCCGGCCTATCAGCAAGGAAAAATGCTGGAAGCTGGCGGAAATCCTTGAACGGGCCAAATAGGGAGTGAATGCAAAATGATCCAGGTGGAAACCTACCTGAATGTCGCCGACAATTCAGGGGCTAAGACTGTGCAATGTATCAAGGTGTTGGGCGGCTCTAAGAGGAAATATGCCGGCATCGGCGATATTATTGTTGTAGCGGTCAAGGATGCTCTTCCTACATCTACCATCAAGAAAGGGACGGTAGAAAAGGCGGTAGTAGTGCGGACTCATAAAGAATACCGCCGTCCCGACGGTACGTATATCCGGTTTGATGACAATGCCTGTGTCATTATTGACAGTGCATTGAATCCCAAGGGTAAGCGTATCTTCGGGCCTGTTGCACGGGAACTGCGTGAAAAGGGGAACTTTATGAAGATCGTTTCCCTGGCTCCCGAGGTTTTGTGAGGTAAATCATGGCAGAATTGAAACAGCATAAATTTAAACTGAAAAAAGAAGACACCGTCGAAGTGATCGCCGGAAAGGACAAAGGTAAACGGGGTAGGATTCTCAAGATTCTCCGGGACAAAGACCGGATTGTGGTTGAGGGGATCAACATTGTCAAGAAAGCCCAGAAACGGCGAAATCAGCAGGACAGGGGAGGCATTGCCGAGATCGAAGCGGCGATTCATTCTTCCAATTTAATGATCGTATGCAAAAAGTGCGGACCCACCAGGATCGGCTGTAAGTTTGAGGGGGATTCCAAGGTCAGGGTCTGTAGAAAATGCGGGGAGGCCTTGTGATGAAAGGTTACGAACCGAGACTTAAAAAGATCTACCGGGAGCAGATTGCGCCGGACCTGTTCAAGGAATTGGGTTATTCTTCGCCGATGCAGACTCCCAGGCTGGTAAAGATCGTGGTGAGCATGGGTGTAGGTAAGGCGCTGGAAAATAAAAAACTGCTTGACGCCGCCATTGATGATCTTACCCTTATTACCGGGCAGAAAGCGGTGAAGACAAAGGCGCGGAAGAGTATCGCTAACTTTAAGATCCGTGCCGGGCAGGAGATAGGCGCCATGGTAACCCTCCGGGGAGCTATGATGTACGAGTTCATGGACAGGCTCGTGAATGTTGCCCTTCCCCGTGTCAAGGACTTTCGGGGTATCAACCAGAACGCCTTTGACGGTCATGGGAATTACTCAATGGGTATCACGGAGCAGATCATCTTCCCGGAGATTGACTTTGACAAGATCGAGCGGGTGGCGGGATTGAATATCGCCATTGTAACTACTGCCAAAACCGATGCAGAGGCCAAGGCCTTCCTGAGTAAGTTTGGCATGCCGTTCAGAAAGTAAAGAGGAGCATTATGGCAAGAAAAGCAATGATCATTAAAGCCTTAAGGACGCCTAAATATAAAACGAGAAAGGTGAACCGCTGCAGGATCTGCGGCCGCCCCAGGGGATATCTTCGGAAGTATCAGATGTGCCGTCTTTGCTTCCGTAAACTTGCGAGCGAGGGACTCATTCCCGGTGTTACAAAATCAAGTTGGTAAGGGAGGAGAAAAAGGATGAGCATTTCTGATCCCGTGGCTGACATGCTGACAAAGATCCGGAACGCCGGAATGGCCAAGCATGAAAAAGTTGATATTCCTACTTCCCGGTTGAAGCTTGAAATTGTGAAAATATTGAAGACTGAAGGGTATATCAAGAACTTCAAGAAGGCGAACCAGGACGGCGCCAATGTGATCCGGGTTTTCCTTAAATATGATGAAGAAACGGTTCCGATTATTCACGGAATTGAGCGGGTAAGTAAACCCGGACGCCGGGTCTATGCGGGTTATAAAAATATGCCCAGGGTATATAACGGGTACGGCACTCTGATTGTGTCTACATCGATTGGAGTTACTACCGGGAAAAAGGCCGCCGAGAGGAAAGTCGGCGGAGAAGTCCTGTGTACCGTCTGGTGAGAGGAAATGTATGTCACGTATCGGTAAAATTCCGGTAAAGGTTCCCAAAGGGGTAAAGGTCACATTTGCCGGTGATCTTATCACCGTTGAAGGCCCCAGGGGAAAACTGAGCCAAAAGTATCATCCGGTTATCAAATTTGAAGACAAGGGTGAAGAGATCATTGTCAGCAGGGAAAACGAGGAAAAGCAGACCGTGGCCTTCCACGGGCTTTACCGGAATCTCCTCAACAACATGGTTATCGGCGTGTCTTCAGGTTTCACCAAGACGCTGATCATCACCGGCGTCGGCTACCGTGCCGAAGTTCAGGGAAAGCTTCTTTCCATGAGCCTGGGTTATTCCAGCGATATCTATGTAGGTATTCCTGATGACCTCTCCGTTGCTGCCGATGCTTCCGGCAAGGTATCGATAAGCGGATCGGACAAACAGAGGGTGGGGGAATTTGCCGCCCAGATTAGGAAGCTCCGGCTTCCCGAACCCTATAAAGGCAAGGGTATCCGGTATGATGATGAGAAGATCCGGCGTAAGGTCGGTAAATCAGGCGTCAAATGATAGAATCGTGAGCGTGTTCCAAAACCGGCTGGTTTTGGAACAGCTTTTCGTATAGACGGTTTTGTTGCGGGAGATACATTAATGCTGCGGAAAATGCTTGATAAAGACAGAAAACGGCTTAAGCGGAGGGTGCATATCCGGAAGAGGATTGCCGGTACCGCGGAAAAGCCGCGGATGACGGTAACGAGGAGCAATAAGTCGCTCTATATTCAGGTTATTGATGATGCCAGAGGTCATACTCTCGCATCGGCTTCTACCCTGGAGAAAGAACTCCGGACTATCAAGGTAAATACCGAAGGGGCCGGACAGTTGGGCGAAGTTATGGGGAAACGGATGCTTGAGAAAAACATCAAGACCGTTGTTTTTGACAGGAATGGGTATCTATATCACGGCCTCGTAAAAGCGTTGGCCGATGGGGCCCGGAAAGCCGGGATCCAGTTCTAGGGGGCGGAATGGAACATTCAAGAGACAGGGAAAGCCGGGGTCGTGACCGGGATCGGGACGGAGCAGAAAAAGAATTTATTGAAAAGCTGGTCAAGCTCAACAGAACTGCTAAGGTCGTGAAGGGAGGACGCCGTTTTTCATTTTCAGCCCTGACGGTTATTGGAGACCGGAAAGGGAACGTAGGCTTCGGTTTTGGCAAGGCTAACGATGTGTCCGAAGCGATCCGCAAGAGCATTGAAAAAGCCAAGCGGAACATGGTGGTTCTGCCGGTAAAGAACGGTACTATTCCCCACGAGATCACCGGAATTTTCAAGGCGTCCCGTGTTCTTCTCAAGCCTGCATGTTCCGGAACAGGGATCATTGCCGGCGGTGCGGTGCGGGCAATCATGGAGGCCGGCGGTGTGACTGATGTACTGTCCAAATCCATCGGCGCATCCAGCCAGTACAATGTGGTCAAGGCAACCTTCAATTGCATCGGCAGGATGATGGATGCCAAGACGGTGGCAAAGAACCGGGGGAAATCCCTTAACGAGATGTGGGGTTAATGATGGCAGGACAAATTCGGGTTCGTCTGATACGGAGTACCATCGGATGTCTCCCCAAGCAGCGGGCTACAGTCCGTTCCCTGGGACTCCGTAAGATTGGTTCCTCTGTGGTGCAGGAAGCCAGTCCTTCCATTCTGGGTATGCTCAAGGTTGTTTCCCACTTGGTTTCGGTGGAGGAAGTTTCAAACTCCTAGCGGGTTTGAAAGGGAGTTATAATGCACGATTTTGATTTACATGCCCCCGAAGGGGCCAATAAAAAGAAACGTATCCTTGGCCGGGGATCGGGTTCGGGCCGGGGTACTACTGCCGGTAAGGGAAACAAGGGCCAGAAGGCCCGTTCCGGCGGCAAGACCTATGCAGGTTTTGAAGGCGGCCAGATGCCTCTCTACCGGCGTTTGGCTCAACGGGGTTTTACAAATTATCCTTTCAAGAAGGAGTATCAGATAGTAAATCTCGATGAAATTGATAGTCACTATGAAGCTTCCGAAGCGGTAGATAGCGCTTCCCTTATCCGCAAGGGCCTGGTAAAGAAAGCCGGACTTGTGAAGATTCTGGGAAACGGGGAGATAAGCAAGGCTCTTTCCTTTAAGGTGGCGGCTGTTTCCGCTTCGGCAAGAGAGAAGATCGAAAAAGCCGGAGGCAGCGTAATCCAGACAGAAACTCCGGAAAAGAAATAGGTGAGGATGCTGCGTTCCTCCGGGCCGCGAGCTTAAGAATTTGGTTTATATACGCCGCAAGGAGCGGTTTGTGCATGGCTAATCCATTGGTTGGTATTTTCAGGGTACAAGAACTCAGAGAGCGGATCATGTTTACCGCTCTTATGCTGGTCGTGTTCCGTGTCGGGGCAGTGCTTCCCATTCCGGGGATCAATGTCCGGGAACTTTCCGCATATTTTCTTTCCCAGCAGAATTCGGGGAACCCCATTGTCGATTATCTTGACTTCTTTGCAGGCGGCGCTTTTTCCAACTTTTCGGTTTTCATGCTGGGAATCATGCCGTATATCAGCATGTCGATCATCATGCAGCTTCTTCTCATCGTTTTCCCCAGGTTGAAGAAGATATCCCAGGAGGACGGGGGCCGCAAGAAGATTCAGGGTTACCAGCGTATCGGTACGGTAGCGGTTTGTCTTATCCAATCTTTTGCCGTAACCCAGTATGCCCAGAGTATCAGCCGGAGCGTAGATAATCTGCTCAGTATTGGCATAGTGGCTTTTACCATCATCGCCATGTTGACGGTAACTACGGGGACGATGTTCCTTATGTGGATAGGGGAACAGATTACCAAACGGGGTATCGGTAACGGTATCAGCCTCCTGATCTTTGCAGGTATCGTGGCCCGGCTTCCCCAGGCGGTCTGGGAACTGGTGGGCAGGGTACGGAACGGAGACTTGAACCTCGTTTTTGTTATTGTTGTCTGTATCATGTTTGTGGCGGTAGTGGCTCTGGTTGTCTTTGAACAGCAGGGGCAGCGGAAAATTCCTGTAAATTATGCCAAACGGGTGGTGGGCCGGAGGATGTACGGAGCCCAAAATACCTACATTCCCTTCAAGATCAACCCTTCCGGAGTTATACCCGTTATTTTTGCTTCCTCGATCCTCACCTTTCCCCTGCAGATTGCCTCTACAATTGGAGGCAATATCCCCTGGCTCAATACGGTTTCCCGTGTTTTGAGTCCCCGCGGCGCATTGTACAATGTACTTTATGTACTTCTTATCATCTTCTTCGCATACTTTTACACCCAGGTGAGTCTCAATCCTATTGAAATTGCCAAAAATATCAGGGAAAACGGCGGTTCCATCCCGGGGATCAGGAGTGAGAAGATTGAAGAATATCTGACCAAGATCCTCAACCGTATCGTACTGCCCGGTTCCCTCTACCTGGCCTTAATTGCGGTTATACCGACTTTTATCCAGTGGGCTTTCAACTTTCCGTCTTCCATTTCTTATTTGATGGGCGGCACCTCGCTCCTCATCCTGGTGGGCGTGGATCTGGATACCATGAGCCAGGTGGAGGGCCTCCTCAAGATGCATCACCATGAGGGTTTGACAAAGAGGGGCAGGCTGAAGGGCCGGAATTTGTAGATTGACGAAATGAAAGAAATTCGTTTTAATAAATGATCGTCTTTTTCAGGCGATAAAATGTTCAAGGAGCAGGGGATGAAAGTCCGTACCAGTGTAAAACCGATTTGTGACAAGTGCAAGGTTATCAAGCGGAATGGCATAGTCCGTATTATTTGCCAGAATCCTAAGCACAAACAGAGGCAGGGGTAAGAGAATATGGCTCGTCTTGTAGGAATTGACCTTCCGAATAAGCATGTAAATATAGCCTTAACCTATATTTATGGGATTGGCAGATCCAGCGCCGATGAGATCTGCGCAAAGACAAAGATTGATCCGATGAGGTTGATCAACGATCTTTCGCAGGAAGAACTTAATGAGCTGCGGAACATTATCGAAGGGGATTACAAGGTTGAAGGCCGGCTTCGTACCGAAATTGCCTTGAATATCAAGAGGCTTATGGATATCGGCTGTTACCGGGGGCTCAGGCACCGCAAGGGTCTGCCTCTCAGGGGTCAACGAACCAGAACCAATGCCCGTACCCGAAAGGGCAAAAAGAAGACCGTAGCCGGGAAGAAGAAGTAGGGGGAATAAGTGGCTGGTAATACGAAGAAACGCAAGGAAAAAAAGTCTGTTTATGAGGGAAACGTGTATATCCAGGCAACCTTCAATAATACGATTGTAACCATCACCGATCTTATGGGGAATGCTGTTTCCTGGGCTAGTTCCGGCCAGCTCAATTTCCGCGGGGCCAAGAAATCGACGCCCTTTGCGGCACAGTCGGTTACCGAAACTGCGGCGCAGAAGGCTATGCAGGTGGGGCTGAGGGAAGTTCATGTGTATGTTAAAGGGCCCGGCATCGGTCGTGAGTCGGCTATCCGCCAACTGGGCGCTCTGGGTATCAAGGTAAAGTCAATAAATGACGTAACTCCGATACCCCATAACGGCTGCAGGCCGCGGAAAACCCGCCGCATATAGCGGCATTGGACTTGTTCGATAACCCGGTTGGTTAGCCTGCAAGTCGGTTTTTTATAAGGAATTTGTTCAGAAACTGAAGTTTCTGAGCGACTTTATTGTACAGTAAAGGGAGAATATATGGCACGTTATACCGGACCGGTTTGCCGTCTATGCCGGGCTGAGCAGAAAAAGTTGATGTTGAAAGGGGATCGTTGTAAGAGTGATAAGTGCCCCATCAACAAGAAACGCCCTGCGCCGGGGAAAGATCCCAAGGGACGGGCAGGCAAGCGTTCCGATTATGGTATGCAGCTCCGCGAAAAGCAGAAGCTTCGGCGGATTTACGGCATACAGGAAAAACAGTTTAGTCTTTTCTTTGAACGGGCACTCCGGATGAGCGGTATTACCGGTGAAAATCTGTTTGTAATGCTGGAAAAGCGGCTTGATAATGTGGTCTACCGTCTCCGTTTTGCATCCAGCAGGAGTCAGGCCAGGCAACTCGTTCTTCACGGTCATGTGTCGGTGAACGGCAAGCGGGTAACGATACCTTCCTATCTGGTACGGCCCGAGGATGAGATCGCCATTACCGGGAAGAGTAAAAATATGGTGATAATTAAAGACGCACTCAAGGAATTCGGCAAGTCCGGGGTCATGCCCTGGCTTCAGCTTGATCCTGACGGAATGAAAGGAAAGTTCCTTGTTTCCCCCCGCCGTAGTGATATTACAGATTTGGCGGATATTAAGGAACAGATGATTGTTGAGTTTTACTCTAAATAGTGCCTGTCCATACAACCGGTTACTTTATGGACAGGACGCTTTATAAAGCGGTCTATTTATGATGTGTCTGCATTATAGACAGACTCTAAATAACTAAGAAGGAGTATTCATGGCCCGTAAGAACCTTCTGAAAGGATTTAAGCGACCAGGCGGCATTACATTCAATCATAGTGAATTAAAACCGAACTACTGTAAATTTTTTGCCGCTCCCTTCGAACCGGGGTATGGCACGACAATAGGCAATACACTGCGCAGGGTTCTTCTTTCCTCGATCCAGGGTTATGCAATCACAGGAATCAAGATAACTTCCTATGATGCAGATGGGAATGCTCACAATATCTCCAGTGAGTTTGAAACCATTCCCAACATCGTGGAAGACACACTTGAAGTTATCAATAATTTAAAGCAGATACGGCTTAAGCTTGCCGAGGATCAGGATCAGCTCACCGTGATGTATGAATGGTCAGGTAAGCGAGAGATAAAGAGCGACGATTTTGCAAAGACGGGCCAGGTAGAGGTTTTTAGTACCGGTCAGCACATCATGACCCTGATGGATAATGCAAAAATGGATTTTGAGGTTCAGATAGATCTGGGCCGCGGTTATGTTCCTTCAGAGTCAAATGAGAAATATCTCGAAGAGCTTAACACCATCCCCATGGACGCCATCTTTTCTCCGGTAAAGAAGGTGAAGTTTGCTGTGGAGCCCACCCGGGTAGGCCAGCGGAGTGATTATGACAAGCTGGTGCTTGAGGTGTGGACAGACGGCACGGTGAGGCCTGATGACGCACTGGCGGAGGCCGCAAAGATTGCAAAGGATCATTTTTCGGTATTTATCAACTTCAAGGAAAATGAGTATGCCGAAGATAACGGCAATGAGGATATGGATGAAACCATCCGCCGGATTCTTAACATGCCGGTGGAAGAACTGGAACTTTCAGTCCGCTCTTCCAACTGTCTCAAGAATGCAAACATAAAAACCATCGGTGAACTTACACGGAAAACCGAGGATGATATTGCAAAAACCCGTAATTTCGGCAAGAAATCCCTTCAGGAGATAAAGGAGAAACTGTTGGAGTGGAATTTAGGTTTGGGGATAACCGATTACAGCGCTCTCCGGAATGTAGCCAAGAGTACGCCCCAAAAGGAAGTAGAAGATGAAGCATAGAAACGGCTTTAATCCCCTCGACAGGGATCAGGCCCACAGAAAGGCATTGAAACGCAGCATGGTGACCAGTCTCTTCCGGCATGAACGGATACGGACTACCAAGGCCAAGGCTTTGGAGATCCGGCGGGCTGCGGAAAAACTTATTACCAGGGCAAAAGTGGATTCGGTTCATAACCGGCGTATTGTTTCCGCCAGGCTTTTTGATGAAGGGATCGTTGCAAAGCTTTTTAATGATATTGCCAAGAGGATGCAGGAAAGAAAAGGCGGTTATACCCGGATCATCAAACTGGGTGAACGTCAGGGAGACGCCGCAGAAGTGGTGATCCTTGAATTGGTGGATTACAAGCTTGACACCGGCACCAAGCCGGGCAAGAAGGAAAAGAAGGCCGATAAGCCTGAAAAGAAGGGCAAAACAACATCTGATAAAGCCAAAGTAAAGGCTGCGGAGTAAGGGGAAGCCATGTCAAAAGCGCACAGAGGAAAAGGTATCCGGGAACTGGCTTTCCATGGCCGGGGAGAATGCCCGGTTTGCAAGAGGACTAATGTAAAGATTCTCTATGAACAGGATGCCGGCGGAGTAAAGATTAAGATCTGCAAGACCTGCAGGGCTGCGGTAAAGCACGGCAAGAAGAGCCTGCCGGTAATTGCCGCGGCGGAGAAACCCGCGGCTACCTGAGCCTGTTCAAAACCAACCGGGTTTTGAACAGGCTCACCTGATTGGAAGGCGAGGATCCATACCCCGAAGCCATGATAAAACCATGCGGTTGCTGCTTGCCTCGGTTAAAATTATTACCGTTTAAAAAAGTTGTAAACTAATCTTCGAATCGGGGTATGTACCCAAGAACCCGCTTGCGCGGGGGAACTTCAGGGCGGTTAGAATCGGCAACGCTGCCAAAAAAAGCGGCAGTAGACCCCACAGTTAAATAATTTCTTTGCAGAACGAAGCTCGTAAACGATGCAACGCTTACACGATACTTCGCCCTTTAGGGCGAGGAGGTTCATTTTTTGTGCGATTATATTATCGTCTCTTTGTCCGTCCCCGTCCCGCAACAAAGGCAACGCCCGAATGGGATATTGACCTGTCCGGCATGAAAGCCGTCTACCGGGGACCATCTCAGGCTTAGAGGTACAGCCCCCGGGTATAACAATGGCCTTTTATCTGGAAGGAGACGGCGAAGGCGGCAAAACACCCCGTCCGTCTTGACCGCTCCCGTATGTTACCTTATATTTGTTACGCGGTTGACGCGGGCGTATCTTTGGCTCGCGGACGCGGAAAATTACCGGTACGATGCCGCCTGGCGGCTTGCGCATCGCCCTGCGGCGATGAGATGTCTTTTCAAGGTTGTATGTATGGAAGTACAGCAAAACACCCCCCTCCCGCCCGAATACGCG